>JBATTW010000452.1:0-2189 GCA_049670805.1 Bacteroidota bacterium
CTGACTCTGGGCTTTGGTTCGCAGAACTCATCTCAGAACTCCTTTCACTGCTCACACCCTCAAATATCCCAAAACCGTCTCTTAATCTCGACCCCTCAACTGTCCGGATGGCTCTGAAACGCTACAGTGAGTTGATATCGGTGAAGGCCTACCTCATCAGCACCGCCTTCTTCGTCTGAACATACTCCCCAGCAGTCAGCCTGTAGAAGTAGACACCGCTGGGCATATCAGATGCATCCCATATAGCGTTGAACGTACCAGCCGGATGGTCTCCAGCGACGAGCGTTGCTACCTCTTCTCCCAGAACATTGTAAACCCTTAGCGTCACAAACCCGGAATGTGGCAGCGCAAATTCTATCGCCGTACTGGGGTTGAAGGGGTTGGGGTAGTTCTGACTCAGGGCAAACTGTTTCGGGATCGCCGGCTCATCGTCTACCGCGACCACACCCACGTCCAGCGTAATGGGAATGATCGCTGGATTCTCATCGGGATCATCACTGTAGATCATCAGATTGCCGTTGTAGGAACCGCGTGGTAACCCCGATGCGTCAACGGTTAGAACAGCGACATCGCTGCCACCCGCGGACAATGTTCCGCTCGAGGGATCCTCTGAGAGCCAGACATAGCCACCCTTCTTTTCTATATCAATCTGATAGAGCTGCTGCACATCGGAGTTTACGATCCACAGATACTGCCCATCAAATGCTGTCCCGTGTCCGTTATTGGCCCCGGGTCCCGGAGGTGTGGCGAATGAATCGATGACCGCGCCATCAGAAGGGTCAATTTTATACGTGGTTGCATTACTGCGGCCGTTAATCCAGATGTGCTGGCCGTCCCAGGCCGTTCCGGCTGGCCGGCTGTCAGGAGCAGGCAGTGTGAGTAGAACCGAGCCATCGGCTGGATCGATTTTGTGCAATTCGTCACTCACCCAATCCACATCCCATAGATACGCTCCGTCGCAGGCCAGGCCAACCGACCCGCTCGATGGAGCATCGAAGGTCATGAGGATGGCCCCCGAAAGATCAACTTTGTTGATGACGTCAGCTCCAGCATCGGTAATCCAGAAGGCACTACCGTCCCATGCTAAACCGGTCGTCCGGCTGGCTTCCGGAACGGCGATTTGATCCAGCACGGTTCCATGAATCGGGTCGAGTTTGTTCAGAATCTTATCATAATGACATGTTGCCCAGATGAATCCATCCACCCATTCCAATCCAAAGAAACCTGAGACGGCAGAGCTGAACGAATGAACGACATCCCCCAGACCTTCGACTGAACCGGCATAGGTGCCGGCTGCATCAGGGTAGATGTTGCCATTCGTCGCGCCAACGATATCCCCGTTCGGGTCAAGCCCGGGCTCTTCATTCTTCACGGAACCGACCGTGTTGTGAGAATTATCTACCCTGCGGACCTTTTGCAGGCTCACCGGCAATGTTCGTCCATCACTCATCTGTAACGTTGGCTCTTGATTGGCAGCGTACCAGAATAGATCGCGTGACCCGGGCGCGGCGGCGTTGGTGATTGTCATGAGTTCAGTATCCGACCCACCCTCCTCCACTGAAAATGCAAAGGACGAGGGAGTGACATCGATGTCCGGCCCCGGAGCGCAGTGCACCGCCGGGGTGGCAATCCAGGTCCCGCTTTTTATGCCGCCACATTGCAGACTGGTGTAGGTAAACGTCCCGCTGACATTGTCTCGCCCGGACGAGAAAGTTCCGGTCAAGGAGCCGGCACTGACGTTCGTGAAGTCATAACTTATCGTGAAGCTGTTACCTGAAAACATCACGGGGAACTTCTTCACTGTTACCTTTAAACAACCACCTATGTTCCGAAATGCAACTTTGAAGGTGTCAATACGGGTTTGACTCTCCAATAAAAACTCCGTTTCGCTGGTTCCCCTCCAGTAGCCTTCGCATATGGCTGCTGTCGGGTCCGCCGGGACGGCGGTGTTCCCGATGGGGCGTTGATCGGTGTAGACAGATTCGGAACCGTCGGGAGCTGTGATCGTGACGACCGTGGTTGTTAAACCGTTCCCTGGCGTCTCATCCGCCTGATCTTCCGGAGACGTCATCTGTGACAATACCCGGGCACTGCCAGAAGAAGCAAAAACCAGCATCCCCAGAACCAGGATGGGAGAGATTAGCATTTCCAACGGTTTTCTGTGATGGCGCATCGTTCTACCCTTTCTG
>JBATTW010000453.1:0-5973 GCA_049670805.1 Bacteroidota bacterium
CCTGGAGGGCGAGACGGACCTCGTGCATTTGCAGGCAGAGAGCTACCGGAACAGCAACGAGGTGGTTGCCGGGATCGGGGTCGGCCCCCGGCCCGCGGCCGACAGCTGCCTTGTCATTCCGGCCGGCGAAATCAGAGCTGCGCTCGAGTTCTCCGTTGAGAACCTCCAGCCCGTCTCCCGTGGAGAGGGGCAAGCTGGTCCGGGTGTGCAACGTCACTGGGCCTCCAGTTTTTCTTGTTACCGCCCTGAAATGGGCGGGTTTTCCAATCATGCGGCTTCTGTAAACTGTCACCTGAATCAGCATGCGCAGATTGAGGTGGCAGCCTTCACCGAAAGATCGTCCGGTGGATTCGACCCTGTGGACACCGCGCGTTTCACGATCACCCGAGCCCTGATGGACGGCAGCGGCTACGGCTACTGGCGGAATCTCTATCTAGACTCTGACCCGGTTCTTGTTTCGGGGGCCGGCCGGATCTTTCAGGCTGCCCCAAACGAAAAATGGCTCACGTCAGTCGAGCCGGGCCTCATCGCGGCTGTGGAGCGGATACTTGCGACCATCGGCGATGAAGGGTTGGCAATCTGCCGGGATCTCTCAGGAAACTCGGGTTCCCATCGCTGGAGCTCAAACGCCTGGGACGTTGTGGGGTTTGGTCATCTGGATGCCTACGTCAATGCCTGGACTTACCGTGCACTTCGGAACGCCACGGCCCTACTGAACGGGCTCGGCCGAGAAACCCTCGCGGCTCAAACCCGCAAGACAGCAGAAGACCTAAAGGCGAACTACGCGGAACACTTCATCAACCCGGAGACCGGCTGGGTTATTGGCTGGCTGAGTCGTGACAGGCAGATACATGACTACGCCTATCTCTGGATCAATGGAGTAGCATGCGCTTTCGGTGTCTTGGCGCCGTACGTTGCGCGGCAAGCCCTAGCCGGGTTGGAGACACTTCGCGATACTCTGGGGCTCAACTCCGCACGATTGGGTCTCCCCTTTAACCTTCTGCCTCTGAAACCGGAAGACCACATGCTTCCGGTGATGGACAACTATTCCTGGACCGAATCGACATTCGAGATGTTCACCGATGGATCCATGTCCCCGAGTGCTATTACATATTACCTCCGGGCGCTTTCCATCCATGGCTTCACCGAACGGGCTCAGGCGATGGCAGCAGACCTTGATGCGGGGTTCGCCGAGGGCCTTTTCACTGGAGGGGCCGGCGGCCAGATGGGCGAGGGAAACGAGTTCCTTTCCTGGGAGGGATTAACCTCTGGATATGAGGGCACCTTCGGCCCCACCATGGGAGCGCTCTACGGCGTGGCTATCGAACAGGGAGTTTTCCCGCCACCGAAGCCTGAGTGGTGGCCGGCAGGAGGATGAATTGGTATTCCTGCACTATGTTTGATTATACATCTTAGTGGTACCACGATGACAACAAAGCCGAAGAGAATTCTCGTCGTCGGAAGCGCCAATATGGATATGGTTGTTACTACTCGGCGTTTCCCGATGCCCGGGGAGACCGTGTTCGGCGCTTCCTTCGGCATGTTCCCCGGCGGAAAGGGTGCCAATCAAGCTGTCAGTGCGGCAAAACTCGGAGGGCATGTGACCTTTGTGGGGAGGATGGGAAAGGATCTCTTTCGGGAAAACCTCTCTGCAAGCATGCAGCGCGACGGCGTGGAGATGAAAGAGGTAATTGTGGATCCGAAAGAACCGACCGGCACCGCACTGATTACTGTGGACGGGTCGGGACAGAACGAGATCGTTGTGGTGTCGGGCAGCAATATGCGTCTATCGTCTGCCGATATTCTTCGAAAGCGTGGGCTCTTCAGGCGCTCCTCTATCCTCCTCGTCCAACTGGAAGTGCCGGTTCCAACGGTCGGCCGGGCAGCATTGCTTGCAAAGAAGAGTGGTGCAACGGTAATCCTGAATCCAGCTCCAGCCCGGCCGCTGCCCAAATCTCTACTGAGGAGGATCGACTATCTGACACCGAACGAGACTGAGCTCCGTCAACTCACGGGGCTGTCCGGGTCCGATCGGCAGTCAATAGTTCGTGCGGCCCGAGAGCTCCTCGGACAGGGTGTGGGCAATATTGTTGTTACGCTCGGGGCACGAGGTGCAATGCTTGTCAATCGGGGCGGTGTTCATACATTTCCAGCAATGAGAGTGAAGTCAGTCGATTCGACTGCCGCCGGTGATGCTTTCAATGGTGCCTTTGCCTTCGCGCTGGCTGCGGGTCAACACCCACACGCGGCAATCCAGTTCGCCAATCGTGTAGCTGGGTTTTCTGTCACCCGCATGGGAGCCCAGAGCTCAATGCCGAGGATGCGAGACTTAAAAGGTAGGTTCAGCTGAAACGAGTTCCTTGAGGCGGGTGTCGACAAGAACAGACGACAAGTGGAACATGAGAAAGGTGTCACTGCAAAACAGCGACACCTTTTGTGGACAGGGACGGAATTGAACCGCCGACACATGGATTTTCAGTTTCCACTTGTAACGAAAATCCGGCGATTCAACACCTTTTTGTTCACCTTCTGCACCAAATCCCAACCCAGGTGTTAGCACACTGTTAGCAGTGGATGGATTGTAATACAAGATAACTCCATACCGGCAACATGTCAAGCAAAACCGAAAAGCCTCAATGACATGAAAAACATATCTTGAAATCTCGTTCCATCTGGATCGACAACGAGACGCTCTTCGTGTGGACAATGACACCAACCTAGAAAACAATACATCAACTGAGTGGTGATCAGATTCGAACTGCTGACCTACGGTTTAGGAAACCGATTTCCTCCGCAGAATCTGCAGAATGGATACTGCTTTGCGGGATCTCTCTGCCACTCGTGAGGCCATCGTTAGCAGACCGTTAGCAGAGGAATTGTGGATCGAATATACTACTTAGGAAAAGAGAAGTCAACCAAACCACTGCCTCACTGCCGGGGGCCCTGCCGGTGCGTAGCTTACTTCGACAAGAGCCTGTAAAGGCTCACGTTTAGGTAGAGGACCTCCCTCCCGACTTTCTTGCCACGAAGAATTCCAGCGCGCTCGCATTCACGAAGGTAGACTGCGGCTGTCTTCCGTTCGGCAATGCCAGCATCCACCAACGTTTGCACTTTCGTGTATGGCTGATTATAGAGTATCTCGACGAGCTCCTTGGAGTAGACCTTCGCTGGCAGCTTCCGCCGTCCCAGCTCTAACGTGTGACCTAGAAGATCGCGAATCGCACTGATCTTTTCTCTCGTTTCAACTGCTGTAGTCTGAACGGCATCAAGCATATAGAGAATCCAGCGTTCCCACTCCCCTTTCGTCGTCACACCTCGCAGCAACCGGTAATACTCCTCCTTGCGATCGATGATGTACTTGCTGAGGTACAATACCGGGAGGTCCAGCAGATCCCTCGCAACCAAATAGAGGCTATTGAGTAGACGACCTGTGCGGCCGTTGCCATCATAGAACGGATGGATGGCCTCAAACTGGTAATGTATAATGGCCAGCTTGATGAGCGGGTCCATGTCATCTTCGGCATGAATGTACTCTTCAAGGTTTCTGAGTTTGTCCCGAATGACCGCTTCCCCGGTTGGGGGCGTATAGAGGATTGCTCCCGTCTTCACGTTTTGTATGACAGTTCCGGAGAGTTTCCTGATCCCTGCACTATTCTCTTTGATGATCTGAACAAGTTTCACAAATAGATTGGTGGTCAGAAGCCCTCGTTTCTTGAGATCTCCATAACCCACCCACAATGCCTCCCGATATCGAAGAACCTCCTTTGTCGCCGGGTCAATCCGGGCTGAGCCAGAGGTAAATGCTTCAAACAGTGCGTCATTTGTAGTGATTATGTTCTCGATTTCAGAACTTGCCTTGGCCTCCTGCAGGACAATCGAATTCACCAGGATGGATTGGTTTGGGATTGTCGCACCGAGCCCCTTTAGTTCAGCGAGCGTCCGTCCTGCGGCAACGACCTTCTTCAGCACTTTCTTTGTTTCAACGTCAGTCTTGGGCGGCAGAAGAGGAAGGTCGTTATACGGGTTTGCTGGGTTAAATGTCATTGGGTTTCTTAGGGCCTTTTTGACCTGAACGGTGATAGCAGCCGCTTCACGAGACGGCCAGGCTGGAAGCTCCGGAACTGAACGTGTCCACGCCTTGGACATGTTATCTAAACGTGTCCACAAAAGCAACAAAAATGGACACGTTGACAAAACGTGTCCAATTCTAGGACATATTCAAGAATGGCTTACGATCCCTGCTGACGGGCGGATCTTGGGGTCAATAAGGAGTTAGCACGTGTCTGGTCTGTGTTAGCAGGGGAAGCTAATAACCCCCAGAATATAGTGAATCAGGGGACACCGGCGGTTGGGATAGCCGCAAGCTATTGTTTCAAGCGAGCACAGATGTGGACCGCGAAAAGGTACCCTAGTTGGTGTCATGACTTTGCTATTACCCTGCATTGCTCTCTCAGCGCAACGAGTTCGGGAAGTGGCTCTGGATTGTGCTGACTATTCAAAAGCGGGCGTAGAGATGCAATAGCTTTCGGTTCGAACAATTCAATGTCGTGCTCGCTTAAGACACTCCATCGAACAGAAAGATGAGAGTTGATCCACTCAATGATCAACTTAGTGGCCGTAGCGCTGAACCTGTAGTTGTTTTGATTCCTCTTCCCTTTCAGTGATCCCGGAGGTGGGCGATAGCCGAGCACAGCGCCAATCCCCCTGAAGAACGTGGAAGGATTCTTGTGCCGGAGGTCCTGTTCGACTACTCGTTCTTTCAGACTACCAGAGGCTTTGCCAAGGTAGATAAGGTTGGTCCTCCTCTTCGATAGGCAATCGCCGAACGGTGAAGGGAGACTCGTCGCATCATCAACAAATATAGAATAGAGCCCAGAAGTGTTCGGTACCAACATATCTGCATCCTTCGCGGACATCAATGTGGCACCCGTCAATAGATGGGCGATAACTTCGTTCAAATCCATATCGTCTTCCCTCGCTTTTGGGATGCACGCTCGCCACCACGCTTGGATTGTATGTGCGGGGTCTGCCGTCGACCATCGAATCACCGTCTACGCTTTCTTGGACAGCTTCCCTGAGCCGTCCGGTGAGATACTCCTCGACTCGTTTGTCTTGGCAAAGCGTTAGCAGTTGTTCCCAGAAGATCACTCTGACATCTGAATCCTCTGACTCGGAGAGTCTTCTCAGATTACTTCCTCTTTGACTCTGCTTTTGTAGAGACCGTTTCCACTTCTCCTCGCTTACAAGAAGACACTGGATTACAGTGTCGACTCCAAACAACTCTTTGGCTCTTCTCAATCGCCGCGCGTTTTCCCTTACGTCCTTTCGAAAATTCCAGTCACTTAGGTATTTCGCCTCGATCGCGACCAAAATGCTGTTCCCAGTATCAAGTAACGCGACGTCTGCAAATTCCCCGCGATCGACGCCCTCTTCTATTTCTTGACGTAGATGGTTGTCAAAACTCACATGGGTGGCCATTGGATCGAGATGGATCTCTTGCGGAGACTTCCGATGACTGTTTAGTAAGTGGCAGAAATCCTCAAGACGCTTCTCCCAATCTGGAATCAACTCGTTGAAGAAGTACCCTGCAAAGAACTTGAAATAGAGGTTTCTTTCCTTGTACGATTCGAAGACACTACCATCCGCATTGAATAGCAACCATACCTCCAAATGTTAGTTTGAAAGCCTCCCTAGGGCATCCACGATCTCAACCATACCCATTGTATCTAGTGCGCAGTAATCTTCTAGCTGCTTTCTTACCTTAGCTCTCTCGGTGGATTTTGCCTGCCCGAAAGTCACGCGCAAGTATTCTCGGCTCGCGGCCCCTCCGTCGGAGATTGCCATGCCTGTAGCGTTTCAGAGCCATCCGGACAGTTGAGGGGTCGAGATTAAGAGACGGTTTTGGGATATTTGAGGGTGTGAGCAGTGAAAGGAGTTCTGAGATGAGTTCTGCGAACCAAAGCCCAGAGTCAG
>JBATTW010000454.1:0-1879 GCA_049670805.1 Bacteroidota bacterium
GGATCAGGAATCCAACCAGCCAGATGCTCCAGGTTATCCAGTCGAATTGCATGAGCTTTCTCCGTGGCCCTAATTTCCGAATTTTTTTGTTCTGAGGCAAAATAGATGATCGGACAGACCTGTCAACCATCTGACACACCAGGAACTGAAAGGGTCTAAAAGCCGTCTGGAAAAGGGAACATCTGATACGGAAAGGTTCTTCTATGTCACGTACCGTGGTAATCCTGCTGTTCACGTCATTTGCGCTCACGGGAATCCAGTGCAAAGGGGCTGGTTCAGACGACAACGCAAGCCCGGCGAACAGGCAGTCTGGCATTTCGAGCTACTGGCATCAGGGTAAGGCTGAAGTATCGCGCTTTCCAACCACACGTGGCGAGTGCCGGGCTCGCCAGGATCTTTGATCCGGCGCTCTCGACAGAATCGTTGAACGTCTACACCGTTCGGTACAAAGACATCCCGCGAACTCTCGCGATCACCTTTGAGCCGGATTTCCCCCACTGCGAACGCGTGCCGTGCGGACCCACTCCTTGCTGGTAGACTATTGGAACAAATCCTCCACGGCCGACTCAACATACCGACCTCTTCTGGGGCTGGAGTAGATCTGCATCCCATCCCTGACCTTCTTTGCTGGAACCATCCGGTCGGACGATTCGTTCACTAATACGAGCAATGTGAAACTCGAGGAGTGATGGATGACTCTGTCCAGATTCTTGGCTGCCAGTATTGTCGCCGCGGCGACCCATTCCACTGCCACTGCGCAATATGAGCTCGAGAACGCGTTTCCCAATCTTTCGTTCTCTCAGCCCGTGGATCTCCAGCATGCAGGAGACGGCAGCAACCGACTCTTCGTGGTTGAACAGAATGGGGTGATCAAGGTTTTCCAAAACAGTGACACAACCTCCATAACAAGAGAGTTCTTGAACATCTCGAGCAAGGTCTTGTCGGGGGGTGAGATGGGCCTTCTGGGTCTGGCTTTCCATCCGGAGTATGAAACGAACGGGTATTTCTTCGTCTACTACAGTCGAAACAGCCCCGCTCGAACCATGGTTGCCCGGTACAGGGTTGACTCGATGGACCTCAATACTGCTGATCCCGGCAGTGAGCTCATCCTGCTGGAGGTTGCTCAACCCTACTCCAATCACAACGGTGGTCAGATCGCGTTCGGGACTGACGGGTATCTCTACATCGGATTGGGCGACGGCGGTAGCAGCGGTGACCCGCTGGGGCATGGGCAGAATCGTTCCACGCTCCTTGGGTCGATCGCGCGGATCGATGTCGACAACCCCTCGGGTCAATTGAGCTATGGAATCCCTCCAGACAACCCTTTCGCAGGGGATACGTCCGGCTACAGGGAGGAGATATTTGCTTATGGACTCCGCAATCCGTGGCGATTTAGCATCGACTCCGCATCCGGACGGATCTGGGCCGCTGATGTGGGCCAGAACCGGATTTAGGAGATTGACATCATAGAGAACGGCCGGAACTATGGCTGGAGAACCATGGAGGGCACCCTCTGCTTCAGCCCTTCAACCGGATGTGACACAAGCGGACTGACGTTGCCGGTCTGGGAGTATGGCCGCGGGCTCGGGAACTCAGTAACCGGCGGATACGTCTACCGCGGGACTGCCGTCCCGGAGCTGGCCGGAAGCTATATCTACGGAGATTACGGTTCCGGCCGGATCTGGGCTCTGACGTATGATGGGGTGAACCCTCCCGCTAACGAGGAGCTTCTCTCTTCGGGGCTTCTCGTCTCCTCGTTTGGTGTGGATCAGAACAACGAGCTTCTTATCCTCGGATACAGCCCCGGCCGAATCCACAAGTTTCAGGCATCCCTCCCAACTTCGGTGGCTGAAGAGATCAATGTGACTCAGGTGTCACG
>JBATTW010000455.1:0-2004 GCA_049670805.1 Bacteroidota bacterium
CTGGATTGTCCGCGCGCCGTGGACGCGCGTCCGGATCGCAACCGACGCTTCGCCGGACGCCTTGCGCGAGAGGTCGCTGAAGTCGACCGAAGGGACCTCGATGTGCAGGTCGATCCTGTCCATGAGCGGTCCCGACACCTTTGCCAGATATCTCTGGATCTCTGCCGGCTGGCAGGAGCACTGCTTCTTCGGGTCGGAGCTGTAGCCGCAGGGGCAGGGGTTCATCGCGCAGACAAGCATGAAGTTGGCCGGGTAGTCCACGGAGAGTCTTGTGCGGCTGATCGTGACGTGCCCGTCTTCGAGGGGGCGCCGGAGAACCTCCAGGACGTTTCGCGCAAACTCAGGCAGCTCATCCAGAAACAACACACCGTGATGCGCTAGAGAGATCTCGCCCGGTCTCGGGATCCCGCCCCCGCCCAGAAGTGCTGCATCGGAGATCGTGTGATGGGGAGAACGAAACGGCCGCCTTGTTACAAGCCCGCATGCGGATGACAGAAGGCCCGCGACGGAGTGGATCCTCGTCGTCTCCAGCGCCTCCTCCTCCATCAGGGGTGGAAGAATGCCGGGGAGCCGCTTCGCAAGCATTGTCTTTCCCGAGCCCGGCGGCCCGATCATGACGAGATTGTGACCCCCCGCCGCAGCCACCTCGAGCGCTCTCTTGGCGTTCTCCTGCCCCTTCACGTCCGAGAAATCTGTCAGGGTGGGCTCCTCCTCCACCAGAAGATCTCTCATGTCAACCGTGAGGGGGTCAACCCGCCTCTGAGCCGGGTTGAGCAGCTCCACCGCCTCCTTCAGCGAGGAAACGGGATAGACGGAGAGCCCCTTCACCAGCGCGGCCTCCCTTCCGTTCTCCTTCGGGAGAAGCATCCCCTTGAGTCTCTTCTTCCTTGTTTCCAGGGCCACGGAGAGGGATCCCTGAACGGGGCGCAACGATCCATCCAGTGCCAGCTCCCCCACCAGAACAAACTCCTCCAGGCTATCGGGTGCCACCTGTCCGCCCGCCGCGAGGATCCCGATCGCCATCGGAAGATCGAATGCGGAACCCTGTTTACGGATATCGGCAGGAGCCAGGTTGATGGTGATCTTCCTGATGGGAAACTCATAGCCGCTGTTCTTCACGGCGGCAATGATCCGCTCCCTGCTCTCCCGTACCGCGCTATCGGGAAGCCCGACAATGGTGAATGCCGGCAACAACCTTTCGATATGCGTCTCCACATTGACGATAAAGGCGTCAATGCCGTATGTGGCGCCGCTCAGAACTTTTGACAGCATGAGCCCAGTGCCTGTCCACTCTATATACAGGTGGAGGTGGGCTTTTTCCGCTATTGGGGAAGGGGCGGATGCTTCAGGTGAAAGTCGGTTGCGTCCTGGTATGCCTTCGAAACAGCCAGCAACCGAGCCTCGCCATAGAGCTGGCCGATAAACGTGATGCTGGTGGGCGATCCGTCTTCGTTGAAACCGTTTGGGAGGACCACGCTGGGGTGGCCTGTGAGGTTTGTAAGCAGGAGATTCTCACCCTCTAGCGAAGGGGCCGCGTAGAGATCAACCGAGTTCATAAGGGAAGCCATCTCCCGGATGAGAAGAGTCCGAACCCGATTGGCCTGGATGTACTCGACAGCCGGTATGAACCGCGATTGTCGGAAGACGTTTGGCCACGCGTTCTTGATCTGACGCACCAGGAGATCATCCCTTCCGCTCCGTGTCAGTTCGTCGAAAGCGGCGCCGGCCTCGGCGTTCAGAATGATCGAAAGCGCGTCAATCGGGTAACGGGGGAGCTCCAGGGGGACCAGCGTCGCTCCGAGCCGTTCCAGTGCGTCGAGTACAGCCTGGTTCTTCTCTCGACTCTCCGAGCTGTCTATATCATCCTTCAGGTATCCGATACGAAGACCTTTGAGCGACAGTCCCGGGTCGTACCCGAACGAAGCCTTGACGACAGACTGGTCCTTTCCGTCCGGGCCGCGGATCGCATCAAAGACAAGTGCACAGTCTTCCACGGTGCGACAG
>JBATTW010000456.1:0-6736 GCA_049670805.1 Bacteroidota bacterium
TGACATCTACAAGGCGGTAGGTGACAAGGGAACCGAACTCTGCAATGTCGCGATCTGGGGGATGGACAACCCCGATAAGGTCAAGGGCTGGCACGCGGACGAGAAGCACACCTGGCGCTACTACTTCGACATGAGCCGCTGGCCCGAGATCTTCAGCGGCAACAACCTGCGCGCGGTTCCCACAATGGGTCTGGGCCTGGGGGCACTTGCCCTCGAGGGACGGGACGATCGGGCCGCAGAGTGGCTGGACCGTGCCGTCGGAAGCGCCCGGACATATCTGGCGATTCACGAGCGTGATGGAAGCTACGACGAAGGCCTGAGCTACGTGAACTACGCTTGCATGACCCTCTTCCAGTTCCTGGAGGCATACGATCGCCTCAAGGGAGACGTCAACTGGCTGGAGTATGCGAACTTCAAGGGGATCAACAACTACATCACCGTCATGCAGGCAGGCCGTCAATACGAAGACGACGTCCCCGACATCGTGAACTTCAGCGACGCGCGGGGACCCACAACGGTGGCTGTCAACTCCTGGCTGGCGCGGCATACAAAGGATCCGCTGGCGCAGTACAATGCCGAACATTTCTCCCGGTGCAGCTACTTCACGGATTTCCTCTGGTATGATCCCGATCTTCCGTCTGCTCCTCCCCCCCCCTCTCTGAAGAACGCCCGGTTGGACCTGGACTGGATCATTGCCCGGAGCGGCTGGGAGGACGATGATGCGGTGCTTGCTTTCCGGAGCGGCAAGCCGGCCAACCATGAACATGCCGACAGAAACTCGTTCATGTATAAGGTGTATGGCGAGCGGCTCCTCACAGACCAGTTCGGGGCCTCCTACGAATACACGAAGCCTCACTGGCTGCTCCGTCTGCCAGAAGCACACAACGCAGCACTGGTTGACGGGAAAGGCCATCAGTACGTTGATGGCTCAGAAGGGACAAACGCGGGCAAGGCACATGCGGAGATACTGAAGTTCGTGGATGAGGATGACTTCGTCTGGTGGGTAAGTGACGCGACGCAGGGGTATCAGCTTGTCAATCCGAATGTGGCCCTGGTGCGACGCAGCATGTTGTTCCTGAAGCCCGACTGGGTGATCATCCTGGACGAGTGCGAGACGCAGAACCAGCCAGCCCGTCTGGGGATCCGGTTCTTCCCGGATGACAGGGACAAGAAGGCCTCGCTTGCCCCTTCCAACAACGCATTTCTCATCCGGAGGCCCCGGGCGACGCTGAGGGGTGTGCTCCGTTCGAAAGCTGCCCTCAAAGTAAGAGAGAGTGCCCTGGAACTTCCGGAAGAGTACGGACGCTTTCCCTTCGTGGAGGTGGAGAGTAACCCCTCCAGTAGCGTTCAGATCGTCTCGGTCCTGCATGCGGAAAGGGCTGGCACAGCCGGCTCTCCCGCTATGGTCAGGATATCAGAAGCAGAGGAAGGCTGGAGAATCCGGCTCCCCCACACAACTATTGCTGTAGGCAAGGAAAACGGCCTCCCCACATTCAGCCAAACATGACAGACGCGTCTGTCGCGACTGCTAGAAAAGGAGGGAAAGGTGAGCGCCACAGCTGGAGCAACTGTTGCCGCAGCAGCGGCAGCCGAACAGAGACGTCGACTTCACGAGGAGGAAGAACGCATGACTCCCTACAGACCGGAGGAGATAGAGGAGTGGGAATTCAAAATCGTCCGGGCCATGTCAGCCCGTTTCAAAACCCGGCAGGCTCTTCAGCAGCTTCTCAAGGAGGAAGCTGAATCGGGCTGGGAGATGCTGGAGAAACTGGATGATTCTCGAGTCCGCTTCAAACGAAAGAAAGAGCACCGGGCGGCCGACGGTCAACGAAGCATAGACCCCTACCGGACGCACGTGGGATTGACCGAAGGGGGGGTCGTTGTCACCGTCCTCGTGGCCCTTGCACTGGTCGCCGGCCTCGCGGTCCTCGTCGTAAACCTGGTGAAGTGACTTGAGGGTGAACCCCGGCCTCCAGGGAAGTCCACGTTTCTAAGGGAGCGGCAGACTGCTGTTGCTAATGTCCAGAAGCGCCTTCCACTCTCCATCGATCTTCTTCCAGATGACCACGTACTTCCCCTCATCCTCAATGCGTCCTTCAGGGGTCTCCATGGCAAACGTGTAGGTGCCGCGCTCGTAAGCAATGTCACCGGATGCCGCCACTTCGACTACGTCCGCTTTGAACGAGTTGCTGATGTTCGGGTCTGTCACCCAGCCCTCAAACCACTCCTGGATCGCCCCCCGCCCCGCTATTATTTCCGAATTCTGGGGCATCAACATCCCGTCCGGTGTGAAGTAGGCTGTGGCGGCCTGGATGTCTTTCGCGATGACAGCCTCGTTCCAGAGCCGACTCGTTTCGCGGATTTCCTCGGCCTCGGCGGCCGTGTCTACCGTGGGAGCTGGACTGCAGCCGGCGATGGTTACCAGAGCGATCATTGCACAGAAGAGAATGCGATTTGCCTGCATAATACCCTCCTTTCAGGGATTTTCTGCTGCGCTTGATTCCGGGTTGATATGTGTTATTACATTTGTTATAATACAGAACAAACACTTGGAGACACCCTGAACAAAACCTCGATCCGTCGCGTTGGCAACAGTCTCGGGATCACGCTCCCGAAGACCGTAGTCGAGAGCTACCGCCTCCAGGAAGGAGACGAGCTCCATATCCTCCAGACTCAGCAGGGCCTTGTATTGACCCCCTTAAACCCGGAGTTTGCCGAGTGGGTCGAAGCGTACGAAAGGACCAACCGTCGCTATCGGAACACGCTCCACTCACTGGCAAAATAGTGGCAACGCAATTCATCCCGGACAGTTTCGTTCTTCAGATTCACCAGGACCTCCTCAACCGATATGGAGGAAGGCCCGGGATCAGGGATAGGAACCTCCTGGCATTCGCTCTGGCACAACCCCAAATGACCGCAGGTAGAAAGATGGTACATCGGACCATCTTCGAAAAGGCAGCCGCCTATGGTTTTCACATCTGCCGAAATCACCAATTTGTTGACGGCAACAAACGCGTCGCGCTCGTCCTGACGGATATTTTCCTGGACCGAAACGGCTGGACTCTTTCCGCCTCCGAGCAGGAGGCATACGGCATGATGATGGATCTCGCAACGGGCAAAACCACCAAGCGCCGGCTCGCTGACTGGTTGAAGCAGCACACCCGGAGATCATCACGATAGTTGTCTACGACTCAGGCTTCCTGTACGGCACCAGCATGGGTACCTTTTTCTGGTACTCCCGATAAACATCCCCAAACCCCTCGACAAGATCCCGCTCCTCCAGGAATGTGCCGATCACAATCCACACCGTCCATGTTACGTTGAACCAGATACGATCGAGTGTGATATCAGGAGATGACCAGATAAGCAGAAGCACGACAAAGTATTGCGGGTGGCGCACCCAGCGGTAAGGGCCGCGAACTCTAAAGGGAAGCGCGCCGGGCTTCCTCCCCTCCATGGGAGCAAGAAGAGGTTCGATTCCAAACGCGTCAAGCGATCCGAGAGATCGGACTCCCCAGAGAATACCAAGTATCCCCAAAACAAAGATCGCCCGAAGGGCCCAGCGGAGAGGTCCCTGGATGATCAGAAGTATCGTCTCTGACTCCTACCAGAAGACAACGAGAAGGAAGAGCGGGATGCTCGAGCTGATGGAATAGATGACTCCAGCATACCGTTGGGGAATGTGAAACCTCTCTCGAAAGGATCTCCGGATCATCAGACTATGCTGGACGAAGAAGAGCATGCTGAGCAGCAGATTCCAGGCCAGCAGCAACGGATCATCCAGACCCAAAGCAACAAAGTTAAATGGACCGAAAAGGAGAAAGACCGTGAAGGCGATCAGAGATATGCCCCCCAGCCCCGCAGAAAGGATCGCAAGAGAGTATCTCGCCATCACGAGGATTCTCTCCACATGAAGAAATTCCTGACGCCCAAAATCATCACCTCTTCAACCAGCTTGAACCCGAATTTCTCGTAGAACCGGACGTTTTCCGTTCTATCGGTCTCCAGATACCCGGGGAGGAGCCGGTTATCCACGAGACGGCAGTACATGCTCATCATTGTGCTCCCAATTCCCTGCCCCTGGAATTCCGGGAGAACGGCAATCGGACCGAGATGGCCGTGCGGTTGAGGCGGATCGTGCCGGAGCCAGACCCCGTTCCAGTAGTTCTCGCGAGAAACAACATCTTGCAGGCTCTCTTCCCCGGCCCTGACCAGTTCTTCGAAACCAGCGGGAAGCTGTTTTTCGCCCTCACACCTGTAGAACCTCGTTACCCCGACAATACGAGTAGCTCTCTTTACGAGGAAAACCTCACAGGGATTCTTCCGGAGCATCCGGGCGAAATGTTCTTCCTGAGGCTTACGCTGATGCTCGCCCGCTCCCCCGTAAATGGCAACATGGATAGGGTTGGTCACCATTGCCCTGCTCAGGACTTCGGCCGCCTCGTTCACGTCCTCCGACCCGAATGGCACGATGTGGTTTTCAGACATCCGATGAATCCCAGGAAAGACCGAAAATGGTAAGGCTGAACTGTGCTACCGTCTGGACAATCTAGTACACCTCGGCTGAATCTTCAACTTTGATAAGTAGGGACATGGGTGACATATGTAAATACAGACATAAGTTACAAAAGCGGTACAGAGATAGGTAACAGAATTGGAATAGAAATGGGTGACAGTTGTTAGATACAGACTTGGGTTACAGAGTGTGGTGCAGAGATAGGTGACGGCGATGCTACTGAGACGGGCCCTTTCCTGGCCCTATTCCCCGGAACGGGCATTAATTATCATCAAGCCAAGCTGCATGCCCGCTTCCCCCGGATCCACCCAGCCGGGGTTATCCGTGTCAAGCCGCTCTACAATCACCAGCTTCTGTTCCGGAAGGACAACCAGTGCGTGTACCCCGATTCCCGTATGGTAGTAACCGGAGGAGCCCATCATCTGAGCGAATTGACTCCCAGCAGGGATGACATTCCACATGTATCCGTATCCGACACCTGAGGCACTATCGACAAGGGAATAGAGGGTCGTGCTTTCTGTGATCCAGGCCGACGGGACAATCTGCTCACCCATCCAGCTCCCATTTCTCTGATAGAGGACCCCGAATCTCAGCATGTCCCTGGCGCTCATCCGAAATTTATAGGCCGGGTGCTCTGACTTCTGCAGCTCGAATTGATAGTTGCAGTTGGTCGTACTGAAATCCTGCATCCTGATAGGATCCGAGATCTCGCTCTTGAATGCTTCAAAGATGTCCAGACCGGTCTCCTGTCTGAAAACCGTCCCCGCCACATTGAAGTCCCAGTTGTTGTAGTAGTAAAACGTCCCGTGGGGGTGACTGCCACGCAAAGGCCTGAGAGCGATCATGGTATCAGCTTCCGCGGCGGCTTCGTGGTATACTCCGGATCTCGATTGGAGCAACTCCTTCACAATCGCCTCCTTCTCCTCCGACGTGAGGCTCGGAGGAATATCATCAATCCCCAGCTCCAGCAGAGTCGCATTCAGATCGATCTCTCCCCGGGTGGCGTGGATACCGTAGAGCGCCGAGAGGAACGGTTTGCGTATAGAGTGGCACATATAGTTTCGAGTTACTTCACCCCAGGAGAAGAAGACCTTTCCGTCGTATGCAGCCATGACGGCATCGTAACCGGATTGAACGGCAAACTGCCTGGCTTCCTCCAGCTTCTGTGAGTCCCAACCCACATCTTCCGGCGCAACATACTCCAGTCCGTCCGTCGGGGTTTCATCAGAGACCGGATCATCCGAACAGGCCACCAGGAATACCGCCAGGAGAAGAAAGAAGAGAAGAGTGCCGGCATGCGGTGACACCCGGCGAATCGCATCGTCCCGAATCCTCATTCAGACCTCCATCATCTGCCACGCGGGTTCTTCAGACCCGTCGAGAGCTTGTTTCTCACCTCTCGCCTCACACGCGCAGCAAGGTCGGTATCATGCTTTTTCAGAAAGCGCTCGACAGCCTTTCGGTCAGTGGCTATGAGCTCCCGAAGCGCCCAGGACATCCCCTTTACGACCATATCGTCCCGATCGGCTACCAGCAGCTCGCAGACAGCGAGCGTCCGGCGGGTGTCGCCCTCGCCTCCCAATGTTCGGCGGTTCAAAAGAACCGTGCAGACCAGCGCGGCTCTCCTCCACCAGCGGTTGTCTGAACGTGCCCAGCGGTGGACTCTCGCGTCGCTGATCTGACCGGATCGCCATGCTTTCCCCGCGAGGAACGAGAAAATATCCACCGTCCCCCAGTGGTCCATCCGGTCTCCCATCTCTTCCAGCATCTTCCAGTTGAGATGGCGAAAGGCCCTGGGATGCCGCTGGATGAGTGTCGCCGCAGCCCACATCACCCTGTGTCCTCCCCGGTTCCAGAGCCAGAGGGCAACCTTCAAAGACTCGTCCGGGGATAACCTGGCGTTTCTGATCAGGAAACCCTCCGGCAGGTTCTCCCAGCTCCTGTACTCCGGGTTTGCCTCCAGAAACCTGACGATATCACGACCCAGTTGACGAGACACGACTCTGCGATCCTCACTTGCTCAGCGTTCGGAACCCCTCTATCCGATGGAACGTGATAAAGTTTGCATCGTGCTGGTTGTGTGCTCCCCCCAGACCGTCATCAAACGCTGTCCGGGAGACTGCGATGATGTCCTCACCGTCAAAGAGCCAGTCGATGTACTGAAATCCTGTCTTTTCTACATCCAGAGACCGGAGCACAACGGAGCGTATTGACCACTTC
>JBATTW010000457.1:0-2088 GCA_049670805.1 Bacteroidota bacterium
AATCCGTCCCGTCAAATGCCACCCTGTATCTCCCCCGTGGCTGAACCTCATCCACCAGCGTCGCAACGATCCTCCCCAGAACGTCATATACCCGCAGCTGGACCTTTCCCTGTCTCGGCACCGCGTAGGTGAGAGTTGTCGCGGGATTAAAGGGGTTGGGATAGTTGGGGAGAAGCGCAAACCCGCCCGCGTCATCCGGAAGCTCCTCCACGTCGACAACAGCCGATCTGCTTGTCGTAAAGAGATACCGGTCCTCGGCCAGGAGAGGCCGGGTCGTGGAGACGAAGTTCGTATCTCCTGCGTCGGGGGGAATGAACGTGCCGAATGGAACCGTTGTCCTTATCTCCGCGTGCGTGTTTGTTACCTGTTGCCGGTACTGCTGAGGCGTCCGGAAGACGATTCGCTCACCGGGATCCCAGCGCCTGTTTGGGGAGGGTTCCACCACCAGCATCTCCATCTTCTCGTCGTCGGTCAGGTTCCAGCCCAGAAAGGGAATCGCAATGTCCGGCACTCCGGTCACCCCTATGGCCGTGTCCAGGGGAGTTACGTAGGACCCATCCGAAAGCGTATCGGTGCTCCCCCAGAGAAGTGCCACGTCGATGGGGGCCATCATCTTGGATCCTGCTGTCGGGAGTGTCAGGTCAAACTGGAGGTTTGTCCCGGAGGGGCTCACCGTTCTGAAACCCGGGAAGTCGAGATTGAGATTGAACTCGGGAACAATCTCCAGCGCCACCCCATCGAATGTGGGCGTCAGGTAGAAGACCCCTTTTCCTTTGTCGATGGGAAAGCCGCTCACCATCCCGGTACCTGTCACGGTATCCCGCACGGAGAGTTGCGCCGTCCCTGCCGCGATCGAATCAAAGGTGACCTCGTATGTGTGCCCGGTGAGCGCGAGTGAATCCACCACATGTACCACCAGCCGGGTGGTGCTTCGACCCCCAGGATGGGAGGTTTCGCGCGGATCGATGAAGCCCTGCGGGCTCTCCGGCAAAATCCGCCGCGCCATAATGTCATAGTCGGTCCCGGTCTCCACCCAGCTGGACCAGACAGTAAGGATCTCTCCCGCCGGGGTCACCACGAAATCCGGCTCCCACTGAAAGCCTTCGGTCCCCTCGTTTACACGGGTCTCGAACGAGGTTTTCCTCCCGTCACCGTCAAAGAGCTGCGCGTAAACCCCCTCACGACTCCCGTCCTGTTTCCAGCTGGACCAGACAACCGCGAACCGCCCGCCGGTCATTCTGCGGATCCGGGGGAGCCACTGGTACTGCGGGGTGGTGGTGTTCACCACAATCTCCGCCCCCAGCTCCTCTGCCGTCGCCGAGAAACGTCGAAGAACGATCGTACCATCCGACCCATCCTGCTCCCAGCTGCACCAGACCACCGCAAAGCTGCTGTCTTCAAAGACCTCCACATCCGCGTACCACTGCTCGTCCGCAGTGGTGCTGTTGACCTGGAACTCCCCGGTCTCCGCCAAACCGTCCGGGCCATACACCCGCCCGAAGACGCCATACCCGGAGGGGTCCGGAGCCTCCTGCTCCCACGACTCCCAGACCACCACAAAACCGCCGTCCTCCCGGAGGGCAATCGCGGGCCTGGCCTGGCTGAAAGCGACCGTCTGGTTTACGAGGAATTCCACACCCACGCTCTTCGCGTCCGCGTCGAAGCGCTGCCCATACACGGCGCGGTCCCCCCCGTCCTGGAACCATGAGTCCCAGACCACCACAAAACCACCCGAGCTGTCCATCGCGACCGCCGGGTGTGACTGTGAATGGATCCGTACTGTATTCACCGTGAACTCGTCCCCCACGGGTGCGCCGCTTCTGAAGAGTCTCCCCTTGATGTCGTATATCGAATCGGGATTCGTGAAGGAGGACCATACCACGACGAAGTCTCCCCGTGGGTTCATGGCAACAGCGGGTTTGCACTGGTCTTCTGCTGTCACGCCGGAGACCACCGTTTCAACCCCGACGGGCGTGTCACCGCTGTCAAACCTCTGCAGACAGATATCCCCCTTCGATCCGGGTGCCGCCTGGTCCTGCGATGTCCAGACCACGACGTAATCACCCTGAGCGTTTGACGCAACAGAAG
>JBATTW010000458.1:0-6667 GCA_049670805.1 Bacteroidota bacterium
CTACTATGCGCTCCCTCAGATCAGCGCATTGACGACTAACATCGGGAACCAGATCGCGCAAACGCCCGTCGACTGGGTTCCCTTCCTCCAATCCTTCCTCTCGGCAGCAGCCATATTCGGTCTGGCCACGGTTCTCTTCAACAGGACAGACTACTGATCTTTCCCCACGGTTTTTGCTTGCGTCGTCGATTCTTCTTATATTTGTATGTTTAAGGGCAGAAACAGATATTTCGTACCACTCTTTGGCTCCTGAGGAGGGGAACTCTTTTCATGGCTGAAAACCTGACACTGGAAGACCTTCAGGTCCCCGGCGTCGCCAGTCGGAGGGGCGGGGATCCATTTGGCATTATCGGAATCATCGGCCTGGGCGTCATGGGGCGCGGAATCACCGAGACCGTTGCCAGTCACGGCATCCGGGTGATCGCGGTCGAACGGGACGAGAAGTCGCTCGCGGCCGGTCTGGAGGGCCTTTCGCACCAGATGGACATACAGATACGCCGATGGGGAACGACCAAGTCCGAGAAACGCGCGATTCTCTCCCGTACAAAAGGAACCACAACTCTTGCCGACCTGGAGAAATGCAGTATCATCATCGAGGCGGTCGACGAGAACTACGGTCTGAAACGGAAGATCATCACCGATCTCTGCGCGAACGGGAAAGAGGACGCCGTTTTCATCTCAAACACCGCCGCCCTGAGCCTCACCAAGCTGGCGGAGGCAAGTGCGCGACCGGACAGAATCATCGGGATGCACTTCCTCAATCCGGTTCCAATCGTTCCCCTGGTGGAGATCGTCCGGGGAATGCAGACATCGGATGAGACCTTCGAGCTGACAAAGGCTTTCGCAAAGCGGATAGGCAAGACGCCGGTGGAGGTGTTTGAGTACCCCGGCTTCATCACAACCCGGACCATCCTTCCCATGCTCAACGAAGCGATGCACGTCCTGATGGAGGGAATCGCGAAGGCCGAAGACATCGACACCGCCATGCGTCTCGGGTACAACATGCAGGCGGGTCCGCTGGAAATGGCAGACTCCATGGGGCTCGACGAAGTCCTCAGCTGGATGGAAAACCTCTGGCACGAGCTGGGTGAACCCCGCTATCGCCCCTGCCCCATGCTCCGCAGGTTGGTTCGAGAGGGGAAGCTCGGGAAGAAGACCCTCATGGGCTTTTTCAAATACAACGAAGACGGTAAGCGGTTATGAATGTTCTCGTTTTGAACTGCGGCAGTTCCTCTGTCAAGTACCAGCTCATCTATGTCGATGAGCGGAAGACTCTCGCGAGAGGGTCCGTTGAACGGATCGGGATGAACGGGGCCACACTCACAAACATCAGGTACGACGGCGACGAAATCAAAATCGCGGGGGAAATCGTCGACCACACAAGCGCGATTGAATACATACTTGCCGTTCTCCTCAGCAGGAACCACGGGGTGATCAGTGACAGGTCCGATATTCACGCCATCGGACATCGTGTCGTCCACGGCGGGGAAACGTTCTTCAGCTCCGTCCTGATCACGGACGAGGTGGTCAAGACCCTGCGGGACAACATCGAACTGGCGCCGCTGCACAACCCCCACAACCTGCGCGGGATAGCGGCATGCGAAGCCCAGCTCGCGGGCACACCGCAGGTTGCGGTGTTCGATACGGCGTTCCACCAGAAGATGCCTCGCAAGGCTTTTCTCTACGGCATTCCCTACTCGCTCTACAGTCAGTACAGGATCCGTCGGTACGGGTTCCACGGTACATCACATCTCTATGTCGCCAACCGCGCTTCCGAAATGCTCGGCCGCGACCTGTCGGAGATCAAGCTCATCACGTGCCACCTCGGGAACGGCTGCAGCATGGCGGCCGTCGACGGCGGGGTCTCGGTCGACACGACAATGGGGTTCACGCCGCTGGAGGGTCTCCTCATGGGGACCAGGTCCGGCGACATCGACGCGTCCATCATCCTCTACATCGTGGGGAAGGAGGAACTCTCCCTGAGCGAAGCAGGGACGCTCCTGAACAAACACAGCGGGCTGCAGGGCATCTCGGGAATAAGCAGCGACATGCGGGAGATCATCGCGGAGATGAAGGCCGACGACAAGAAGGCCCGGTATGCGTTTGATGTCTTCTGCTACCGGATCAAGAAGTACATCGGGGCCTACGCGGCCGCGATGGGAGGACTCGACGCCGTTGTCTTCACCGGCGGGATCGGTGAGAACAGCTCCGAGGTGCGGAAAGCAGCATGCGACAACCTGCAGGTCCTGGGGATAACGATCGACGACCGGCTCAACGAAGCGGGTGGGGAAGACAGGTCGATCTCCGCAGCGGGTTCAGACACCTCCGTTCTGGTGATTCAAACGAACGAAGAACTCGTGATCGCCCTTGACACCCTCGACATCGTGAGAAAGCTGGAGGAAGAAAAACCCGAGCTCACCGGGAAAACCTGACGTTCCCCGCGGTACACTCCACGAGACCGGCCTTCACCTGTTCCAGCCTTGAACGGCGGACCTCCAACCGGAGATGGACCTCCTCGTCATACGTGGTATCACCGATCCTTACCCCAAGCCGTGAAACGGTGCGCATCACCTCTCCGACGTACGCGTGGGGAACGGAGAGCAGAAGAGTACTCATGAGATAGCGGGTCTCTCTCTCCGCGGATCCCAGCACGAGCGACGCGGCACCCCCGTAGGCACGCGCGAGCCCGCCCACACCCAGCTTGGTTCCGCCGAAGTACCGGGTCACAACAACCACCAGATTGGTCAGACCGGCCCGCTCGAGGGCGCCAAGGATCGGCCTTCCCGCCGAGCCCGAGGGCTCCCCGTCATCGTTGAACCGGGACTCCTCAACCCCGGCACCCAGCCTGTAGGCGTAGCAATGGTGCGTGGCGTTGTGGTGCTCCTTCCGAACCTCGCCCACAGCCGCCTCCGCTTCTTCCCGGGCACGGACGGGAACCGCCGTCCCGATAAACCGGGAACCCTGCACCTTTATCTCCGCCCTGACACGTGCTCGAATTGTGCAAAACCGGTCTTCCATTCGGGACAATATAGCAATCTGACACATCTTTCAAAGTTCCTTGCGTGTTAGCGCATGCTTACTTATCTTCCTCGCGATGGTGAACTCAGGATGAAAATCGGGATTGTATGCTATCCCACCTACGGGGGGAGCGGCGTCATTGCCACCGAGCTGGGGAAGGCCCTCGCCGGCTACGGGCATGAAGTGCACTTCATCAGCTACGCCCCTCCCATGCGGCTGGATGGCTTCAGCGGGAATGTCTTCTTCCACGAAGTGGAGATGACAAACTACCCCCTGTTCGAGTTTCCCCTCTACACGTCGGCACTCGCAAGCAAGATCGTGGAGGTCACAAAGTTCGAGAAGCTGGAACTCGTCCATGTGCACTACGCCATCCCCCATGCCATCAGCGCCCATCTGGCCCGGGACATCCTGGAAGGGAAACTCTGCTTTATCACCACCCTGCACGGGACGGACATCACACTCGTGGGACTGGAACCCAGCTTCCTCCCTCTCATGAAGTTCACCATCGAGAACAGCGACGGCGTGACCGCCGTCTCCCGGTTCCTCCGGGAGAAGACAACGACGAACTACGGGATACACAAGGAGATCGCGGTCATCCCGAACTTTGTCGATACGGAGAAGTACCGGAGAATCCCCTCCGAAGAGGTGTGCGAGCGTTTTGCGCCGGACGGCGAGAAGATCGTTGTCCACATCTCCAACTTCCGTCAGGTCAAGCGGGTCCCCGATGCCATAAAGGTGTTCGCCCGGATCCGGGAGAAGATCCCGGCGAAATTCCTCCTCGCGGGGGATGGGCCTGAAAGATCGGCGTGCGAGATCCTGACCCGGGAGCTGGGGCTGCAGGATCACGTCCGGTTCCTGGGAAAACAGAACGAACTGGTCCCCCTCCTCTCCGCGTCAGACCTGATGATCATGCCGAGTCAATCGGAGAGTTTCGGTCTCTCGGCCCTCGAAGCCATGGCATGTGAGGTTCCCGTGATCTCCTCCAGCGTGGGGGGGCTGCCCGAACTCCAGGTCCACGGAGAAACGGGGTTCATCGCGGAGATCGGTGACGTCGACAGAATGGCGAGATACGCAATCGATCTTCTTACAAACGACACGAAGCGATCGATCTTTTCTCAGGCATGCAGAAAGCGCGCGGTCGAACATTTTGATGTCCACAAGATCGTCCACCAGTACGTGGAGTACTACGAAGAATGCCTCTCAGGAACACGGGCTGTAACCTGAGCGGAGTCCGGCAAACGCGAAAGGAGGAAGAGAGGCGAAACAATGATGGATATGGTCAAGTGGACCAGGTCGAAAAAGCCAACGCTCGAAGAGTTGAAAGAGATGCTGGCGGGCCAGGGACTGGAGTGCGAACTCTACTCGGATCCGCCGCGTGTGAAGTACGGGCGCCACAAGCACCCGTTCGACGATTTTGTCGTCATTGTATCGGGCAAGATGAAGATCATGACGGACAAACTCGAGTGGACGCTGAAGCCGGGCGACAGACTGAACATCCCGGCAAACACGCCGCATTCCGCGGAGGTACTGGGTCGGATCGAAGTGCAGTATCTCTCGGCGGCAAAATGAACCGCTAGCGGGTCCTGCTTAGAACCCTTCTCCCTATCATTCTGTCCAGGATTGCCACAATAGCCAGTATGAAGCCGGCAGGCAGACTGATTTGCAGGACGCTATCGGAGATAACAAACGGGAGGTACGCCACGAACCAGTCGCCCAGGGCCTGAGCCCCCTCCGAGAACCCGTTGAGGAGCGGGGCGACGTACTCCAGGAACCGCCCCTCCCCCTCTGACATCTCCATCCCCTCAAAGACCCCGGCCCACCAGAATATCCCACCCATAATTCCAAGCACTATTGCCAGACCCAGAAAGTAGGGCAAAAACGAGAGAGAGCGGTCAAGGGCCGAGGGTCTTTCTTCCGCGCGAATACGGGCCATCACAGAGTATGCAAACGCGTTGCCGGCCCGCACGAGCGGCAGCCTGCGCATCGCCTGGTCAAGACGAAACCAGCCTTCAACGGCTTCCCTGCAGCGTGCACACTCCCGGAGGTGCGCCTCCAGGTCTCGCTCCTCCCGCTCTCCCAGTCGCCCGTCGATCCTGGCCTGCAGCTGTTCAATCGTGCAATGAAAACGTTCGCCGTCCATCACGGTATCACCGCCTCCTGTAGTCTATTGACAAGTCGTTCCCGCAAGAGACTCCGGGCCCGGAACAGATGCGACTTCACCGTCCCGACGGGCAAACCGGCAATCTCACCCACCTCCTCGTAGCTCATCTCCTCGGTGTAGAAGAGGGTAAGAGCTGTTCTATATTTGTCAGGGAGCTTCCCCAGTTCATCGGACAGTATGCCTGCGATCTCCTTCTCCTCCAGCTGATCCAGCGCCGTGGTCATCCCCGTGTCGGGGACCGATTCGTACATCTCCGGCTGACCATCAAGATGGAGGATCGGTTCCCTCTTTGCCCGTCGTCGTACGCTTGTCATGCAGACATTGTAGAGGATCCTGTAGAACCATGTCCGGAATGCGGAATCCCCCCGAAAGGAACGAAGATTACGGTATGCACGAACGAACGCATCCTGGACCAGCTCCTCCGCCTCTTCCCTGTTGCGCACGAGCCTGAGGGCGAGCGTCAGCGCCCGGTCCTTGTACCGATCCACTAGAAGGGCGAACTGCCTGACGTCGCCATCCTGTACCTGTCGGAGTATGTCTGCATCGCTCTCTTGCAAGCACCACCTGCGCAAATGGTTCTACTCTATTTGACTACGTAGAACGCCGCAATGTTTCATCCCGCTGAAACCTTTTTCCACTCCCGGTAGTCTAAACCAGCAACGACACAAACAGACAAAACCAGAGGAGGGTTTATGGATTTCAATGGAATGATCGCAATAGTCCTCTTTTTCTTCTCCGTAGCGTCCATCTGGGGCGCGATCATATTTACACGCCACAGAGAGCGGGTATTGATGATCGATAAGGGACTCACCGCCGAGGAGATCAGATCCCTCTACGCCCGGGCGGTACGGAACCGGCCTCTCCTGTCATTGAAATGGGGAATCATACTCATCTCCGTCGGACTCGCCATCGTCCTGAGCCTGGTGGCAACAGAGGTCTACTACGTGGATGAGGGGGTCTACCCGGCACTCATCATCCTCTTCGCGGGACTCGGTCTGGTCCTCTTCTATCAGATTGCGAAGAAGGTGGGCCCCGAAAACGGAGAGCCCCGCAGCGCCGGCTGATTTATGGGGATCCTATCGCTCCGGGGGGGACTGCCCCTCCGGGGCGGACTGCCCCCCCGGAGCGGAATCCCGCTTGTGTATGGAAGCCTGATGCTGCCGCTCCTGCCGATCGCGCACGAGGCGAAGTGTCAGGCGCAACAGGATGAGGGCTGCCGCCGTGAAGAGCAGCGGCCTGTGCCACGAATCCGGCACCACCTGCAACCAGACCAGGAGAATGAGGAGAGCGACGAGAACAAAGATCACGCCGCTGGAGAGACGAAACCGCTTTCTGGTTATCATGGATGTCATCCCTTTTGCACGGCTTCCTCGATGATGCCCCCACCGATGAGATCCTCCTCCTCGTAGAAGACCACGGACTGGCCGGGGGTGATCGCCCGTCGCTTTTCGTCGAACACCACCCTCGCCCTCCCCTCGGGCAACGGAT
>JBATTW010000459.1:0-2179 GCA_049670805.1 Bacteroidota bacterium
AGGTGGTGGTGCACGACATCGCGTCCCGTGTAGAGGATGCCGTTCAGAAGTACCACATCGCCCACCTTCAGGGCGCGGACCTGCTCTTCCGCGAGAGGTGTTGTGAGGGGAATCTCACGACCGGTCAGGGCGAGTTCTTCCCGACGAGCCATCCGCATGACCGGCGTGTCATCCCTGTAGAGCCAGTGGTTGATCGAACCTGTCCGCGCATCCAGCACCGCGCCGAGGCGCCGGAACGCCCAGCAGTCGTATGCAACCGAAACGAAGAAACTGGCGGGTAGGCGGTTGTACGCGCCGATTTTGCACCCGATCAATGTTGCCTCCCCGCCAAAACCCATTGTGCCGATACCCAGTTTGTTCGCGTTCTCCATTACGTAGGCTTCTACCTTTGCCAGCTCGGGATTCGGGTTGATGTCATCGAGCTGCCTGAACAACTGCTGCTTCGCGTAGTGATACCCTGACGCCCTGTCCCCCCCGATCGCGACTCCTAACGCGCCAACGCTACAACCGTACCCCTGTGCCTGGTACACCGCGTGCATGATGCACTTCCTGACTCCGTCCAGCGTCCGATCGGCCCGCCCCAGCTGTGGCAATTCGCACGGTAGGGAGTACTGGATGTTCTTGTTTTCGCACCCGCCACCTTTCAGAATGAGTCGGACCTCGATGTCATCTTTCTCCCACTGTTCGAAGTGGATCACTGGCGTTCCCTCACCGAGGTTGTTGCCGCTGTTCTTCCCTGTCAGCGAATTGACAGAATTCGGCCTGAGGTTGCCCCTCTTGGTCGCCTCCACGATGGCCTCTTCAATCTGCTTGCGCATGACGATCTGATTGGCGCCCACGGGCGCTTTGATCTCAAATGCCGGCATTCCGGTATCCTGACAGATCGGCGCCTGGTTGTCACACGCCATATCAATATTGATCGCGATCGTCTCCAGCGCGAGTTTGGATTGCGTATCCGGCGTCTCCTTCTCAACAGCATCAGCGATCGCTCTTCGCACATCCGGCGGAAGATTGCTCGAGGTTTCTATGATAAGCTGCAGAATGCTTTCTCTGAACTGTTCCATACGAGTGTCCCTCCGATAGCAACGTCAGGTTTGAGTGTATGGTGGTTTTTGAGCATACGGCAACGGGTCCTCCTCTCCTGCCAGCTGAAAACCCCTCAGGCGGAGAGCACAGCTGTCGCAGACGCCACAGGCAACATCCTCTTGCTTGTAGCAGGACCATGTGAGTTGAAAAGGCGCGCCAAGACGCACCCCCTTCCGGACTATGTCGGCCTTGGAAAGCCGTATGACGGGCGTGCGAACGGTGATCTGTGTTGCGGGCCTGGTCCCCTTCTGGACTAGCGCATTGAAGAGAGTGTAGAACTCCTCCCTGCAGTCAGGATACCCGGATGAATCCTCCTCCACGGCTCCGATATACACGGCGGAGGCTTCAAGGACCTCGGCCCAGCTGACTGCGACGGAGAGCATATTGGCGTTTCGAAACGGGACGTAGGAGGAGGGGATTTCATCTGCCTCCAGGTTTGCCGGAGAGACCGGCAGAGCCGCATCGGTAAGGCTGGAACCGCCAATCATCGCCAGGTGCTTCATGGGGACCACCAGGCGGTGCGCCACTTTATAGAAGTCAGCTATGTCGTGAAAAGCCTTCCGCTCCCGGTGTTCTGTCCGCTGTCCATAGCCGAGATGGAGAAGAGCCAGGTCACACTCCTCACGGGCAATGGCGACCGTAACAAGGCTGTCCATCCCCCCACTCGCCAACACCACTGCAAGGTCCCTGGCCATCACAGGCCTCGCGCCGAGGGTTCCCAGATGAGCTTGTGCAGCTGAAGCTGGAGTCTCGCCGAGAGTCCAGCCTGCAGAATCCAGTCAGCCAGTTCCGCAGGATCCAGTTCGCCAAAGACAGGTGAGACCAGGATCGGACACCGATCCTCCAGAGCATGTTCCCGGATCTTCCCGACCGTCCATTCGAAGTCCCTCTGATCTCTCACCACGAACTTCACCTCGTCGGTGGGGCGAAGGACGGCAACATTCGACCAGAGATTCTTTGGTTCCATACCGCTTCCCGGACACTTGAAATCTACAATTCGCCGAACGCGCTGGTCTACGGGACGAATGTCCAGACTCCCCCCTGTCTCCAGAAGGGTCTCATATCCTTTGTCGCAAAGAAGACGCAACAGATC
>JBATTW010000460.1:0-2489 GCA_049670805.1 Bacteroidota bacterium
GGTGTATCCTGACTCAGAATGCTCCTGAGAGTCCCCTCAATGTGTCTCTCCTCGTTGAGAGATGGTACAATTACGGCAATTTTCGGTTGCAACACGCCGACTCCATCTTCCATAACTGTGAAAACACCTATTTCAGGCAATTCCGTTCCAGAGGGGAGGCTGGGTACTTGCGCCAAGAACTTGTTATCATTATTTTGTTACGAATTCCAGTTGGGCCCTATTGCTTTCTCACAGAGGCAACCCCTCATGAAACCACACTCTCTCTTCATCCCTGTCCTGGCGACACTCTGCGCCTGCTCATCGCTGACGATCAAGGACGTCGATTACTCCTGGCCTGTTGAGAGCGTACTTTCAGTCGGACCGGAAAACCGGGTCAAGGATCGCCGCTACAGTCTCTCCTTTGACGCAACGGCCCTCGCCGTCGCCGAGTTCCAGGACTCTGCAGCACTCCGGGGGAGCGAACTGCGATTGCTCCGGAGCGGGGAAGGATACTACTTTGTCACGGGGAGGGACTTCAAACAGGTGTACGTGTTCGGGCAGGGAGCTCACGAGCTGTCACTCATGACACAGATCCAGGTATCACCATCCGGCCTGAAAGATCCGGCACTCAACCAGCGCCCACCCTATGTGGAACTCATCGACAGGTCTGGGCTCCGTCTGCTGCTCACAAGCGGGGGGATTTACGAGGAAGAGAAGAAATGAACCGGTTTGGATTGATACTTGCCCTGGTTGTCTCGGCCTCGGCTCTCGCACAGCAGTCCGACTATGCCATCAAGAGGACATTCGAAGAACGCGCCAAGGGCTTGAAGGAGGCCATCAACGGAGCGGGATCTTTGTCGGCGCTCGATTCCCTGCGGGAAGAGATCACCGGATTGGAAAACGAATTCAGTGTACACCGTGACTTCCTTGATCGCGCGCTCTATCCGATGACCTTCTCGGAGACTCTTTCCGAATTGCGTGGAGTCCATCTCATGCAATACGACCGGACCTACCTCACCCAGACTCAGGGCGCCCGAATTTCCGAGCTGGAAGCCCAGGTCTCCTATTTGACGAGGCGCCTGGACACCCTGGCCGCGGAACGGGACAGTCTGTTCAGGCAGCTCCGACGGGGTCAGAAATCATCTTCCTCGCTCCGCCAGACGTCACGACGCCTGTCCGCCACACTCAGGGCACGCGACCGCCTGATTTTTACCCTTGTTGACTCCTTATTTCTCCCCTACGGGAGAGATATCGAAGAAGCCTCGTATCTCGAGAAGGAGTCACTCAGCCGGAGAATCGCACAAACGGATATACTCGGACACATTTACGAGATAGCCACGGACAATGTCCGCTTTCTGGAGTTGACGGAGCTCGAACCGGAGGACTACGCCCAGATCATCGGACTCTACCAACAATTCGGCATCCGGTGGGATGGGTTGCGCGATGGAATCATGGAAGTCAGCAGGTCAGCCGGCAAGGGAAAGAAGGGCGAAGGACAAGCCGGCCAGGCCGCTGCCGCTCAAATCGATTCGGTGATCATCCTCTGGGGAACAAGACTCAATACGTTGTTCTGGGATCGGGTACGGAAAGAATTCAGCGCGCGGTCACTTCAGCTCGCACCGTTCGGGAACAGCACAGAGTTTTCGGAAAGCATCGAAGCCTACGTGGAACAACTGAGGGAGCGGGATGTTGACCCGGGGGTGTTCGTCAACGACGTCTGGAAGCTGCGAATTGACCGTGAGTGGCGTAACGCATTGACCAACGACATCATGCTGGGGAGGGCCGAATACGGGCGTCTTGACAGTCTGGTCAGCGAGCTGGCACGGAAAAAATTCGACCGGGAGTTCATCCTTTACTCCCTGATCCTCCTCACGATCGTCATCGCTGTCTGGTGGTTCTTTGTGCGAACGCCGAAGAGGCCGGCCCCCGCTCAACAGAAAAGCCAGTAGTGGAAAAAACACAGAGACCGATCGTTCCCCCTTCAGCGGGGGGCGTTTACCTCGAGTAGAAGTCGATCATCCTCTCGATCGCCGCACTGCAGACAGGGTCAAAATCCGTCAGGCTCAGTGAAAACATGCGGCAGTTCACCGCCGGGCGGTACAATCCCTCGGACACATAGCCAGCCCCCGCGAAGACGCCTACCTTCCCTGCGTACCGTGACGTCCTCAGCGTCTCCATTGCCTTCTTGTAAAGCGGGGCCCGCTTCTCGTAGTAGTCGGGGGCAAGCCTGTCCAGCTTCCCACGGATCGCCTCGAGGCTGTCATACACGCTCTTCTCCCAGGGCGTCGGAATCGGCACACCCTCACTCAGAAAATTCCCCCATTTGACGGTCTCCCTGTCCAGCAGAGCAGTCACATTCGGTTCCCAGGGCTCCACGCCGGGAGGGTAGAACTCGTTGTAGCCTGTTGACGAGCTGTAGTATTCGTCGCCCAGACCGCCAAACGAATGCCCGAATTCGTGGACGTACACGTAGTCCATCTGCCACTTCTGGTCCTCGTTCTGTTCGCGGG
>JBATTW010000461.1:0-4070 GCA_049670805.1 Bacteroidota bacterium
GTCATATACTTCCCCGGAAGCGCTTCCACCTGGATGACATCGAGCCAGGATCTGGAGACCTATTACGAGTTCTCCATGTTCCTCTCGTTCCTGGTGAGGAACGGCCGGGCCGTCCTCTATCCGGTCTATAAGGGAACCTTCGAGCGCGGAACCCCGGAACTGAGCGTCCTCTCCGACGGGTCCGAGACCCATGCCTACACCGAGTACCTGATCCAGGTGGTCAAGGACTACCGTCGATGCATCGACTACCTGGAGACCCGCCCGGATATCGACAGTGGAAGGCTTGCCTACTACGGGATGAGCTGGGGCGGCCTGTTCGGAGCCATCATCCCTGCGGTGGAGGATCGTCTCAAGGCGAGCGTTCTGCTGGCAGGTGGATTCTACGGATCAGCGCTTCCCCCGGCACACCAGATCAACTATGTGACCCGAGTCAGGGTGCCGACGTTGATGCTCAACGGCAGGTACGATACAATCATCGATTTCGAGACCGGGGTCAAGCCCATGTTCGACCTCCTGGGGCCTCCAGCAGAAGACAAGCGTTTGATTCCATACGAGACCGACCACATCCCACCCAGGACCGAGTACGTCAAGGAAACCATAAACTGGCTGAACAGGTATCTGGGATCGGTGAAATGAGTGGAGATCAGACACAAACAGCACTCACATATTTCGAGCTGTCATGTGTCTCTATTTGGCCCTTATGCTGTTCTGGACTATCGGAGCGTTCAGGGTCCTGGTAAGACAAGATGCTCTCTATAGTCTCATCGTATTCATGTTTGGCCTAGCCGCAGGGAGGGTTTTGGGTCTTATCGTAGATGGTATGCCTCATCGGCTGCTGGTCGTATATCTAGTGCTGGAACTTGGGTTTTGTGCTTTGGGCGTGCTGCTGGTAAGAAGGTCAGAAGGGAGGGGGCTACAGAGATAGTATCGAGTTCCTCGCTCAATCCATCGCTGATGTCAATCTGATGCGTCGCCCAGACCTCTGCGTTGTCGGTGCGATAGAGATCCCTGCTAACAAATGGGCCATGGGGGCCAGCAACACGGGTATGGACCAGGGAACTTGGAGAAAATAACGATTCACACGATGTGACATGGTGATACGATGAAGCCGCCACAGATCCTTCTCTACTTTCGAAAAGATGATCCGTACCACCATAACAGCGCCATCGAAATCGAAGCCATCAAGGAGCTGGGGGTGGAACATGGATTTGCGGTCGAGGCAACGGAAGATAGGGGGGTGTTCGGATCCATCTCCACTGCGCATTACCTGGCCGTGATATTTCTCAATACTGCGTGTGATGGGTTTTCCGGAAATGAGCGAGATGGTCTGGTGCGATATCTCAAGAGCGGAGGCGGGTATGTCGGGATCCACGCTGCGTGCTACGCCCTGGAACCGTGGCCATGGTACCAGGAACTTGTCGGGGCGCAATTCACTGACCATCCGGAGATCCAGCCCGCGACCTTGAATGTGACAAACCAAAGACATGTAGCTACAAAGAATCTCCCATCATCGTGGGTCCACACTGATGAGTGGTACAACTTCCATGATGTCTCTGACAATCTCAACGTACTCATCACTGTGGATGAGCAGACCTACACAGGAGGAACCCACGGTATCCATCACCCTGTTGTCTGGTGCCAGGATTACGAAGGGTGCCGTTCGTTCTATACCGCGCTGGGTCATCTAGAGAGCAGCTTCCGCGAAGAACGCTACCTGCGTCACATCGCCAATGGGATCAAGTACGCTATGGGAGTTGATGGGGGGTGAATCTTTTGAGGCCTCCTCAGACGGTTTCCAGATACTTGTGGATCGAAAAGACCGTAGCTGAGCCCTCACCTACCGCCGCTGCAACGCGCCTGTTCGCCCCTGCGCGCACGTCTCCGGCGGCGAATACACCGGGGACATTCGTCTCAAACATAAAGGGATCCCTGTCAAGCGTCCACCCGCGTGGCCTGCCGCCGATCTTCAGATGATCGGGGCCGGTAATGATGTATCCTTTCTCGTCTCTCTCCAGGAGGTCAGCCACGAGGTCCGACCGCGGGGCAGTCCCGATGTAGATGAACATTGCTGAGGTGTCGACTCTGGATTCTTCAGCCGTATCGAGATTGCGGAGGACAACCTGCTCGAGCCGTCCATCGCCGCAAACGGCAATGACCTCGGCCCGCGTCTGGACGCTGATATTATCAGTCGCATTGATTCGTTCCACCAGGTAGTGTGACATGGCGGCGCTGAGGCCCGAGGCACGAACAACCATTGTCACATGACGTGCATACCGTGAGAAAAAGAGGGCTCCCTGACCGGCTGAATTCGCCCCGCCGATGATACAGATATCATGGCCGCGGCAGGCCACCGCCTCGCTCAGTGCCGCACCGTAGTAGACACCGAGCCCGAGAAGGGGTTCGATTCCGGGGACATCGAGTGTCCGGACAGACATTCCTGTCGTGAGAACCACAACATAGGCAGAGATCTCGTTCCCATCGGCCAGCCGCACGATGCGATACGGATCCTCACGACGCACCTCAACAGCCTCCTGCGCCGTGAGGATTTCCACACCGAAACGTCGCGCCTGTGCACTGGCACGTTGTGCGAGATCGGCGCCGGTGATCCCACCGGGGAAACCCAGGTAGTTTTCGATCCTGGAGCTTGTGCCGGCCTGTCCTCCCGGCGCGTTTTGCTCGAATAGTACGACACGCAAGCCTTCAGACGCCCCATAGACCGCACTCGCCAGACCCGCAGGGCCTCCCCCAATAACCGCCACGTCATAGAATTGCTTCGAAGCCTGCGTCTGGAGACCTACCTTGTCTGCAAGCTGAAGGTTCGTAGGAGCGCTGAGGTATGTCCCATCTGGAAAAAGGACCACCGGGAGCTTGGCCAGCCCTCCGGGGAAGGCGGCGATGAGCTCCCTCATGGACGTGTCTTCATCGATGTCTACCCACTGGTACGGCACCTGGTTATTCGACAGGAACTCACGGACATTGTGGCTCTGAGGGGAGAAACGTGCTCCCGCGATACGAATCCCCTCATACGGTATATGGGCACGACTCTTCCATTCCGAGAGGAGGTCATCAAGCACCGGATAGAGCTTCTGGTCCGGCGGGTCCCATGGCTTCATGAGATAGTGGTCCAGGCCAATCTCATTGATGCTCTCGATCGCCGCTCCGGTGTCTGCGTAGGCCGTGAGGAGCACCTTTCGCGCTTCCGTGTGAAGCTCTCGAACCTCGCCAAGGAGTTGTGTGCCGGTCATCTCGGGCATCCGCTGATCGACCAGGAACAGGGCGACCTGGGTACCTCGCTGCTTCAGCTGGCGTGCGGCCTCCAGGGCCTCTTGCGCAGAACCGGCTTTCAGGACGCGATAATCGTTCCTGTAATTGGAGCGCAAATCACGCTCGATGGCAGCGAGCACCTGCGGATCGTCGTCCACGCACATGATAACGGGTTTTGCCACAGCTGACTCCTTCTTCAAAGGTGGTGCAGGACGATATCTGGAAGAAACTTGAGACAAATCATAAGAATCTCCCCGATCAAGCACAAGAGGCCATCCACACTTGACTTTGCCCCGATCCATCGGTACACTTTCTCGATAAAATTCATCCGGTGGAGAGTGTATGAACACAAGTCACGAAGAGATGATCGACCTGCTGGCTTCTCACCGCACAGTGGGGAAGGCACCACGCGAAGAGCTGGCCTGGATCGCTGAAAACGGCATTCATCAGCAACTTCAGCAGGGAGAGATGGTAGCCGCACACACGGAGGTAGTGCAGAAGCTCCATATAATGCTGAGCGGCCTCATTTCCATCTACGTGAACCGCGGGTCGGGCCTGCGAAAAGAGTTTGAGTGGAAGGAAGGTGACGTGTGGGGAGCTTTGCCATACTCCAGGATGACCAATCCCCCGGGAGACACCATCGTTGAGGAACCGGCAGACGTGGTGACGATCAGGCGGGACCAGCTGCCCGGGCTAATCCGCAACTGCCATCAGGTCACCGCAAGCATGGTCCACATCATGCTCGACCGTGCCCGTCGATTCACATCGACGGACCTCCGGGACGAGAAAATGAGATCCCTGGGGAA
>JBATTW010000462.1:0-11947 GCA_049670805.1 Bacteroidota bacterium
TGAGTGCGACGGGGATGAACCTTCGGGCACAAGAAGGGCGCGCGTACCGGGGGATGATCCAGACGGATGCAGCGATCAATTCGGGCAATAGCGGGGGACCTCTCATGAACAGTCTCGGAGAGGTCATCGGGGTGAACGCCGTCATCTACACGCCGAACCAGGGGAGCATCGGGCTGGGTTTCGCCATCCCGATCAACCGTGTCAAGACCGTCGTTGCGGAATTGAAACGGAGCGGCAAGATCGACAGGGAGTACTGGACAGGGCTGGAATTCCAGGCGGTGGACCGGCGAATCGCGCGATACTTCGGGTTGACCCGCGTCGAAGGAGTGATCGTAAGTGACGTCAAGGGGGGGAGCCCCGCGGCGGAGGCCGGCTTTGAAGTCGGCGACATCATTCTCGAGGCGAACGGCGAGAAGGTGGACGATGTCTACTCGCTTGTTGCCATTCTGGACGAGGCCCGGACAGGCGATCTCATTCGTTTCCAGGTCTTTCGAGACCGCAAGACAGTAGAAAAGAGCCTTCGATTGGAGCGACGGACAATATGATTGGACGATACACACGCCCCGAGATGGGGAAGATCTGGGAGGACCAGAACAAGTTTCAGATCTGGCTGCAAATTGAAGTCCTGGCGTGCGAGGCCCAGGCGGAACTCGGCGTCATCCCCCGATCCGCGGTCGACGTTATTCGTGAAAAGGCAACGTTTGAAGTTGCACGGATCGATGAAATTGAACGGGAGGTGAAGCATGATGTGATTGCGTTCCTTACGAACGTTGCGGAACACGTCGGGCCCGACTCCCGATTTATCCATCTGGGGATGACCTCCTCCGACATTCTGGATACCTGCCTTGCCTTCCAGATGAGGCAATCCGGGGAGATTCTGGAGGATGGATTGCGTCGGTTTGCAGAAGTCCTGGCTCGACGGGCCAAGGAATTCAAGACAACCGTGATGGTCGGGAGGACCCACGGGATCCACGCCGAACCGACCACGTTCGGGTTGAAACTCGCGCTCTGGTATGATGAGAACAGGAGGAATGTGGATCGGCTCCGGGCGGCCATCGCTAGAATCTCGGTGGGGCAGATCTCTGGTGCCGTGGGGACGTTTGAACACCTCAGCCCGCGGGTGGAGGAGTACGTCTGCAAGAAGCTGGACCTGCAACCGGCCCCCGTCTCCACACAGATCCTTCAGAGGGACCGCCATGCGGAGTTTATGAGCGTCCTGGCGCTGATCGGCAGCTCCCTGGAAAAGATCGCGACGGAGATCCGCCATCTTCAGAAGACGGAGGTACTCGAAGCGGAAGAGTACTTTTCCAAAGGGCAGAAGGGGTCGTCGGCGATGCCACACAAGCGGAACCCGATCACCTGCGAACGTATTGCGGGACTTTCCCGCGTTCTCAGGGGGAATGCCCTGGCCGCGCTGGAGAACGTGGCGCTCTGGCACGAGCGCGATATCACGCACTCTTCCGTTGAACGGGTCGTTATCCCTGACAGCTGCATTCTGCTGGACTACATGCTGTCGCTGGCGATCGAGGTCGTGGATCGGCTGGTCGTGTACCCGGAGAACATGATGCTGAATTTGGAGCGGACGCGAGGACTGACATTTTCTCAGGCGGTGCTCCTGGCCCTGGCAAAGAAGGGGATGAAGCGAGAAGACGCGTACCGGCTTGTACAGTCGGTGGCGATGGAGGCGTGGAACACCGGCAAAGAATTCAAGGAACTGCTGCAAAGCAACGATGAGATCTCTTCCTACCTTGACCGGAAGGAGATCGACGAGGTGTTTGATCTGGAAAAGAGCATTCAACACGTCGATTACATATTCCGGCGTGTGGGACTTGCATAACGACGACTGAGAGGATCGAGCATGGCGAAAGAATTCAAAAACTTCATTGACGGGAAATGGGTCGGGGCAGAATCAGGGAAGACGTTCGAGAACCGCAACCCGGCGAACTGGAACGAGGTCGTGGGGATATTCCCAAAATCGGGCAAGGGGGAAGTGGAGAGAGCCGTTCGGGCGGCCCGGGAGGCTTTTGAGAAGTGGAGGCTCGTCCCGGCGCCCAAGCGAGGCGACATCCTGCGGAAGGTCGGTGATCTGATGACCGCTCAGAAAGAGGATCTCTCGCGACAGATGACACGAGAAATGGGCAAGGTACTGGCGGAGACACGGGGAGATGTGCAGGAAGGGATTGACACGGCGTACTACGCCGCCAGTGAGGGTCGTCGGCTCTTCGGGCACACCGTTCCCAGTGAGTTGCAGAACAAGTTCAACCTGGCAATGCGTGTGCCGATCGGTGTTGCGGGAATCGTGACCCCGTGGAATTTTCCCATGGCCATCCCGACGTGGAAGATCTTCCCGGCGCTTCTCTCCGGCAACGCGGTTGTATTCAAGCCCGCTTCTGATACGCCTGCCACGGCGACCACGCTGGTGGAGATTCTGCTCGAAGCAGGCGTCCCCGAGGGCGTCATCAACATCGTGCACGGCGGAGGCTCAGAAGTCGGGGTGGCCATCGTTGGGCACCCGGATGTAGACCTCGTCAGCTTCACGGGGTCGACCATGGTCGGAAAGAAGATCTCGGAAGTGGCGGCATCGACCCTGAAGAGAGTTTCCCTGGAACTCGGCGGAAAGAACGCCCAACTCGTCATGAACGACGCAGACCTTGACCTCGCGCTGGACGGGGTTCTCTGGGGTGCGTTTGGCACGACGGGGCAGCGGTGCACCGCAACGAGCCGTCTCATTCTTCATGAAGGAATCCATGACACCTTTATGGAGATGCTCACATCGCGTGTGAAGAAACTCAAACTCGGGGACGGACTGGACGAAAGTGTCGAGGTGGGGCCCTGTGTGAACGAAGGTCAGAGAGAAACCGTCGAAAGCTATGTGACGATTGGCAAGGAAGAAGGAGCGACCCTTGCTGCTGGGGGGAAGCGACCAACCGACACGACACTCGAAAAGGGGTGGTTTTACGAGCCAACCATCTTCACGGATGTAAAACCGGACTCTCGCATCGCCCAGGAAGAGATCTTTGGCCCCGTTCTCTCGGTTATCAGGACGGGTTCGCTGGAGGAAGGGATCCGGATCCTAAACGGGACGATCTACGGCCTCTCCTCGTCGGTCTACACGCGAGATGTGAACAGCGCGTACCGGGCGATCCAGGAGATCAAGGCCGGGATTACCTACATCAACGCACCGACGATTGGTGCTGAGGCACACATGCCATTTGGAGGCGTCAAGCAGACCGGCAATGGTCACCGCGAAGGAGGGTGGACCGTTTATGACTTCTTCACGGAGTGGAAGACGGTGTATGTCGACTACAGTGGGGGGTTGCAGCGAGCGCAGATCGACAACTATGAGAAGTGAGGTCATGGCGGGGGCCAGTCTGTATATCGTCTCACTGTACGAGCACCAGGAGTTCTTCTGATCTCTCTCCCTGTCTGTTCCCATCTGTACAGATATCCGCCACTTCCAACGGAACACAAGGAGAATATGCATGAAATCACGCAGGGCGAAAACACAGAGCAGGACGTCCCGGGTGAAGAAGACAAACCGGACGAAAAAGCCGACTCGGACGAAAAAGCCGACCCGCTCACGAAAGAGCGGGACCCATCGGGTCAAGCGACAGGCCACCCCCAGGAAAGGTACGGAAAAACCGCGCGCAACCCGGCGCGCGAAGGTCGGACCGGGCATCCCGGCAGATCTCGTTCTCCCGAGTCTCCGGAAGCACATGCTGGTGGACGGTTTCGAGATCGTCCTTGATCTTCAGCGCAGCAAGGGCGCCTATATCGTGGATGCCAAAGACGGGAAGAGGTATCTGGATTTCTTCACGTTTGTGGCGTCAAACCCTCTCGGTCTCAACCATCCCAGGATGACCACCCCGGAGTTCCTCGAGAAACTCGCATACGTCGCGGTCAACAAACCCTCCCTCTCCGACATCTACACGGCCGAGCAAGCGGAGTTCCTGGAGACGTTTTCGCGGGTGGCGATACCGCCGTATCTCCCGCACGCTTTCTTAATCGAGGGAGGAGCGCTGGGAAACGAAAACGCGCTCAAGGCGGCTTTCGACTGGAAGGTTCGAAAGAATTTCGAACGTGGATACAGAGAAGAGCGGGGTCATCAGGTAATCCACTTTGGGCGGGCATTCCACGGCCGATCGGGCTATACCATGTCGATGACAAACACGGAGCCGGTGAAAACCGACCTCTATCCGAAGTTCAACTGGCCGCGTATTCACCCGCCGGTGGTGCGGTTCCCGCGCACGGAGGAGAACGAGCTGCAGGCAGGGCGGGAAGAGGAAACGGCCATTGCCCAGATAAAGGATGCCTTCTTCCAGAACAGAGACGACATTGCGGCCATCATCATCGAACCCGTGCAGGGGGAGGGAGGCGACAACCAGTTCCGCCGGGAGTTCTTTCTGGCTCTCCGACAGCTGGCCGACGAGAACGAGGCGATGCTGATCATGGACGAGGTGCAAACCGGCATAGCGATGACAGGAAAGATGTGGGCGCACCAGCACTACGTGGAACCAGATATGATTGCCTTCGGGAAGAAGATGCAGGTGTGCGGCTTTCTCTGCGGACGACGGATCGAAGAGGTCAAGGAGAACGTGTTTGCCGTTCCCAGCCGGCTGAACTCCACCTGGGGCGGTAATCTCGTTGACATGGTTCGGGCCCAGCGGTATCTGGAAATCATAGAAGAGGAAAACCTCGTCGAGAATGCGCGAACCATGGGAGAACATCTCCTTGGCCGCCTGAACGAGTTGGCCTCAGAATTTCCCGGAACGATCTCAAACCAGCGAGGTTTGGGTCTTTTTGCGGCATTTGACGTGACAGATCCAGATGTTCGGACGAGAATCCGTGAAAAATGCCTCCAGAAGGGACTCATCATCCTCCCGAGCGGGGTACGGTCGATCCGATTCCGACCGCCTCTGACGATCACCAGAAGCGAAATCGATGCAGGGATCGGGATCATCTCCAAATCCATCAGGGAACTCTGACTCTCCTGGGTCCGGTCAACGCAAGAGGCCCCGCCCGAGTTGGGCGGGGCCTCTTTACTGTTTGGGAAAGCTCACCTGTGACTGAAGAGGGAGTTGGCGGGCGAACCTATTTTACGCGCATCATCTTTCGATCAAGAGCGGCGGAACTGCCCGACACCCCGACCGCACGGAATCGGGCAACATAGACACCGCTTGACACGGGGACGCCGTCGCTGTCCCTGCCGTCCCAATCCACGTAGAACGTTCCCGGTCGTTGATCCGCATCTCTCAACGTTCTGATCTCCCTCCCGAGAATGTCATAGACCATGATTGTCACTCTGGCCGCTTCGGGGAGCTCGTATCGAAGTCTGGTGCCCGGGTTAAAAGGGTTGGGGTAGTTCTGTGACAATACAAACCCCTCCGGCAAGGGCGGGGAGACGATGGTGTCCGTTCCCGTAAGATCCGTGACAGCATCGACCGCGTCGATTATTCCCCATCCATTGAGATTGTCCGGGCTGGATGCCTGACTCGCCGTGCTCTTCAGCGCCTCGATGACCTCCATCGGGGATGCGTCCGGCATCGCCTGGATGAGAAGGGCAGCGGTTCCTGCCGCGAGGGGACTGGAGAGGGAGGTTCCTTGAGTGAGTATGTACCCCGTCGGATTGGATCCGGAGGCAGCGACTATTTGTGATCCCTGGGCCATGATGTCCGGCTTGATGCGCGGGGGGACATCCGTCGTCGGGCCCACCGAGCTAAAGGATGCCCTGCTCCCGTCCGGGTTTGCCGCGCCGACTGCCAGGATACTGTCGGCATCAGCCGCTGCGTTCAGGGTGTTCCGTTCGGGGTGGTAGCCGTTGTTGCCTGCCGAATTGCAGACCACGATCCCTTTTCGTGCAGCCATGGTCGCGGCCCGACTGATTAGTGTTGTCCGGCCGTCCATATCTTCCCATGTCCAACTCTCATAGGGGGGGTCGTAATAGAGATACCCCAGAGAGGTGTTTGTCACCTGTACCCCCAGGCTGTCAGCCCACTCGATCGCGGCGACCCAGTTGTCTTCTTCAACAGGTGTCTCGCTGCTGTCGTTTTCGGTTCGGGCCAACAGGTAGGTTGCCCGGAACGCAGGACCGATCAGCGTACCGGAAACATAACCTCCGATCACCGAGAGGACGCTGATGCCGTGGCTTCCGAAGAGGGGGCTCGGGTTGTCCGGGACGACGCTCTCTTTGTTGTCAACAAAGTCGTATGTGGCCAGGATACTCATCGACTGAAAGGCCTCGTGGTTCAGCAGCCTGAATCCGTTGTCAAACACGCCTACGAGCACTCCGTCACCCGCGAGGTTTGCGTCGTGAAGGGGGGGGATATTGATCAGGTTCACCTGGGAAAACGAGGAACCGTAGTTCAGCGTTTGTACTGTTGACCCTTTCCGGATCGAGGACTCAGTGTCCGGATCAAACGGGATCCCCTTTTCCCGGGATCTGTCCTTCGCGAACCTTGCCACCAGGTCAATCTCCCTTACGTAGGGCAACAGGGAGATGGGAGGAATCTGATCGGGTGTGGCGACCACGCTCACGGCGTTGAACCACTTCGAGCGCTGCCGGACCCGCAGGACGTTGTCCCGAAGCCCCTCCACGTACCTCTCTTCGATCGAAAGGTCGGTGTAGTCGACGAGCCTGTCGGCGGCAAGCACGTTTCTCCGGCGTGCGAGTGAACGATCCGAGACGACGCTCCGGGGAACAGAGGACTTCATCGATTCGCGGGCACCCTTGTCCTTGAAGTAGATCCAGAGAACGAGTTCATCGTTCGGTTCTGCGTGGGCGAGTGCGCTCTGTAGGCGTGGTGTGATGTCGGCTGCGGTAACGGCCATCGAGGGGAGAAGTGCAAGACAGATAACCCGGTACAGCAGAGTACGCATGTTCAGCTTCATTTCTTCCCTCCAAATAGCATAATACCAATTGAGCCTTCCATAATCAAGGCACGAAGTTGAATAGATCCGGGCTTTTTCGTAGTTTGTCGGCATGGAGACGACTGGACGACCCGGCGCGAACCTCTCAATAAACAGAGAATTCGTCCGCAAGATTCTCGTTGAGTTCATACGGGACGAGACCCGGAATGCGGGCTTTGAGAGGGGGATTGTTGGGCTCTCCGGTGGCGTCGATTCGGCCGTTTGTGCGTTCCTGGCTGCCGAGGCTTTTGGCCACGAAAACGTCATTGCGGTTATGATGCCCTACCGCACGAGTTCCCCGGAGAGTTTGAGCGATGCAGAAGCAGTGGTGACTGCGCTCGGCGTTCGCTCGGAGGTCGTCGACATCTCCCCCATGGTTGATCCCTTCCTCGATCGGGCCGGTATCAGGGACAATGTCCGGTCCGGAAACGTCATGGCGCGGCAACGGATGATCGTCCTCTACGATGTGTCCAGCCGCGAAGAGGGGCTTGTTCTGGGGACAAGCAACAAAACGGAGCTGCTTCTTGGATATGGAACGCTCTTCGGTGACATGGCCTCTGCACTCAATCCACTGGGGGACCTCTACAAGACCCAGGTGTGGCAGCTTGCTGAACACCTGGGGGTTCCGGGGCACATCATAGAGAAACGCCCGACGGCCGATCTCTGGGAAGGACAGACTGACGAGGATGAGCTCGGATTCTCCTACAACAGAGTGGATCACCTGCTCTACCTTCTGGTGGATGAGAGGAGAACGGATGAGGAATTGAACGCATCGGGTTTTGAAGAAGGGATGATCGACCGGGTCAAGAAAATGGTGGCGCGGAACCAGTTCAAAAGACGCCCACCGGTTATCGCCAAGATCTCGCATCGGACCGTCAACATTGACTTTCGCTATCCCCGAGACTGGGGAATATGAGTGAAGAAATCCTGCCAGGTGCGCTCTATGTGGTGAGTACTCCCATTGGCAACCTGGATGACATCACCCGCCGGGCGATCCATATTCTGAAACATGTGGATCTGATTGCCGCGGAGGACACGCGAAGAACCCGGTTGCTGCTGAACCACCTTTCCATTGACCAGACCCTCACCAGTTATCACAGCTACAACGAGAATCGGCGTGTGCCGGACCTTCTTCGGAAGCTCTTGTCGGGTCAGGCCGTCGCGCTTGTGACTGATGCGGGTACCCCCGGCATCTCGGATCCGGCATTCCAGATGGTTCGCGAGGCCATTGACCACGGGATACGCGTGATCCCCGTACCGGGTGCGAGCGCGGTTCTCCCGGCTCTGGTCCTCAGCGGTCTCCCGATGGAACGGTTCGTCTTTGAGGGCTTCCTGCCGGTAAAGAAGGGAAGGCGATCGCGTCTCGAGGATCTCGCTCGTCAGCCACGGACCATCGTTCTCTTTGAGTCGCCGCATCGCTTGAGGAGAACACTGCAAGATCTTGAATCCGCCCTGGGAGACAGGCAGGTTGCGGTCGTCCGCGAGATCACCAAGAAATTTGAGGAGGTATCTCGAGGAACTCTGTCGGAAGCACGGAAATCCCTGGAACAGCGAGCGCCGCGCGGGGAGTACGTTCTGGTTGTTGCCGGCTGCTCTTCCAAACGACAGTCAACGAACGCATCACCCGCTCGGTTCCGCAGCGAGAAAGACGGAGGTAATTGCCATGAGTGTTGAGAACAAGCTTCCGTCTCGTCTGTCCGGGACACGACACCCGCTTCTGTACGAAGTCAACACGAGGGTACTGATCCGTGAGCTCTCCAGGCGCGAAAGGAGCCGCGTGACACTCAGTAACATCCCGGATGATATCATTGATGGATGGGCCGGGTTCGGATTCGATGCTGTCTGGCTCATGGGCGTCTGGCCGACAGGTCCGCTGGGGAGAGACATTGCCCTGGGTGACCCCCATCTCCGGAACGAATACAGGCTGGCCCTCCCTGATTGGGGGGCGGATGACGTGGGGGGATCTCCGTACTCGATTCAGGACTACACCGTTTCGATCGATCTCGACGGGAATGAAGGTCTGGCCAGCCTGCGGAAGAGACTTGCAGAGAGAGGCGTCGGTCTGATCCTGGATTTCGTGGCGAATCATGCCGCTCGAGACGGGAGCTGGGTTGCAGGCCATCCCGAATACTTCATCTCGGGTTCGCCCGGCGATGATGTAGCAAGACCGGACGTCTACTTCAAAGCGAAGACGAACCACGGTGACCTGGTACTGGCACACGGGAAAGATCCTGGCTTTCCCGGCTGGACTGACACCGCCCAGTTGGACATTCGTTCCCCCGAGACCCGTCGGGCACTGACGCACCAGCTCTTACTCATCGCCGAGATGTGTGACGGCGTGCGCTGTGATATGGCCATGCTCTTGCTCAACGATGTATTTGCCCGGACGTGGCATGGTAGCGCTCCCCCGGAGGGGGAGGTGGACGGAGAGTTCTGGGAAGAAGCGATATCAGGCGTAAGGCAGAAGCATCCAGACTTCCTTTTTGTCGCTGAAGCATACTGGAATCGTGAGTGGGACTTGCAGCGTCTCGGATTCAACTACACGTACGACAAGGTGCTCTACGACAGACTCTTGAGGGAAGGAGCCTCATCCGCGCGGGATCACCTCAAAGCGGCGATAGGCTATCAGATGCGAAGCGTCAGGTTTCTGGAGAACCACGATGAGCACCGTGCAGCACGTGTGCTGCATTCTGAGGATTGGCATTCCGCGGCGGCTGTTATCGTTTCGACAGTTCCCGGTATGGTGCTTGTCCACGATGGGCAGCTGGATGGCCGGACGACGAAGCTCCCGATTCAACTACTCAGACGCCCGGAGGATCCAGGGTCAGACAACATCCGGTCTTTCTATCGCCGGCTTCTTACCTGTTTGGCGCATCCGGTTTTCCGGGAGGGGGAGTGGACCATCCTTCCGGCGCGGCCCTCCTGGCATGACAATTCCACCTGGGAGAATTTTTTCGTCTTTTTCTGGCATCACGAGCGTCACGGGACACGGATGGTTGTTGTCAATTACGCGCCTCGCAGCGGACAGTGCTACACAAGTTTTCCCGGAGAACCCTTCGGGGACAAGTCCGTTGAGTTTAGAGATCTGATGGGACAGGCTGTCTATGTACGCGACGCTGGGGCCCTTGCATCAAAGGGGATGTATTTTGACCTTCCGCCTTACGGCATCCACGTTTTTGAGGTAAAACCTGTCGGAAAGTAGTCTTTTTTTTGGCCCCTCTTGACTTTTTCCCTTTTTAGACTATATTATTAGCACTCAGCGAAAGTGAGTGCTAAGAAAACCATCAGTCTATCCTAACGTGTTTTATTTCAATTACTTACAAAACCTACATCAGGAGTTCCTATGAAGATGAAGCCGCTGGCTGATCGGGTCGTTATTAAGCCCTCAGAAGCCGAAGAAACATCCAGGGGAGGTATTATCCTTCCGGATACCGCGAAGGAAAAGCCGGTTATCGGGGAAGTGGTTGCTGTTGGTCCCGGAAAGGTGTCGGATGATGGAAAGAAAGTCCCCATGGAGTTGAAGGTCGGGGACAAGGTGCTTTACGGAAAATACTCAGGCACAGAGGTCACTGTAGAGGGTGAAGAGTATCTCATCATGAGGGAGGCGGACATATTCGCCGTCGTGTAGAGGGTGTAACACGGATTTGAGGAATACATACATTAAGGAGACAGAAGCATATGCCAGCAAAGAACATCAACTACAGTGCTGAAGCTCGCGCCAGCCTGAAGAAGGGGGTTGACCAGCTCGCCAATGCGGTCAAGGTCACGCTGGGCCCGAAGGGGCGCAATGTGGTCATCGACAAGAAATTCGGCGCTCCCACGGTCACAAAGGACGGTGTGACCGTGGCAAAGGAGATCGAGCTCGAGGATCCGCTGGAGAACATGGGAGCTCAGATGGTCCGCGAGGTCGCATCCAAGACCTCCGACGTCGCTGGAGACGGTACCACGACAGCGACGGTACTCGCCCAGGCTATTGTCCGGGAGGGAATGAAGAACGTTGCCGCCGGCGCGAATCCGATGGATCTCAAGAGAGGCATCGAAAGTGCCGTCAAAGCTGTTGTTGAAGGCCTGAAGGGCATCAGCAAGCCGGTCGACAAGACTAAAAAGACAGAGATTGCCCAGGTCGGATCCATCTCCGCCAACAACGATCTGGTCATCGGTGAGCTTATCGCGGATGCGATGATGAAGGTTGGCACCGACGGCGTCATCACAGTTGAGGAGGCGAAGGGAACGGAGACGAACATTGAAGTCGTGGAGGGGATGCAGTTTGACAGAGGATATCTCTCTCCGTACTTCGTCACGGACGCCGAGAGCATGGAGACGGTGCTCGAGAATCCGCATATTCTGATTCACGACAAGAAAATCTCCGCGATGAAGGACCTTCTCCCGATCCTGGAGAAAGTTGCTCAGACCGGAAATCCGATTCTGGTCATCGCCGAGGACATCGAGGGCGAAGCACTGGCAACGCTCGTTGTGAACAAGCTTCGCGGAACCCTGCGCGTTGCCGCGGTCAAGGCCCCCGGATTTGGTGATCGGCGCAAGGCCATGCTCGAGGATGTCGCCGTTCTCACGGCGGGAACGGTCGTTTCTGAGGAGCAAGGGTACAAACTCGAGAACGCGACACTCAGCTATCTCGGCAAGGCAACGAAGGTGGTGATCGACAAAGACAACACCACGATTGTGGAAGGTGGCGGGAAGAAGGATGACATCAAGAAGCGGATCAACGAGATCAAGGCGCAGATCGAGAAGACCACGTCAGACTACGACAAAGAGAAGCTCCAGGAACGTCTTGCGAAGCTCTCTGGCGGCGTGGCTGTCTTGAAGATCGGTGCCGCAACCGAAATCGAGATGAAGGAGAAGAAGGCGCGTGTCGAGGACGCCCTTCACGCGACCCGCGCGGCTGTCGAGGAAGGCATCGTCCCGGGCGGCGGTGTGGCTTATCTGCGTGCCGCGGCCAAGCTGGACTCCCTGAAGCCTGACAACGAAGATCAGCAAACGGGTATTGATATCGTTCGTCGGGCACTCGAGGAGCCTATTCGCC
>JBATTW010000463.1:0-2145 GCA_049670805.1 Bacteroidota bacterium
AGGTGAGGTACTCCTCCAGAATTGTCAACGACCGATCGATCCAGTACAGGTTGTAGTAATCATTCTTCACATTGAACGCAACGTCCCGTCGAACTGCCTCGTATTGCTGCCCTGCGGCAACTGCATCCTCGTTTGCCACATCGCCCCGGAGACCGAGTTTTCCCGGAAACGGAATTGACTGTGAGAGCATGAACACATTCTCCTGCGGCCCGACTCTAGTCTCCGGGGTGGATATCCACCGGAAATACGCGAACATCGGGTCCTGCCAGACGCTCACTTGCGCGTCACGGTGTCGTGCGGCGACGGAACGTCGTTCAGCGGAGCGGATTTGCGGATTCTGGCGAAGGGCCTCAGCGATGAGGCTGTCAAGGACGACTGGCTCAATTCCCTGCGCCAGAATGGTTGAAGGAATCATGGACACAAACGCCAGCGCAATACGCCAAGCTCGTTGCGACATCTCAGGGTACTCCTCAGTTTTGTTGATCAGGACAATAAAAGTCCAACCCACGGCATGGTATAGATCACCATACTGTGAGTAGGCTTAACGCAAGAGTGTGAGGGTTAAATCAATAAGCTGGCGTTCAGAACGTACTTCTCCACTGCGTGTTGGAGAGCAACGCCAGGAGATGAGGAAGAGGAATAGAAATCAATCTGAGGTGGTTCAGGGACCACCACACTTTGTGAAGACACGTAGGACAGAACATCGATCCTAGATGTTTGGCCATCTAGAGCCGTTTCCAATACCATCGGCGTGGAATTAAGACCACCAGCGACTGCCACGTTGTCACAATCGCCGGGTAACTGGGCAGTGGCTTCAAAGGGCAATGTCTCGTTACACTTCGTGTCGCAGTCTGTTCTTTCCGCGCACGATTCCATTACACAGCGGGCCGCACCGTCATTTGAACAGTAGTCTACAACAGCCGTAAAGCCAGTATTTGCAACAAAGAAAAGAAGGGCAACTACCCGGCCCAGATTCTCAGTATGTTTCGTTAAGCTTTTCATTCCCATTCAAGGGGTCTCAACTTCTATGCCACCCACGGTAGCGTACGATACGCTATCAGGAGTCGAAAGTCAAGAGCGCTATGTGTCTCAGGATTCCCATCGGTGAAGATTTTCTCGCAGGGTCTTCGCAAAACTGCGAGTTACGCGTTCCTCCCTGTTTGGTTCATACCCATTAACAGCAAGCTGCTCCAGTCTGTTACCTCAATATACGGAAATGACTCCTGAAGAAGTTACATAATCCCCGGAATTTGTTACATCTTATCAGACACTGTTTATCTTCGGCATCTGATGACATCCAGAGGGGTCCATCCGAATGAGCAGACAGTACGATGAACACGCGAAGGGATATCAGCGACGTGCAGGGGTAACCCTGTCGAGCGGTCTTCTTGTGTTTTCCAGCATTGTTTTGAACAGACTCGGCGTCAGGCCGGTGACCTTCTTGAACTGGGTGGAGAGGTGCTGAACGCTGCTGTAACCAAGCTTGTATGAGATCTCGCTGAGTGTCAACTCGCCATACTTGAGCAGTTCCTTGACACGCTCTATCTTCTGCAGGATGATGTAGTGTTCGATCGTGATGCTCTCCGAAGAAGAAAAGAGTGCGCTGAGGCCATTGTAGTCCTGACCGATTTCCCGAGAAATGTACCCGGAGTATTTCCCCTTGAACTCGCTTTCCAGCGCTTCGCTGCGGACGAGCTTCAGGACGGCGAGTTTGATCTTCTCGATCGTCTTGGTCCGTTGATCTTCGATCAGCTCAAACCCGTTCCGTTCCAGAGCCGTCTTCACCCTCTGAAGCACGGTGCCCTCCACACGACCGGCCACATCAACCTCTCCGAGATTGATGCTGCGGACATCCAGACCGAACTGCTCAAGCTCTTCACGTACCACTTTGATACAGCGGCTGCAGACCATGTTTCTGATGTGAAGAGTGGTCGTCACAGCTCCTCCGGATTGACGGGGTTTCCGCCCCTTTTTGATCGTGGGCATAGCTCGTCCCAAGGTAGTCACCAGCATCCCTCGAGTCAACCCTGCCGAGATCGCCCGGCCAGAGATGTAGTAGCTTATTAAGAATGTCAGGTTGTGTGCTCGATAGACGTGTCAGGGTAGTGCATCTTGGGATCCTCTGCCACAGTGGAGGAACCCGTA
>JBATTW010000464.1:0-5459 GCA_049670805.1 Bacteroidota bacterium
GGCTACGACTTCTCGCTGGAGCACATCGTGAGCGGAGGGACCACTGCGGAACGATACCCGTCAGAGTTCAGCGTCCAGGACTTGAGCGTCCGTGCGCGCGCGGAGCACTACTACGATGACCATCACATGCTACGGGGTGGCGTCGAACTTGTACATCGGCGAATCGGGGGGGATATCCAAAAATTTTCCACGCAGATCGCGCCGCTGACGCTCCGGAACACGAACACCTGGGAACTCTCGGTCTATGTACAGGACCAGTGGCTGCTCATGCCTCGGGTCAGTGCAGGGCTCGGTGCGCGTGCCACAACGTACACGGGGGCTCAGGGCTCATACTCCGCATTCGACCCGCGATTCTCTCTGCTTGTTGCCCTCGACGACGACACCCGCCTCTACGGTGCGCTTACATCCATTCACCAGTTCGTGCATGGGTACAGGAACAGTGGCATCTTCTTTATGTATCCGCCGAATTTCTTCTACCCATCCAGCGAGGAAGTCAAGCCAACGAGCGCCGTTCATGCGGCGTTGGGGATTCAGACAGCGTCCGGCAACCAGGAGTATGTCCTGTCGGCAGAATCCTTCTACCGGGTGACGTATAACGTGCACGGCTTCTTTGCTCCCTCTCCCACCGATCCGCCGGCATCGCTCACAGACGCCACGCGCTACGGGTCGGGGCTCGGCTATGGCGTGCACCTCTCTGCCAGAAAACGGCTGGGTGACCTGCGGGGCGCTGTGAGGTACACGCTTGCATGGGCGAAAGAAACCTATGCCGGCGTGAACGGGGGCAAGCCGATCCCATCGCCCTTCGACCGGAGACACGAGGTTCAGGGTAGCCTCCTGTGGGTCCCGGCGGAGGGATGGACGATCGGCTTGCTGTGTGTCCTGACCGCCAATGAAGCACGGACTTTCGACCCGCTGGCGCCCTCCGAGGACGTAACCCTTGGCGGGGTCGGGTCCGGTCTGAGCGGGCTCGTTGACGTCAATGGGGGCCGCCTCCCCGGCTTCCAGCGATTGGAAGTGGAAGTGGCTCGGACGTTCTCGATCAACTCGATGCTGTGTTCGATCTCCCTTCGGTTCTTGAATGCATACGGCTTGACCGATCCATTCGTGATTAACCTCAATTCCGAGCCTGACGGCAGCTTTACATGGCGGGCAAGACTCCGAGACCTGAAGCTCTTTCCACTCTTCCCGGCGCTTGCGGTGAATGTTCGATTCTAGTCCAGCTATAGTCGATGGAGGTCCCGATGAGAAGAGCGCTCGCTTTCCTTGCTGTTCTGGCACTCACCCTGCCGTTGTGGCGATGTGGTGAGGGTCCTGCAGGCGGGTCGAACCCTACCTCTGTCGACGCGCTCATGCGGGTCTCGGAGCAGGCCTACAGGTATTCGGCCTTTGACTCCTCCGGGAATGAAGTTGTGCGGGGAATGCTCTTCATCGCGATCGACTACCTAGACCGTGTGAGAGGCAGATGGAGACTGTGCCAAACCGACCCCGAAGCGAGGATGATCGGCCCCCAGGTGGGGAATGGAACCCTTGAAGGGATGATCCACGGTAAGCAGATCTGGGTGAACCTGAACCCAGGGAACGCGGACAATAATGTGATGTTATCCGGGACGTATTACGGAGCAGGGATCGAGGGAATGTGGCAGTTTGTCGGTTTCCCCGGTGTCCTGAACAGTGGGACCTTCCGCGCGGCCTCTCTGAAGGTTCGACCCCCGAAGACCAGACGGGAAACATAGATATGTCAGTTATGACTGAGGCCTGACCATGAAACGCATGCTCATTGTGCCGACGATCGCCACCTTCCTCTTCTCCTCTAATCTCGCGGCCCAATACTGGGGCGAGAGGGTTCTTGAGAAATCGTTCGAGCGGACCGAATTCTTCTTCACCCCGTCCTACCTGAACCCTTATGGCATCGGAACGTTCGAATCGGTGACACCGGGCCTTTTCAAGGATCCGCTATTGGATTTCATCGTCAACCCGGCGTGGATCAGGCTGGATTCACTCCGTTGGTCCTATCTCTACATGGACTTTCGCACTGCGCGGACAGTGACAGAGCAACCCTCGTGGTATCACCCACCGTACCTCTATGGCGGGCAGGTCGCCATGGATGCGATGTACTATCCGCAGGTCTACATGAACACGCGGCGTGAGCTCGAGCCAGTGTTCTCGGGCGCGGTGATGGGTCGACCGGCTCAGGAGATCGTCCCCGAACTCATTGTTGGACTGACGTACCAGCTTGTCCTGCAGGACGACAAGTACTACAGCATCCCGCAGGACATCTACAAAACGACGGCCGGCTACGACTACAGCGGGGCACGCGCAGCGGCCGGTGAATCGCTCCCGATCGTCGACAAGTACAGCGGCAAGGATAACATGAGTCAGACCGGGCATTTCCTCACCGGCTTCTCCCGGTATGCGTTTCCCATTGGTTTGGACATGGGCGCGAAGCTCAGCCGCGTAACCTTCTCGCGCGAGGGTTCCTTTGGATCGTCAAACTTCTGGGAGAGCTCCCGCTCCGGCTCTTCATTATGGTCGAACTTCGAAGACCGGGCGCAGGAATATTCCCACTGGGACGTTGCGGGTGGGATCCGGTACCACCTGAACCCCGGATTCAGGATCGGGGCGATGCTCGGGTATCTCTGGGGTGATGCAGTGCAGGAGCTTGGCCGGGAGGATTCATCTTACTACTCGAGCACCTACAGCTCGGGGTCCAGCCATTACAATCGCTCGGGGGACACCGGCCAGCAATGGGCGCACCACGGGCGCACCACCTATTTCGGGGTCGATATGTCGTCGAAGCCCACGCGTGCAACCACGTTGACGCTCCTCTACCGTCATGAACAATCAACCGTGGACATTGCTTCTGGTTCTGGCATCCTGGATACAAGCTACAGCCAATACAGTTGGATGGACAACACCGGAACGGTCACCAGCAACTCGCAATCCTATCTGAACGATGCGCGATCCGGAGTTGGCACCCGTGATCAGCGTACGGAAAGGATTACGGGATCCCTGCAGTGGACGATCAACGACCAGGTGCGGCTCTCCATCGGTGCGATCGTGGAGTGGCAGAACACCGAGACAAGGACGACAGAAGCAGTGCAGCTAGCCAGCCGTTCGGCATACTGGTCGACAAGTGGGAAGTGGGATTACCGGTACAGCCAATACGAGGCAAAGGACCTCGACTGGACGTTTTCGGTCGAACGCACGAGCTTTCAGATCCCCGTGTTCGTCACGATTACCGCCTCGGGGGTTGTCGAGTTCCTCCTGGGGCTTCACCGGGATATGGCGCAGTGGAGGATCACCGATGTCACGCTGGCGCGCTTCGCCTACCGTGTAACGTCGAGTAACGGTGTTGTGGAGCGGAAGGAGAATTTCGCAGAGCGCTATACGATGCCCACCGAGCAGGTGACCGACGTCCGGACGGCGTTTCTCGCCGGGCTTTCGCTCAACGTGTCACAGGCCCTTAACGTGAGGATCCTGATGGTGCCGGAATTTCGAGATACTTATGAGGGGACAGAACTCCAGGACCTGCAGTGGTGGCTGGGGCTGAGTCTGACGCCGTAGTGCCTGCCAGATCTGAGCTGCTGAAACAACGAGGAGGGAGGATCATGAAGCGCTCTGGAGGGTTTCTCGTGAGCCTGCTCCTGTTAGCGCACATGTGCGGTGTCGCCATGGCGCAGGAGAGCTCGAATGTCCGAATGATCGGGGAAGTCCATCACTTCGTCCAGCAATCCTACGACGTTGCTGTCTCGGGTAATTACGCGTACGTGGCATCCGGGATGGCATCCGGTCTGCGGGTGCTGGATCTGTCGGACCCTGCCGCACCTGCGGAATCTGGGCATGCCATCAACACTGATCGGTGCCCCGGTGTGTCGAACTGGATGGCGGACAGGGTCACCGTATCAGGAGACTATGCCTACGTCCTCTACTTCGATGGTCTCTGGTCGTTCGGGCATTACAGGCTCTACGTGTATGACGTATCGGATCCGGGCGCGCCCCGGCAGATGGGATGCATATCGCTGCCGGATAATTGCACGAGTCAGTTTGTGAAGGGAGAGTACGTCTACATTACAGCCTTCGAAATGGATGGTTTTTCGGGAGTGAAAGTGATTGACGTATCGGATCCCATGCTGCCGGTTGAGGACGGTTCTTTTGGAACCCCGGGGATGCCACAGAGCGTCTGGGTGGCCGATAGTACTGCCTATATAGCCGATAACAACGCTCTCGTCATCTATGATATCACCAATCCCGCCTCTCCGGAACAGCTGGGCAGCTACGCACCCGAGGCCGCAGAGTACCTGATTCTTGAAGTTGCCGTAAAGGGAGACTACGTCTTGATTGCAGATCCCTACTTCGGCATTCGTATTCTGGATGCGTCTGATTGTTCTCAGATCCGGGAAGTGGGCTCACACCCCCACAACCAGGCAGACACATACTTCTCCCCCATAAAGATCTCGGGTGATACCGCCTATTATCTGCAACACGGGGATGACATGGACAAGAGGTTGATCATCCTTGATCTCTCCGACCCGACGGCTCCGGTGGAGGTCGGATCACATGCAATGCCGGGATACTGGTGGTTCTATGGCTTTGACTACTGCGATGGATGCGCCTGTGTCGCTGGAGGTCAGCACGGGCTTCGAGTGCTGGACGTCTCTGATCCAGGGTCGACCAGGGAAGTCGGCTCCTATACCCCACATGGCCTGACGTTCGGTTTAGCGGTTTCGGGTGATCACGCTTTCATCTCGACGGACTTTGATGATGGAGAACTGCTGGTCTATGATGTCTCCGATCCTTCGTCTCCAAGGGAGGTGACTGCTTTGAGTGTAGAGGGGCGGCCATTCTGGATCTCGACATGGGAGAGCTATCTCCATATCCCGGGGGCGAAGGTGAACCAGGTCCCCGGTGTCAGTGTCCTGGACATTTCGGACCCGGAGAAGCTGACCCAGGCCGCATTCTGGCCCTGTCCCGGGTGGGATGGAGTGCCCCTGAGCGTGGAGCGCTACGAAGAGTATGCCTTTGTAGCGATGGCGTACGGGGGCGTTAAAATTTACGACGTGTCTCAGATAGATCAACCTGTGGAATTGGGCAACTGGACGCGATGGGACCCGGTGACGAACCAGGGGTTCGCGGTTCGCAATGTGAAGGTCTCCTGGCCTTATCTGTTCGCGCCGGATGAATCATACGGCCTGTATGTTCTGGACGTCTCGGATCCGGCCAACATCGTAGAGGTGTGGAGCTACCAAACGCCGGGCTCGGCTTGGTGGATAGATATGTCATCTGACGGCAATTACGCGTACGTGTCGGTTTTTGATGAGGGACTTCTTGTGTTCGATGTCTCAGAACCATCAGCACCGGTGAAAGTCGGACACTACAAAGAGGACTTGGAACAGATCACTCACCTCCTGGTGTCTGGAGACTCTGTTTACATCACAGACGGTCAGGGGATCGGCCTGCAT
>JBATTW010000465.1:0-7298 GCA_049670805.1 Bacteroidota bacterium
CACGACACCCGGATGCGGGATGAGCGGAATGATCTCCCAGGACGTACGCAACCGGCTCCTCAGGATCCCGGGAGTCAAGGACGCCGATGTTCGCATAGTCTGGGAACCCGTCTGGACACCGGCCCGGATGTCACCGGAAGCAAAGCGCAAACTCGGCATGAACGCGTGATGCCCCGGTGGATATCAGACGTGGAATCGAAAGAAAACGATATCCCCGTCCCGTACAACGTAATCCCGGCCATGAACACTCAGGAGACCGGCTTCCTTCACACCTTGTTCTGAACCCATCCTCATCAGGTCATCGTATGTCATGACCTCCGCCCGGATAAATCCCCTCTCGAAATCTGTATGCACTTTCCCACCCGCCTCCGGCGCAACAGTGCCCTGCGGCACTGTCCACGCGTGCAACTCCTTCTCGTTGACCGTGAAGAACGTCACGAGATGCAGGAGTGAGTATCCCTGCCGGATAAATTTGTCCAGACCGGACTCCTCGATTCCGAGCCCGCGCAAAAACTCCCCCCGTTCCCCCAACCGCAATTCCCCTACTTCGGCTTCCACCTCCGCACTGACAACGACGACTTCGGCCCCCTCCTCGGCTGCGACCTCTCGAACGGACCGCACGTATTCGCTCTGGCCGGCCGCGTCGTCTTCATGAACGTTGCACACGTACATCACCGGTTTCACCGTCAACAGGTGCAACTCACCAAGCGTTGACTCCTCCTCCTCTCCCTCGACCAGAAAGTACCGAGCAAGCCGACCGGACCGCAGATGATCCCGAATGCGCGTGAGCACCTCTCTTTCGGATTGTGTCTTCTTGTCGCCCGATTTCGATCTCTTCTGAGCGTCGCTCAGCTTCGCTTCGACCGTTTCGAGATCTCTCAGAACCAGCTCCGTCTCGACCACCTCAATGTCACGCCGGGGATTGACTTTCCCGTCCACGTGGACCACGTTCGGGTCGTCAAAACAACGCACAATATGAGCGAGAGCGTCCACATTCCGAATATGCATCAAGAACGTGTTCCCCAGCCCCTCACCCCTGCTGGCACCCTTCACGAGGCCTGCGATATCAACAAACTCGATGGTGGTAGGAACGACGCTGCCGGGACGGCAGATTCGAGCGATCCCCCCAAGGCGCGGGTCCGGAACGGGCACCACTCCGATATTCGGTTCGATAGTGCAAAAAGGATAGTTGGAGGCCTGAGCACCGGCCGCGGTGATCGCGTTGAACAGGGTGGACTTGCCCACATTGGGGAGTCCGATGATGCCGCAGGTGAACCCCATGGAGAAGTGGAAGGTGAGTTACACGGCCGGGCGGCCCTTTAGGAGACGCCGCAGCTCTTTGAGATACCGGAAATCCTCATCAGCCTTGCCCCAGAGCTTGAGCAGTCGGCTGCCGATCTCTTGGGTCATCTTCATTTCGCCCTGCGCGTGATAGACCCGCGTCAGCAGGAGCAGACCAAATGGTGAGTTCGGGTTCATCGCGAGCGCTTCATCACACGCGAACAGGGCGGACTCGTACGCACGCTGTTTCAGGTTGATGCGTGCCATTTCCTGGAACACGTAGGCCCGATTGAGCTGACCGGAGTATTCAAGGGCTTTCTCGCACTGCGTGAGTGACTCGTCCAGACTGTCCTGTTCTGCTAGGAACCGCGCTCGCAACACGTGGTAGTCAAGCATGGCCGAGGATTCGGCCAGACCCCGGCGTTTTGTCTCCGCGTAGATGCCCGAGATCATTTGTCTGGCTTCCTCGAAGCGACGGACCTTCATCAGCGCGTTGGTCAACCCGTATGCTGCACTCCCGTAGAAGGGCTCGATCGCCAGAGCGCTGCGGTACAGGGTGACCGCATCGTCGTATTTTCCCCGGTGCATCTCGAAATGCGCCAGGCGGGTGAGCATCGACGCTTCAATCGTCGGTGTTTGCGGGAGCAGCGCGCTCGATGCACGGAACTGTTCCTCAGCCTTACGCAACCGCCCCAGAATCATATGGACTTTGCCGATCTCCTGTATGGCGTACCAGTAGTCTGGTTTCAGTTCCAGCGATTTCTCGTACTGTTCCAGCGCTTCATCATATCTCCCCACCCTCACGAGAAGATCACCATAGCTCGCCCTGGGGTCGGCCGTTTCGGGAACAAGACGAATGTACTGCCGCATGTACTTGATCGCCTTCTCATGTTCCCCGATGGTCGAATAGAGATACCCAAGCGACATCACGGCAAGTGGATAACCGGTATCCATCTCCATTGCTGCCTGATAGATCTCCAGTGCTTCGTCGTACTCCTTGTCTATCTCATGGATCAAGCCGCGGGTATGGTAGGCCATCTTCTCCGCAGGATAGAGCGCAACAATCGAATCTGCCACCAAAGCCGCATCCTTAAAGGAGTACTCCACCAGGGCATTCCAGAGTTGGATGTAGAGCCGCTCCCGTCTCGAGGCCCCCGCCACGTTCTTCTTCGCCCTGGCCATCGCCTCACGAGCCGGCTCAGTCGCGTGGCTCCTTGAGTGGGTCAGCGCGATCCGCCCCCACGCAAGGGCAAAGGTGGAATCCGCCTCCAGGGATTTCTCGAATGCATCGAGCGCTTCACGGTAGTAGAATTTCTCGAAGAGAGAAACTCCCTCCCGGTAGTGTCGGATGGCGACATCTGAAGACGTGCTGAACTCCGGCTCAGGGCTGCAACCGGAAAGAAGAAACCCAAAGAGAACACCTGACAACCCGATCTGTAGTAATCGGTTCACTGACTACTCTTCCTCGTCTGCGCCGGTTTATTACCGTCCCTCTGCACCTCCACTCGAGAGCATGCGGAGTTGCTTCAGGCCTTCCTCGACTTTGTCCATCGTCTCATTCATGAGTCTATAGTACTGCTCCTGCTTTTCCCGATCCGGTCCGGCCGTCTGGAGATAGTACACCGCCATTCGCAGTACTCCCAGAGGACTGCTTATGTCATGGGCGATTTCGCGAATATTGTATCGCATGGCGTCAATCCGGCCTTTCGGATCGTCCATTGGGTCCAATGCCATGTTATTTCCCGGGTGGTGAAAACATGCGCTAAAACGAAAATATAGCAGATTCTTCACCCCCAGTCAAGAAATACGTGAAGAATGGGCAAAAAGTTACGAGCGGGTAAGGGGCTTCTCTTTCAGATAGGAACGGGGAGGCTAGTGCAACCTGGCATTCTCGATGTTGCTGATTTCCCGCAGAAGGTCTCTTTTTGTGAACGCGGACTTGCTCATCAGCCCGGCCACATAGGATTCCAGCCGCTCCTGCATCGCCGGGTCGATTTCCATTGAGGTCAAAATAATGATCGGAATTGAACGGGTCGCAGGGATCTGTTTGAGCTGGTAAGCAACATTGAATCCCGAGGTTTCCGGCATTATGAGGTCCAGAATGATCAGGTCAGGACGTTCCCTTGCAGCAAGTTCGACACCGTCCCGCCCGTGAAACGCTTTCAAGACATGATACCCTTCGTTTTCGAGGATGACCTGGATGAGGTCAGTCGCGGCCCGATCGTCATCGATGACCAGGACCGAAGGCTTTCTGGCCCCGGATTTCGCCACAAGGTGGACCCTGTCGAGCGCCTCTATCAGATCGTCCCTGTTCACAGGTTTCACAAAGTAGTCTACCGCCCCGAGGCTGAATCCCAGGTTCTTTTCGTCGACAATGGAAACGATCACTACCGGGATGTGCTTGCAGAGGGGGTGTCTCTTCAGCTCCTTCATAACCTGCCACCCGTCCTTGAGGGGGAGCTGCAGATCAAGGGTAATCACGTTTGGGCGCAACCGTTTGGCCATATCCACGGCATCGTCACCGTTGCGCGCGACTTCGACGCGGTAACCTGCTGACTCGATGTACCTGCGGAGAAGCTCGGCGGCTTGCTCCGAATCCTCCACCAGAAGCGCCAGGGGTTTCTCTCCGTTGGCCAGCGTCTTGTTCTCGCGCTGGAGCGCCTCCAGTAACATCTCTGCCTGGAGCGCCCGTTCACTGCTCTGATCCACGACCATCGGAATCCGAAACGTCACCGTTGTACCCTTCCCCCATTCGCTCTCGATGCCGATGGTACCCCGGTGGAGTTCCACGAGCTTTTTCGTGATGGCCAGACCGAGCCCCATCCCGCCCTGGTTTCTCTCCTTCCCGCTCAGCGCCTGTCTAAACGGCTTGAACAGGGTGGCGAGCTCCTCGGGTCTGACCCCCACCCCTTCGTCGCGGACGCTGAACTGGATATCGTTCTCTACGCGATCCACTTTGACGGTCACAGTGCCCGAGTGATTGCTGAATTTGACCGCATTGGAAACCAGGTTGAGGAGGATCTGTTTGAACCTGGTTTGGTCCACGACGAGCTCGTCCAATTCAGAACTGACGTCGAATTCAAGACGTACCTGTCTCTCCGCGATGTCCGAGGCAAGGACGCGCTCCACATTCTCCCTGAAATAGGAGATGGGGTGGCTCGCTATGTGCAACTCCATCCTCCCCGCTTCGATCTTCGACAGATCCAGAATATCATTGATGATCTGCTGGAGATGCCTGCCGCTCATGTTGATATTCTTCATGAAGTCCTGGACCGTCTCAGGGGGCAGCTCATCACCTTGCGCTGCAAGGAGTTCTGAGAATCCAATGATGGAGTTCAGTGGTGATCGCAATTCGTGACTGAACATTGCGAGGAACTTCTTTAGCGTGTCGCTTGCCTCGAGGGTCTTCTGGGTTTGGGTTTCCAGCTCCAGGTTCTTCATCCGGAGCTCGTCAACGAGCCTTTTCCTGCTCATCCCTCCGGCAAGGTCATTTGCGGCCACGGACAGCACTTCCAACTGCCTGTCCGCGTATTGCTTCTGCTTGATGGTCGGCACCTCCAGAACTCCCTGGAGCTCACCCTGCACGACCAGCGGCATCGTGATCAACGTCTTCATCCCGATCCGCTGTATCTCTTCCGCAAACAAGCATCCGAGCGTCCCTCCAAGCGGGTCATCCGAAAGCAATACCTCTTTGTGGTAAGCCACCGTACCGGGTAGGTACGGGGTGTCCGGCACAACAGCCTGGTGCACCACCTCCTGTGGGAATTCGATGTCCAGAACGGCGGGTGCGACAAGACGGATTTCGTTACCCCGCGGGTCGAAGAGATAGATGCAGACAAACTTGGTCGGTATATCGAAGTAGGCAGCGATTTTCTCCGCTGCGCTCAGACAGAGCTCATCGAGATGTCGTGAGGTGTTTATCGCTTTGGACATCTCCACAAGCATCTCTTTTTGAAGCTGGTCCGCCTTCTCTCCGGTGATGTCCTGGAAGAAGACGGAGAGCCCGACGTCGGCGGGATATATGCGGACGTCATACCAGGCTTCGAATCGATCGTCTTTGTAGCAGGTCTCGAAACTCTGAAACGTCTTCGTCTCCATCGCAAGCCGGTACTTCTCCCCGAGCGTCGCATCCTGCGCATTGGGGAATACCTCAAAGATGTTCTTTCCAAGCACCGAGGATGAAGAGAGACCGGTCCCGATTTCGGCTGCCTTGTTCCAGTATGTAACTTTGTAGTTCTGGTCAAGGGCGCAGAACCCACCGCTGATGCTCTCGAGGATGCTTTCGTAACGAGCTTGCTCGTTCATGCGATTTCTTCTGGGCTGTGGGGAGAGGGAGGGATGCCGACAGCTACTTATCAAATTTCCCAGTAAAATGCAAGGTTTTTTTGCATAACTACTTTAGATAAAGAGAGGCAAGACACTGAAACAGAGGAAGGAAAGGGGAAACGTATGAGCAATGCTTGAGAAGAACCGGGGAACTCCATCCAAACTAAAAAGGTCCCCGCGGACAGCTTCCCGATGGAAACGGGCATGCACGGCACTGTCGGGGGGGGGCGGGGAACCTCCCTGCCTTGATATCGGCCACAATCCGGGTAACCTCACCTTCAAATACCTCGAGATCCGACTGCGAAAGCAGACGCCGGATGGGACTCAGCGGGCGTGAGGTAAAAAATAGAATCACCTGAACAGGTAAGGTTCCATAGTACCTGCTCGCCAGAAGCGCGTAGAACTTCACCTGCGGAAGATACGCATGTGCCCTCTCTTCGAGCAGAGCAGCGTCAACCGCGTCGGTCTTGTAGTCGAGCACGTTCAGGACCCCTTCTGCGTCACGGTAGAGCCGGTCAATCGTACCCATGATGTAATCGATTCCGAGCGGAGCGGAGATGGTGAATTCAGTCTTCACCGAGGATCCGGCCTCGACATCTTTCCAGAGGGGGGCCGAGATGGTTCTCCTGACAAGAGACACAACCTGCGCAACTGTGGCCGAGGAATCCTCCGCGGAGAAACGACCCTCACGCTGCAGAAAAGAGAACGCCTCCGCTTTGAGTGCATCCTCATCTTGCGAGAGGCGGTCGATCCTCTGCATAATCGCATGGAACGCCCTCCCCACCACCTCGGGGTAGAGTTCGCATTCTGTGATCTCTTCGTCGTCCAGACGGGTTCCGGAGACCTTTTGCTCGGGGAACCCGAGAATGTACCGGAGGTAGTAGAGGGTCGGACACTCACGGTATGTTCTGATCTTCGTGGCAGAGAAGACCTCCCGGCTCACGTGCGGAGGAACGGGTTCGATGAGAAGCTGTGGCGTGCCGACACTTTCTGCCACCGGCTTCTCTCGTTGAGGTTCGAGCTGAATAGCCTCGGGACGGATGATGTGTACGCGGAGGGTGTGCTGGATAGTCCCGGACTTGAACGCATCCCCCTCCTGCCTCAAGACTGTGATGGACGTAGGATACTCGAGGATGTCCTGATCGAAACCGCTCTGGACTCCCAGCGCTTCCATGAGCCACCCCATCCGGTTGGCTGGAGAATCCATGGGCACCGGATCACCTGAGAGCACCAGGAGATCGCGCGCGCGGGTTGCTCCGACGTAGAAGACCCTTTTCTCCTCGGCAATAGTCCTTTCCCGGCTCTCTTCCTTCAGGAGGAGCGTGAGAGGCACTCCCTCGTTCTCCCCTCCCTCACTCTCTCTGTATGAGAAGCCGATACCCAGGCGGTCGTCCAGAAAGGGGTCCTGGTCGTGGCGTAACCGCCTGTGCAGATAGGGGAGGAAAACCACGGGGAATTCGAGTCCTTTTGCGGCGTGGATTGTCAGGATCTGCACAGCATCCCGCAGGGATTCAACTATCCCCTGCCCCTCCTCCTGCTCCTCTTCAATCAGTCGTTTCAGGCGAAGTGTGAAATCCTGTAAGTTTGTAAAACCCTGCGCCTCGTAGCTTGCCGCCATCCGACGGAGCTTTGTGAGATTGGCAAGCGTCTGCTCCTCCCGGGGTGTACCCGCCATCTTCGACGTATAGAGG
>JBATTW010000466.1:0-1622 GCA_049670805.1 Bacteroidota bacterium
CTTCTTGATGGATGAGCCTCTGAGCAATCTTGATCTTGCCTTGCGGGTGACCACCCGGGAGGAGATCAGGTCGCTCCAGCGTCGAATCGGCATAACGACGGTCTATGTTACACACGATCAAGCAGAAGCCATGAGCCTCTCGGACAGGGTGGCAGTCATGCGGGCCGGGCGTATCGAGCAGGTCGGATCACCGGTAGAAGTGTACGAATCACCCCGCTCGCTGTATGTCGCCGAGTTTCTGGGTGGTGCAAACATCGTGGAGGGGGTGTTGGACAGAGGGGCCCGTCGGGTCTCTCTGGGAAACACGGAGGTCTCGCTGAGCAGCGACTTCCCTGGTGACACGGATGGAGCGATTGTCATTGCGGTGAAACCCGAGTTGATTCAACTTTGTTCGCCGGAGGAAGAGGGATGCTTCCCTGCCACCATTGCACACAAAGAGTATCTCGGGTTCACCACCGATTTCACACTGGCGGCCGGTGACCTCCGTTTGAAAATCTCTACCATCAGTATGCTTGCTACAAGTCGGCTGTCCCCGGGGATGAAAGTCGGCTTCAAAGTCGACTGGTCTCGATGCTCGGTATTTCCTCGTCAGGACCGGTGACAATGCGCAGGACCCTTCTGGTTCTTCCCGTACTTATGCTCGTTGCCTTCTTCGGGGCATACGTCCTGTATCCTCTCGGTGTTACGTTGGTCGAGAGTGTCAGGGACACCGAAGGGTTAACCCTGTCACGATACATCTCCCTCCTGGATCCTTCGAACAGTGGAAACTGGGAAGCTGTACTGAATTCTGTAGGTGTCTCTCTGTTCACCGTCCTCCTCAGCGGCGCTGTCGGCCTCCTGTTTGCAGTTGTTTTCACACAGATGGATTTTCCTTTTCGTTCCGTTCTCGGGCGCCTCGCCATTGTGCCTATCGCCCTTCCCCCCCTCGTGGGGGTAATCGCGTTCCTGCTTGTCTTCGGAGAAAGCGGCATCCTCCCCCGCCTGATGAAGACCGCGCTGGGTTTGCAGGTTGTTCCATTCTACCTGGATGGGCTATCGGCGATTCTCGCTGTGCATGTCTACTCGTTCTATGTTTATTCGTATCTTCTCTGTGCTTCGGCACTCAGGCAGATCGACGGTTCGGTTTTGGAAGCGGCTGCCAACCTCGGGGGTGGGGCATGGACGACCTTTCGAAGGATAGTGCTGCCTGATCTCAGGCCTGCGCTTCTGGGGGGTGCTCTCCTCACCTTCATGGCGAGCATGGCTTCGTTTTCTGCGCCCCTCATATTTGCCGGGTCACACAGGTTCCTGACGCTCCAGATCTATTCCACAAAGCTCAATGGTGATCTGAATCTTGCCGCAGCCCAGTCTCTGATGCTGACCCTTTTTTCGATCTCCTTCTTTGTCATGTTGAGTGTAATTCTGGGGCGGCGACTGGGAACGAAACGAACGCGGGGGGTATCGAAGGCACGCAGGATACCGATCTCACGCCCGGCCGGACTTATCCTTGTCGGGGGGGCATTGGTTCTTCTCGTGCTGGAGATACTTCCGCTGATGACCATCGGCGTGATTTCGTTTGCACGCGAAGGGTCCTGGACATATCAGTTGTTGCCTCAGAAGTATACGTTCGACAACTATCTGGC
>JBATTW010000467.1:0-4351 GCA_049670805.1 Bacteroidota bacterium
TTGCTATCAAAAACACTGCGTCTGGGCTTTACGAAACTTTGATCGACTTTACAGGGAAGACTTATAGCCCCGATGGAGGATGTTACCGAACTCCCGTTCCGCGTCCTCTGTAAACGCCTTGGCGCGGATCTCGTCTACACGGAGTTCGTGAACTCCGAGGGGTTGGTACGGGGTTCGGAGAAGACCCGGAACAAGATGTTGTTCTGGGAGGAGGAGCGCCCGGTGGGGATCCAGATCTATGGGGGAGCGATCTCCTCCATGGAGGGGGCCGCCCGGATGGCTGAGAGCATGGGGCCGGACCTGATAGACATCAACTGCGGATGCTGGGTCAAAGACGTTGCCATGCGTGGTGCTGGGGCCGGTCTGCTGCGGGACCTCCCGAAAATGGAGCAGATCGCCGCGACGGTGGTCAATGCGGTGAATGTGCCGGTTACCCTCAAGACACGTCTTGGCTGGGACGCGAAGAGCATAAAGATTGTGGACGTTGCGAAGATGTGTGAGCGTGTGGGGATCGCCGCCCTTACTGTCCACTGCAGAACGAGGGACCAGGGGCATAGGGGGTCTGTGGACTACAGCTGGATACCGCGCATCAAAGATGCCGTGTCGATCCCTGTGATCGTCAATGGAGACGTGGTCAGCCCGCAGAACGTCCGATCTGTTTTCGAGTCAACCCGATGTGATGCGGTGATGATCGGGAGGGGAGCGGTCCTGAACCCGTGGATCTTTCGGCACGCGAAGCATTTTCTTACGACAGGCTCACTCTTGCCCGAGGCAACGCTGGAGGAGCGCGTGGAGTTGTTGCTGGAACACCTCCGGCTCGCTGTGGAGTACAAGGGTGAAAAAAGGGGTGTGGTCGAACTGCGGAAGCACTACGCGGGGTACCTGCGCGGTATCCCTCACATCACGAAGATCAGATTGGACCTGATGGAATTTACCGAGCAGGCGCCGATCGTGGAGTACCTGGGACGGTTTCTGGCATACGCGTGATTTCTCTTTGAAATTAATGGACAAAAAAGCAGTCGCATCGGTTCTGGACGAAATGGCAACGCTGCTGGAGTTGCAGGGCGCGAATCCCTTCAAATCGAGGGCGTTTCAGAACGCGTCCCGGGCTGTTGAGGGTCTCACACAGGATCTCGGAAGCCTCGTGGAGTCGGGTGAGATTACCTCTATCAAAGGAATAGGCAAGAGTATTGCGGAGATCATCGGGGATCTCGTCCGGACGGGGTCATCCCGTGAATACGAAACGCTCCGCAAGAGCTTTCCGGCCGGCGTACTGGAGATGCTTGCGATACAGGGGCTGGGACCCAAGAAGGTCAAGATTCTCTATGAGAAGCTGAACCTCGAGACACTGGAGCAGCTGGAGAAGGCCGCGAAGGCCGACAAGCTCGCCGTGCTGGAGGGGTTTGGCAAGAAGACCCAGGAGAATATTCTCAAAGGGCTGGAGACCCTGAAGAGCAGCGCCGACAAGTCACTCTACCCCGTGGCGTGGGAAGCCGCCGTGGAGATCCGGTCGGCGATTGACGGAATGAAGGAGGTGGTCCGGTGCGAGATTGCCGGCAGCCTCCGGCGAAAAAAGGAGATCATTGGTGACATTGACATCGTCACCAGTGCGCAGGACCGGTATCGGGGGCGGATCATGGAGGCGTTCGTCTCCCACCCCCGTGTCGAGTCTGTGGTGGCTCACGGGGAGACGAAATCAAGCGTGGTTCTGAGTGGAGGAATCTCCTGCGACCTCAGAATCGTCACCGACGGGGAATTTCCCTTCGCGCTGAACTACTTTACCGGGAGCAAAGAGCACAACGTGGAGATGCGCGCAAGGGCGAAGAAATACGGCTGGAGCCTGAACGAGTACGGTTTTTCAAACCTGGGCGATGAGGGGAAGCGGGGGAAGACAAAACGGGTTGTCAGGTGCAGGGATGAGGGTGACATCTACCGGTCGCTGGACCTTCAGTACATCCCTCCGGAGCTGCGAGAGAACATGGGAGAGATCGAGGCGGCCGAAGAGGGCCGGCTCCCGAACCTCCTGGAGGAGAGCGACATACGGGGGACGTTTCACTGCCACACGACATACAGCGACGGGGTCAACACGCTCGAAGAGATGGCTGCAGCGGCAAAACGGCTGGGCTGGTCATATCTGGGGATCGGGGATCACAGCAAGGTTGCGCGTTATGCCGGCGGGCTGACCCCTCAACAGGCCCGGGCGCAGGTCGAAGAGATCGATCAGCTCAACAGTCGCCTGAAAGGGTTCAGGGTTTTCTCGGGAACGGAATGTGACATTCTCCCGAGCGGGGAGCTTGATTGGTCGGAAAAAACTCTGGCCCTCTTCGAGTACGTTGTCGTCTCCGTTCACAGCTCGTTCAAGATGACCGAGGCGGATATGACGAAGCGGATCATCCGCGCGTTGAAACACAAACGGGTGACGATGCTGGGGCATCCGACAGGACGTCTTCTCCTCTCCCGCGAGCCATATCCCGTGGACATGATTCAGGTTATCGACGCCGCTTCGGACTATGGGAAGATGATCGAGATCAACGCGCACCCGATGCGGCTTGACATCGACTGGCGACTTCTGAAGTACGCCAGAGAAAAGGGGGTGACCATCGTGATCAATCCGGACTCGCACGACGTGCACGGGTTGAGGGATGTCTCCCATGGTGTGGGGATAGCGCGAAAGGGGTGGCTGGAGAAGAAAGACGTGCTGAACACAAGGACCACTGCTGAGGTATCAAAGATCATCAACAGAATCAGGAGTTGAGATGAGACTATCGGGTTCCGTATTGCTGGGTCTTCTGCTGATTGCCCTGGGAGCGATGCTGCTGCTGGACTCCATGGGTGTGGCGGAATTCGGCCAGATCCTGCGCGACTACTGGCCGGTTATTCTCATTGTCGCGGGTGTGTCGCTCTTGTTTCCCCGCCGGGGGAGATGGTACAAGGGGTTCTGGCACGGCGGTTTCGGGGTGGATGAGATTTTTGGCGACGCAAGCGGTGCCACATCGGGCGACCGGCTTGAGTCCTCCAGGGTTTTTGGTGACGTTCATATGACTGTCTCCTCTCAGTCCTTTGCGGGAGGGGATGTCTCCACCGTGATGGGCGATATCGACCTGGATCTGACGACCGCGGGCCTCGCCGCCGGAGAGCAGTCGCTTCGGCTGAACAATGTCATGGGAGATATGAACGTACGACTGGCCCCGGGAACCGCCTATTCGGTCTCCGCTTCAAACCTTCTGGGAGACGTGGAGGTCGGGAGCCGGAAGGAGAACGCCTTTGGAAGATCCCTGGAGGTGACATCGCCGGGATACGAGAAGGCGAAGAAGAGGCTCCGCATCCGGGCTTCTCAGGTGCTTGGCGACATTCGCGTGGAGACGGGGGAGTAAGGGGATGCCAAATGTCAGATTCCTGCCCTCCGAGGAGTCCCGCGAGGTGAGGGATGGCTCCACGATCATCGCGGCGGCACGGAGAAGCGGTGTTCGCATCGGACAATCCTGTGACGGTGAAGGAACATGCGGGGAGTGCAAAGTCAGAGTTCTGGAGGGGGACGGAAATCTCTCGCCGGTCACGCAGCTGGAACGGATGCTTATGGAAGAGAAAGAGTTCTCGCTGGACGAGCGTGCCGCCTGTCTCGTGCGCATTCGAGGTGATGTCACACTGGAGACACTCTAACCATGTCGATGAAGTCACGGAGTGCGACGCCTCCTTCGGATGACGAAAGGAAGAGGGCACGAACAGCTCTGAGCATTCTGAAGGACGAGTTTCCGGAGGCGAAGACCGCCCTCGGCCACGAGAACCCGTTTCAGTTGCTCGTCGCGACGATCCTCTCCGCGCAGTGCACTGACGAGCGGGTGAACAAGGTGACGCCCGGCCTTTTCCGGAAATATCCTGATGCCAGGTCGTTCGCGCATCTCAGCAACGCGGTTCTGGAGGAGGAGATCCGCTCCACCGGTTTCTTCCGGATGAAGGCCAAAAGCATAATAGGGTGCAGCAAGGCTCTTGTCGAACGCCACAGCGGCCAGGTACCGGAGTCATTGGATGAGCTGGTCAACCTCCCCGGAGTGGGGCGCAAGACGGCCAACGTGGTAATGGGGCATGCGTTTGGCGTTCCCTCGGGCGTCGTTGTGGACACCCACGTACATCGTCTCAGTCAGAGGCTGGGGTGGTCCGCCAGGAACACTCCCGAGAAGATCGAGGAGGACCTGATGGTTCTCTTCCCGCGGGAAGACTGGATTGACGTCGGTTCCATACTCATCTTTCACGGGCGGAAGACCTGTCCTGCACGGAAACCAAGGTGTGGCTCCTGTTCTCTGCGCCAGCTCTGTCCTTCGGCCGATTCCTACCTTTCGGCCTCTTCATAAGC
>JBATTW010000468.1:0-5456 GCA_049670805.1 Bacteroidota bacterium
GTACATACGGGACCTGAACGAGGCGTACAACTACTTCTTCTTCCGGTACAAGTCAACCCCCCTGCTCATTGTGAATAGCGCCGAGATTGACTTTGTCAACACTCGAGAGCACTACGAGGACCTGATTCGACAGATACTGCGGCCGACGCGTGCGGCGGTCGAATACTACAATCCCATGATGGAAAAATAGGGGGTTGAGAGATGTCGTTCATCAAAATATTGTTGTTTGTGGCAATGGGATTCATCCTCTGGCGGATCATACGGGTAACCATGCGTCTGCTGGGAGGGCGGGAGCGACCGAATATTGAAGACCTCCGGGACAAGTACCGGCAGCGAAAGCCGGAGCAGAAGTTCAGGGATGTCAAGGAGGCCGACTTCGAGGACATCACACCAAAGGAGAAGAAGGAAGGACCACCCCGTTCGTAACCGCAATGAAACCCTCACTTCGCTCTCTCGAGCGCTGGCTGAAGCAACTGATCCTGTCGATCCTTCGAGTATCTCTTCGGTCTCCCTCTGTCGATTTCCCCGACCTTTCCTCTTTCTCGCGCATCCTCGTTATTCGGCAGCATAATCAGTTGGGTGACATGCTATGCGTGGTCCCGCTGCTCCGAGCACTTCGGGCCTCGTGCCCCGGTGCGCAGATTGCCTTGATGGCAAGCCCTGTCAACGAGGAGATCATGCTCCGAAACAAGAGCCTTGACGAGGTCCTGGTCTTCAAAAAGGAAAGATATCTACGATCCCGCGGCCTTAGAATCGGCAACGCTCTCAGAGATCTGCGAGAGATTCGCTCCAGGAAGTATGAACTGGCTGTGGTTCCCTCAACGGTCTCCACTTCCCTTACGAGTGATTCTCTGGCCTACCTCTCAGGAGCACGTTTCAGAATCGGGGCACGATCACTGGACGGCGAAAAGAACCCTTCTGGCTTTCTCTTCACGCAGCCCGTTGATCTTGACTGGAGAGATACGCCTGAGCGACACCAGACGCTGCGAAACGCCGATATTCTGGGGAGCCACACGGATCCGCCCGGGGATCTCTCACACGAAATTACGTTGACTGAAGAGGAAGAGAGATGGGGCCGCAACCAGGTAGATGAGTGGCAGGGGGGGATGAGAAAAGCGATTGCACTCCATCCTGGCGCGGGGAAGGAGCCCAATCGTTGGCCGCCCGAACGCTTCGCGGAGGTAGCAGAGCGGCTTTCCCGGGAGTTTGAGGCGCTTGTTCTGATCACGGCCGGTCCAATGGACGGGGAGGAGGTCGGAATCGTTGAAAACACTTCGTCTGTGAATGTACAAGTGATTAAAAATGAACCGATTAGGCGAGTTGCGTCAATTCTAAAGTATGTGGACCTGGTGATCTCCAATGATACGGGAATAATGCATGTTGCGGCCGGGGTTGGGACGCCTGTCCTCTCCATTTTCGGTCCCACCGACCCCCGACAATGGGCACCGCTGGGTGAGATTCATCGTTACATAAAGAGCGAGACTTCAGACATAGGCGAGATAGCGGTGAGCCATGTGCTGAGGATTGCTCGCGAGATGCTCCGTGCTCCCGCCGAGGGAGGGCACAGGACTTGAAGCAGACACGTGAATTGGCTAGATTCTGAGTAGGCGGGTGAGGTTATGCTAACATCTCAAACAGTCGACTATCGCGAGGAGATCTTGCGGCTCAAGAGTGAAATGAATGCACTCTTGCTCGCACACTATTACCAGGAAGGAGAGATTCAGGACGTAGCTGATTTCACAGGCGATAGTCTGGATCTGGCGCGCCGTGCGGCGAAAACTGATGCCCAGGTCATCGTCTTCGCAGGGGTCCATTTCATGGCTGAGACGGCCAAGATACTGAACCCGGACATGCAGGTCCTCCTGCCAGATTTGGAGGCCGGCTGCTCCCTCGCAGAGGGGTGCCCAGGACCCCTTTTCAGAGCATTCCGGGCTCAGCACCCGGATCACATCTCTATAACCTATATCAACTGTTCGGCTGATGTGAAGGCGGAGAGCGATATCATCTGCACGTCCAGCAACGCGGAGAAGATCATCCGACAGATACCACCCGAGAAACCCATCTTCTTTGCACCCGATCGGAATCTCGGGAACTACCTCATCCGAAAAACGGGTCGCAACATGCTCCTCTGGGAGGGTACCTGCGTTGTTCATGAAACGTTCAGTCTGAAAAAGATCATTCAGTTGCAGATTCAACATCCTGATGCTGAGTTGATAGCTCATCCCGAGTGTGAAGAACCGGTCCTGGAAAAGGCCAGCTTCATTGGTTCAACGAGCGCTCTTCTTAGACATGTCCAGTATTCACCTTCACGCCGGTTCATTGTGGCCACCGAACCCGGGATCCTTCATCAGATGAAACGGCTGGCCCCTGACAGAGAGTACATTCCGGCTCCACCCGAGGGGGACTGCTCCTGCAACGAATGCCCCTACATGAAGTTGAACACCATGGAGAAACTCTACCGCTGCATGCGCGATCGCACCCCAGAGATACAACTGGAGCCAGCCCTGATGGAGAGAGCGCGGAAACCGATCGAGAGAATGCTTGCAATGAGCTAAGAGGTAAACTCATCCCTTCAGATCTGCCCTGGTCCCGGCCGTGGAGCAGGGCCTTTTCTTGTGCACGACGTTGTAAGGCTTGCACAACTTTGTTATATTCACACGGTTTTGCGTATACATTCTCTCAATGCGGAGTCATGATTTCATGAATAGAACATACGTCGAAGATCTGTCCAGGCATGTGGGAGAGGAAGTCACGCTTCGCGGATGGCTCTACAACAAGAGGTCTTCCGGCAAGATCCGATTTCTGGTGCTCCGGGACGGGACCGGCCTGGTACAGGGTGTGCTGGTGAAAGGGGCCGTCCCCGATGAACTGTTCCAACAACTCGAGGCTCTGACCCAGGAGTCTTCTCTGGTCATGCGTGGAAAAGTCCGGGCTGACGCCAGGGCTCCCGGCGGCTACGAAATGGAGGTATCGGGTCTGGAAGTGATCAACATCGCAGCCGACTACCCGATCACGCCAAAGGATCACGGAATCGAATTCCTCATGGATCGGCGCCATCTCTGGCTCCGCTCCAGCCGCCAGCACGCCGTGTTGCGAATCCGGCATCAGATTATCAAATCCATCCGCCAGTTCTTTGATGATAGGGGTTTCGTGCTCCTGGATGCGCCGATTTTCACGCCGGCTGCGTGCGAGGGAACATCAACCCTCTTCGAGACCGAGTACTTCGATCTCGGCAAGGCATTCCTGACACAGTCGGGGCAACTCTATGCGGAAGCGGGGGCAATGGCCTTCGGAAAGGTCTATGTTTTCGGGCCGACCTTCCGAGCCGAAAAGTCGAAAACCCGTCGGCATTTGACGGAGTTCTGGATGGTGGAGCCGGAGGTCGCTTTCTGTGACCTGGAAGGGGATATGGACCTCGCGGAGGAATTCCTGGAGCATGTCGTTCAATCGGTCCTGCAGCACAAGGGCGCCGAGCTCAAAACGCTCGAGCGGAACACCCGATTCCTGGAAAACGTGAAGAAACCGCTCCCGCGAATCACCTACGATGAGGCCGTGGCAATCCTCAAGGAAAAAGGAAACCCATTCGAATGGGGGAACGATTTCGGGGGAACGGACGAAACGGTGATCTCTGAGCAGTTCGACAGGCCGGTGATGGTTCACAGGTACCCGGCGGAGACAAAGGCCTTCTACATGAAACGGGACCCTGAAAACCCGAAACTCTCGCTTGCGGTTGATGTTCTGGCCCCGGAAGGCTATGGAGAGATCATCGGAGGGAGCCAGAGAGAAGACGACCTGAATCTGCTCGAGACGCGGCTGGAGGAGCACAAGCTTCCCCGCGAAGCTTTCGAGTGGTACCTGGACCTGAGGCGGTACGGAAGTGTGCCACACTCGGGCTTCGGGCTGGGTATCGAGAGAACGGTCTCATGGATCTGCGGTCTGGATCACGTCAGGGAGACCGTCCCTTTTCCCCGCATGATTTACCGTCTGACTCCATAAGGACTGAGACCCCCGGCCATGCTGCGCGTCGAACACCTCAGGAAAGAGTACTCCACGGTCGTAGCCGTTGACGATGTTTCTTTCGCGTTGGAGAAGGGCGCTATATTCGGTCTTCTGGGTCCGAACGGCGCAGGGAAGACAACGACCATCCGGATGATTCTGGACATCATCAAACCTGATAGGGGGACGATCTCCTTTGACGGGAGGCCCTTCTCAGAACAGACGCGGAACCGCGTCGGGTACCTTCCCGAGGAACGTGGTCTGTACAGGAAGAGCAGACTGCTCGATACCATCCTCTACTTTGCCGGATTGCGGGGAATGGCCCATGGCGAGGCCAGGAAAGAAGCGATTCAATGGCTGGAGCGGTTCGGCCTGGCCGATCAGACAGCCCGAAGGGTCCAGGAGCTCTCGAGAGGGAATCAGCAGAAAGTCCAGTTCATCTCTTCGATCATTCATCGCCCGGAACTGGTTGTGCTGGACGAACCCTTCTCAGGCCTTGATCCGGTGAACCAGATCGTTTTCAAAGATGTGATGCAGGAGCTGAAACAGCTGGGAAGGGCAATTGTCTTCTCCACGCATCAAATGGATCAGGCCGAACGCTTGAGCGATTCGCTCTGCCTTATCGATAGGGGAAAGGTTGTCCTGTCGGGGACGGTGCGGGATGTGAAGAAGAGGCACGGGATGAATTCCCTCCACCTTGAATTCGACGGAGACGGTACATTTCTCCCTGCACTCCCCGGGGTCGAGCGTGCGATCCTCTATGAAAACAGCGCCGAGCTAAATCTGACTGAAGGCGCAAGGATCCAGGATATTGTCGAACGAATCAACCGTAAAGTCGATCTGCGAAAGCTCGAACTTCGTGAACCATCGCTGCATTCCATCTTCGTGCAGACGGTAGGTCGTCAGGATGAGCATCCTCACGGAGAGGAGGATGGTTCATGAACAAGTTCCTGATCGTCGCTCGCTGGGAATACCTGGAGAAGGTCCGGAGCAAAGCGTTCCTCATTGGTCTCTTCCTGACTCCCATCATCATGGTGGGGATGGGTGTGCTCCCCGGGTTGTTCGCGACTCACGAGGACCAGGTTACAAAGACACTCGGTGTGATCGATCAAAGCGGCAAGGTTGTTGTCCCGTTCGTGTCAAAAATGCAAAAGCAGTATCACCTGGACAACGGCCAGCCGAACTATGTCGTCCTCCCGCTGGGAACCGGGGAGGAACTGGACATGGACGCGGCCATCCAGGACGCAAACAGGAGGGTGGTGGACGACGAGATCGAAGGGTATTGCCTGATACGAAGCACAGTCCTGTCTGACTCCGTTGTGGAATACCGTTCAAAGGTTGTGGGTGATTTCCGGATCGCTCACCGTGTGAAGGAGACCCTGCGGGAGATCATTGCAGAAAAACGGTCGGTCGCACTCGGTCTCGATCCGAAAATCCTTGCAGAACTTCAAGTACAACTC
>JBATTW010000469.1:0-4230 GCA_049670805.1 Bacteroidota bacterium
CCCATATGATCGTCCCGAACTGGAACGACCTGTATGAACCGGTCAGGATTTACATCGACCGCGGCAACAACGGGACGATTGATGATTCAATCTTTGTTCAAAGCACGGTTGATGTGGAAGAACAGGGGGAATCGAGCGTGCCGATGGAGTTCAGTCTTGCGCAGAATTATCCTAACCCGTTCAATTCATCCACAGTAATTCGGGTAGGCTTGCCGAGAGCGTCATTCGTTTCATTAAAGGTGTACAACATCCTTGGTCAGGAAGTGGCGACGCTTGTTGACCAGACGCAGGAGGCGGGGTACAGGTCTGTAAAGTTTGATGCGTCGGCATTAGCAAGTGGTGTCTATATTTACAGGCTGACCGCAGGGAGTTTTGTGAGTACGAAGAAGATGGTTTTGGTTCGGTGACAGATTTCTATTGGAGCAGAACCGATGGGAAATAACTAACTCACCATTGGCACCACTACAGGAGGCTGGTCATATTTGTCGGTGTCGGTTCACCATCTAGTACCTGTTATGCGCCCAACACATGAGGTCTTTCTATGGACCTAAAACAGTTGACATACAAAGACGGGTTTTGGTGGTGCGTTTCGGCTGTTCTTGGAAGCATAGTTTGGATAATTCCAAATGCTCTCAGATTTGGCTTAACGGAAGAGAGCGCATTGCTCTTAGCCACCATTTCCTTACTACTGTTAGGTGCTGTCATTGGGTTTCTCAGGCCCACTCGACCATGGCGTTGGGGTATTGCCAGCGTGTTATTTGGAGTTCACCCCGTTTTTTGGACACAGAGTTAAGCCAGCACCATATTTTGTTGTTCAAAGGCCACCGGCGATTTGTAGCCGAGTGCTGAGTGGCGGCGCACCCGGTTGTAGAAGACTTCCAGATACTCAAAGATTTTTCTCCGAGCTTCTTCCTTGGTTTGGAAACGCTCCCAAAACACATGCCCCTTCTTGAACGTCGCAAAGAACGATTCGGCCATCGCGTTGTCGTAGCAGTTGCCCGTGCTGCTCATGCTCTGGGTGATACCGTGGGCCGTAAGGATCCTACGAACACGATGATCGGCATATTGGGTTCCGCGATCGGAATGGAAGATCAACCCAGGCGCAACAAGGCGTCGTCCCAAAGCCATCTGCAATGCATCCAGAACCGCCGTGGCTCGCAGATGGTCCGTGATTGCATGGCCCACCATCCGCCGCGACCACATGTCTTCAACAGTCGTCAGATACAACCATCCTTCATCCGTGTCGATGTAGGTGATGTCCGACAGCCACACCCGGTTCGGTCCGTCGGTGTAAAAGTTCTGCTGCAACAGGTTCGGAGCCGCATCCCGATCTTTGCACCGTCGGGTCGTTCGCTTGAAGCGAGAAACCGCCCTCGACCGAAGCCTGATTTGACGCATCAATCGGGCAATCCGTTTATGATTCACCAGATGGCCTTCCTGACGCAAGGCTTCACAGATCGTTGGGCTTCCGTATTCTCCTCGCCCTTGGGTGTAGATCCGGCGAATCTCTCGGATCAGACCCTCGTTCTGAGCACCCCGAGCACTCAGCGGCTTCTTGTGCCACGCATAGAACCCACTGCGACTCAGGTTCAGCAAGCGGCACATCCGTCCAACTTCCCAACGTTCTCGATGCGATTCCACGAACTGATATCTCACTTGCCGTGCTTGGAGAAGAAGGCCAGGGCTTTTTTTAAAATCTCCCGGTCCTCTTTAACTTGTTCCAGCTCCCGCCGAAGCCGGCGCAGCTCCTCTTCCTGCGGACTCAGGCGTCCTTTACCCGGAAATGCATCCGATCCTTGTTTGGTCAGTTCCCGCTTCCAGTGGTATAGCCGATTCGGATCAATACCCAAATCTCGCGCCACCTCGCGGACACTACGGCCTCCATTGACCACAAGATTCACCGCATCGATCTTGAATCGCCGCTCATACCTCGTCCGCTTCTTGTCTGATTCCATGCCAATCCTCCATTTCTGGAAGATGTGGCTTTTCTCCTTGTCTATCAAATGGGGCAAGGTTCAATTAATGCCCTTTGCAGAGATTGTACGTCTTGCCAGTAGTTCTTCTGAGATGACAGGTCAGAGTGTTTCAATCGTCGCAATTGTCTTAACTGAGCTTGTGACGGTTCCAATTTATGCGCTGATAGCAATTCCAGCCATGCTAGGTGCGTACGTTGGTTCCTACTCAAAGAGAAGAGTGTTGAAGAGCAAGAAAAAGTTGATAAACAAAGAGACTTTACTGCCTTGGAGTTTAGGGTTAGTTCTAGGACTCTTGGTTTCGGGAATCCCAACTCTGTTGGTGGCAGATTATGGGTTCAATAATCTTCTGCCTTATTGGTCAATTGGGCTTTTCATAGCAAGTTTGACAATGGGAGTCACATTCCCAGTTCGTGTGTGGAGATGGGGTATGGCAGTTGGACTTGGGCTGCCAATAGCTGTAATCCTAAGGGTCATTGTTGATGTTTCTCGTGACTCAAGTTCACATAATCTGTTTCCATTTGAGATATTGATTGCTCTCTGTATTGCAGCAGTGTGTTCCTTTCTGGGTGCATATCTAGGTACAATGGTCGGACAAATAATTGACAAACTTAAGACAGGTGGGAATTCCTAAGGCACATAACTAGCGCATAAAGTTGAGAGGGGCGGTAGTGCTCCCCGTTGGTGTTCCGGATCGAAGGAGTCACGGCGTCGTCCCGAATAGCCCGGACAATTACCGGGCTATCTCTTTCGGGCGGGGAATACACCGAGATGAAGCATCTGTGACGAGACCTTGAAACAAACCACGGAGGAATGCATATGATCGATGCCAAGTCCCTCACCGGAATAGGATTCCTCGATGGCTTGAGTGCAAGTGATCGGGAAAAACTCGCAGCGATCTGTCAGATCGTGACGTTCAAGAAAGGTGACAAGATCTTCAGCAGGGGAGGCAGAGGCGAGAATTTCTATATCGTCAAGAAGGGAAAGGTGAACCTCTGCTTTCGGATTTCAGTCCTTCTGGCTGACGAGGATGTCGTTGTGGATGAGAAAGAGGAAGGAGATACGCTTGGCTGGTCTGCTCTCGTTGGACCCCATAAGTTGACTCTGTCAGCATATTGCAGTGTAGATTGCGAATTGATCCGGATGGAAGGTGCCCAGGTCCTTTCCTTGTGCGGTGAAGAACATCATATGGGATTTGTCCTCATGACAAATCTGGCCAAAGTTATTGCCAGCCGCATGGATCGATTCCAATTCCTGTTTGAGAAAGAAGTGGAGCGAAATGTTCCTTCCTTCGAGGGTAAGAGCAAAGGATAACTTCTGATTGTTCAGCGGAGACATGCAAATGAGACGATGCAGCTGGCTGATGTCTTCATCGGCTGAATATGAAAGAGAACGTTAGCGGCCGTAATGATCTAGCGAGGGACGGGATACAGAGGATGAAAACCAACAGTGTGAGCCGAACTGCGCAGGGTGCGGCAGCCGTGAGGGCGATTGAAACGCACCGCCCAGGAGAAGATCGTCTCTTCGAGGATCCCTTCGCCAGGGGCCTGTTGAAGCCCACGTACAGGCTCATCGTTGATGTGATGCGTGTCCGGCGGGTTCGGGAACCCCTGCTTGCGATGCGAGAACGGCAGTTTCCGGGTGCGATAGGCAATCTCCTTTGCAGGACGCGATATATTGACGATGCGCTCCATGACGCGCTCGACAAGGGTCTCGATCAGGTTGTACTCCTTGGAGCCGGGTTTGACAGCAGGGCTTATCGCATTCTTGGAATTGACCGGACGCATGTGTTTGAGGTAGACCACCCGGCCACGCAGGCCTACAAGAGATCCCGCCTGAAGCGGATCCTCGACGCGCCCCTGTCGCATGTGACATTTGTTCCGGTTAATTTTGACCGGCAGAAGCTGGACGGCGCAATGAGGGAGACGGGCTTTCGGGCTGGCGTCAGAACCTTTATTATCTGGGAAGGCGTGACTCAGTACATAACGGCGGAAGCGGTGGACGCCACTTTTCGGTGGGTGTCAGAAACTGCGGCGGCTGGCAGCAGGATCGTCTTCACCTATATCCAGAAGGGAATTCTGGACGGGTCCTTTCAAACGAAGAACGCACAGAGAATTCTGTCTGATCTCGAGCGGCTTGGTGAGCCCTGGCTTTTCGGCCTGGACCCGGCTGAGCTTGATCGATACCTTGCTCAACGAGGGCTCGACCTGATCGAGCAAGTGGGGAGCTCGGAGTATCAGGATCGTTATCTTAAACC
>JBATTW010000470.1:0-12243 GCA_049670805.1 Bacteroidota bacterium
TATGTCATATGTCACGACCAGAGTGGCAAAGAGAAAGAGGGGCTGCCGGAGTCCGTTTAGCTGGGCAAGGACCCCCATTCTGTCTATATTGTAGAGCAGCGTCAGAGCCGCCCCAACCAGAAAGAGGACGAAAAAGCGGACGCCGTAGAAGCTCCGGTGCTTGAAGAAACTCAGAAGAGCCAGAAAAATCATCAACGCATCGCTCCCGGCGGTCATGATCCTGACCATTCTCTCTGCCCCCGGAACAATCTGCGTGGAGAACAGACCCGAGAAAGTGTGGAACACGAGGATGGCGAAAAAGAGAAAGAGTTTCAGTCTCATCAGATCCTCTTGGAGGCTCCCGGGGTGTTTTCCCCCGCACGAGGCGCTGCGATTCTCCGGAGCAGGATGCAACCGAGCACGATCGTACCCGCACACAGTCCCGCCAGAACCGTGAATTCCGTAACCCGTTGAGCCGAGATATTCATACCGACATGCACGACACCGACAGAGACAAGAGCCAGAACAAAGACCACCGCTCCAAACCAGAGGAGACCCTTCGATGCGTTCTTCGCCCTGCCAACTCTCAGGCGCCAGAAGACGAGCCCCAGGAGCGCAGCACCCGCGACGATTGCAACAAGGCGCCCGACGACGAGGTATCCGTCTGCCCGTTCGACGATCTGCCCCGCAAGACCGCTGGCACGAGCGTAGTCCCCGGCCCAGTAGGTGCGCATCGCGCGTCCATACAATTCATCAATCAGAAGCGTCCCGCCGAACAACTCCCGGAGAGAGCGGACGATCCTCATGTACGGTCTGGACCGGCTCTCGGCCATCTCCGCTTCGGTGAGATTCCAGCCTGCCAGGTTGTAACCCGGCAGGAGATCACCGTACCGCCCCGCGATCTCCGCCAGGGAAGCGATCTCCACCTGCGGATCTCCGCGCAGTTCGTACAAAAGGCTGTCCAGGTACGCGTATCTGCTTCCGTCTTCAAAATCGACTCGCGAGTGATAGAACGCAACCACGAATGCCGTCCCGTTTCCCGTTCGCGCAAACCTGAGAACGTCTTCGAAATCCGCCAGACCCTGACTGCGAAGCTCCGGCGGAGGGGTTCCGCGGGTGAAGAGGACCGCGTTGCAGTTCACCTGGTGAACGCCACCGGTCGGCTTCCCCCCCACATATCCGGAGAAGATGTCAATACCGGACATTCCACAGGCCTTGATCGTATTTGAATCTGCCTGGTTGAAAGGTGGAGCGAAGACACGAACGTTGACCTGCAGAATCGAATCGGTCATTGCCTTTGCGCGCCGGATCATCCCGAGCTGCACATCAAGAGAAAGCTTGTCGAATTCACCGTCCGAGCCCTCGCTTCTCAGATGCGTGTAGCCGTGAATGGCCAGGTCGATTTTCCCCCGGGCATTCCAGAGTCTGAGCGAATCCACCATCGCGCGCCTGACGGCAAACGTGTCTGCATCACCGGAGACATAGAGATTCGGGTCGGGGATGAATCCAAAGGTCTGTTTGACGCCGTGCTTCCAGAAGAGGGAGAGAATGGAATCCTCGTGGACGGGATCGCTGTAGACAGTCAGATCGTCATTTCGGAAAGCAACCACGACCTTTTTTCCGACACCCCGTCCTGCCCGCGTCTCCGCGACGGTGAACGGGGACGGTTCCGGGCTGATCACCGTCGAATAGACCAGATAGCCGTACAGAACCGTGAAAAAGATGATCAGAACTGAAACAGCTCGTGAACGTGCCATCGTCAACTCCTTATGCGGGACACGCGCGTACTCGCGCCGTTGACTCCAAAGGCTGATCGGGAGGCGGCAGACCAGACATCAGCGAACTGAAAAGGGCACAGCGGCCAGCAATCGCCGTAGAGAGGCTTCGCGAGGACAATGTAGCCGTCTTGGGGCAAGAGGAATGTAATCCGGGTCACAAGGCGTGGCCCGATGCAGGAGATTGATGTGCCTGTCATCACAGATCCGGCGCATGGCCGTTGGGGGAATCGGCATCCCCCGGAATATCCTGGACAACAATCAATAGTTGAGAGCCACCACCAGGCTCGCGACCGCGGCGGTGACGGTTGCGGCGATCGCAATCAGGCCGAAGAGATCACGCCCTGAGAATGCCACGGGCTCGATGTAGACCGTGTCACCAGGCTCCAGGTCGAGCGCCTTCTGGTCGAGCTTGTCCAGCCGGCTGAGATCCAGATAGAATTCAACGGTCCGGACCGCGGTGCCTCTTCTGACGCTCCTGGACACTTTCACCGACCCGAGATCGGCATCAGCGTGCGGCCCTCCAGCGAAGGAGATGAGGTCAACCAGATCTGTCGAAATCGGGACTTCGTAGCGACCCGGGTTCCCGACATATCCCCAGACGTTGACACTCATGGTGATTTCGCCCGGCTTGGAAATGTAGTAGTAGGCAGCGGGGGATGCGCCGGAGGAGGACGCCCCGAGCCCACTTTCCAGTTGCGCGCGGGCCGAGCCCGCGCAGAGCACGACGAACACCGTAATGAGCATGAAGCGAAGGACTAGGGTACTCGATTGCATGCGTGTTCCTGTCACGTGATGGGGGATAACAGGTTAAGCCTGCCGCTGGGGCGATTTCTTCTGGCCGGCTTCTGCCGACGCCGTCTGCTCGTAATGCCTGCCGTAACCGTAGTACCGCTGCCGGCCGCGCCGGTACCCTATCCCGTAGGCGCGATGGGGGTCGAAATTGTTGATAAGCACCCCCATCACCTTTCCTCCCACCCTCTCCAGGAGTTCAACACCCTGGTCCAGCTCTTCTGCCCGCGTTCTGCCTGCGGAGACAACAACGAGAGTCCCCTCAACGAGTGTCGAAAGGATGGAAGCATCCGTTGCCGCAAGGAGCGGGGGCGAATCAAAGAGAAGAAAATCAAATTGCTGTTTTGCTTTCTCGATGAAATCCCGCATCCGGTCTGAAACGAGGATCTCAGCGGGATTTGAAGGAAGCTTCCCACAGGTCGCCACGGAGAGGTTGTCGATCTTGGTCTTCTGAGCCACCTCGTCCAGGGCCGCTTTCCCGTTGAGGTAGTCGGCAAGTCCGGGCTCCTTCTTGACCCTGAACTCGACGTTCAAATTGGGCATTCGCAGATCCGCGTCCACGAGCAGTGTCTTCTTTCCGGCCTGCGCGAAAGCGATGGCAAGATTGGAGACGCTCGTCGACTTCCCCTCGCCCGGGATGGAGCTCGTTACGAGAATGGACCTGACCATCTGCCCGGGTCTGGCGAATTGCAGATTTGTCCTGATCTGCCGGTACGATTCCGCAACCGAGGAAAAAGGATATGCAACCGTCACAAGGCGCGAATCAACCTTTCGGTTCCCGTTGCCGCTTGGCTGCTGTCCGCTCAGCCGAAGGAGCTCGCCGTCCATGGATACCACCGTCCCCAGCGGGACGAGATCCCGCCGCTTTATGTCTTCCGGCGAATGAATGCGGACATCCAGGAACTCCTTTGTAAGGACAACGACCAATCCCAGCCCGAGACCCAGGATGATGCCGATTGCGAGGTTGATGAACATCTTCGGGCTGGCGGGCGCAAAGGGTACCGCCGCGCGTTCGATAATCTCGACGTAGCCGATATTCGATTTCTCTGTAATATTCGCCTCGTTGAACTTCTCCTCCACCATAAGATAGAGCTTCTCGTTGCTGAGTCGTGAGCGCTGGAGACGTGCCAGTTCCACGCTCTTTCTCGGGATCCGTTCGAACTTCACTTCCTGCTGACGGATCGCATCATTGAGGGCAAGCTTCTTTGCCTCGAGAGCCTGGACCTGTATCCCGGTTTCGATGATCTTCTGCTTGATGGATTTGAGGTACCCGGCCGCATCACCCGGCCCCCCTCCTACTGTCGGTGTGAGCGTTCTGAGGAACTTGTCCGTTTCCTTCTGGAGCTTGAGCCGCAGCGCGTTGATCTGGGAATCGATTTCTCTGACCTTTTCGTTGACCATCTCCCGTCCGACAAGCGACGGATTCTGTGCGACAATCACGTCACGCTGAACCTCCAGCTTCGCAAGCTGTTCCTGGAGGAGTCGGATGTAGGGGTCACTCCCCTCCCCGATGAGCCGGGCGACGTTTGTCTCCTGCTGGGGCAGTTGTTCCTGGTAGGAGGCAAGCGTGTTCCGCAGCTGACGGAGAGAGATGTCTGTCGCATCGCGAGTTGCTTCCAGCGCTGCCAGCTGGTCGATCACTTTTCTCGCCTCCTCGTCCAGCGAGACAATCCCGTGGCGCTCCATGTAGGTCTGGAGCGCTGCTTCTGTCTCCACCAGCTCCCTCTGCTTCTCACTCGCCTGGTCTTCCAGAAACTCCTTGAATGCGCGAGACTTGGATCTACTCATGTAGATGTTCCGGTCCCGGTACGCTTCCGCGTATGTATTGGCTATGAGAGCGGACTCAATCGCGCTCTTGCTCTTTGCGGTAACGGTAATAACGTCAGATTCCCTGACGGGTTCGAAATCGATCATGTCGCTGATGCGCCCCGACACGAGTGCCAGCGGTGCCAGGGATGCCGAACCGGGCAGGTCCTCCGGAGGAAGGATCACCGGTATAAAGGAGCCTCCGCTCTCATCCAGAGGTCGCTGGCTTATGATCCGGCCTGCCACCGAATCTGCAAGACTCCTTGAGTTGAGGATCGCAAGCTCGTTCTGAGTAATGTTCTGGCCATATTCCGGGCGAACCGCATCCAGAAAGAGTGACGACTGAAGCTCCCGGGTGTTGAGCAGGACCTGACACGAGGATTTGTACACCGGGTCCATGATCTTGGTGACAAGGATTGTGAGCACAATCACAGCAGCAAACACCGAGAGGACGACCCATTTCCCCCGAACAATTATGGCGAGATAGTCCTGCAAGGTCCTCTCGCTTGACGCGTTGCCGCCAGCCCGACGGTTTGGAGCTGTTTTCATGCTAATTCTTCACCTTTCTTGAAGTAGACTCAAACACTTGACTTTCTCAGTCTGATCGCTAACTTGAATTCTCGCCCCTGTTACCTCTGGCATCGCCTGTTGGCCTGTCGCGTGCCCCAGCTCAAAGCCCAACCTGCGAAGATTTCCACAGAATGTCAATAAGTAGCTGAAATGGAAAAATTTTGAGGATTCGCTTTAAGTAATCTGTCACCTAAGAATGGACATCGTCAATTCCCTCGATCACGGGAATGCGACATTCCTTCGATTCAGCCCCTTTTCTCCGGCACATTTTTTGACCTTTTTCCAGTCGTGGCGTGCAGAAGGCCAGAATCTCCAGAAGACGACATGGATCTGACAGCAATCATCTACGTTGGCCTGCTTCTCTACCTGCTTGTAGTGGGGACACTCATCCGCGTTTTCCAGGTGATCCGTAAGCGGGACGAACTCATGAGAGTCATAACCGCCCAGTGGATTCAGGAAACGTCTCCTCCACTCTCCCCGAACACGAAGTAGACAATCCCTTTTTGCCTCACAGCCCGCACTCCGGACACACATGGAACATCTTCGCGGAGATCAACAGGGAATGTTTCACCGTTCTCCGGGGGGAGACAGACTCCTCCTCCAGCTCAGTCTTCCGGGCGTCTGATCTGTCTCGAGCGAGTGAGGAATGTCAACAGCTGAGGATCTGCAACAGGACCGTTTGGATCGTGCAGTTCGATCTGGAACGTCAGGATTTGTGAGGGGACGTCTTCCTTCGCGGAGAAATAGAAGATCGCGTACCGTGTCGAGTTCATGGGTATCTCGCCAACGAGAATAGAGTCGTTGAACGTAACACTGGAAGGACTGGCCAGCGGAACGACCCTCGCGACGACGTTCCGTACCGAGAGCCTCCCGCTGTTGCTGATGACAATCCTGAGACGACCCGTTTCCCGGGCATCCAGGTACTTGTTTCCGGAAGGTTCGGAGAATTCAAACTCGAACGTTAGTCCGGCTACCGGACGACCGCTCCCGTTCGTCCCCGCTTCCGCATACGAAGGAATAATGGAGCCGGTATTGCTCCTGCCCGTGATCGTCGTCTGCCCGAAAGCGGACGCCGCGATCGCAACGACTGCTACACTCAGAAGGAATTGTCTCATGCCCTTGATTGCCACGTTTCTCGTCTAATGATTCCGGGGTTACGGCCGTCCCGGGGGGACCGGGAATCCCCCGGTGGACGGTGGAGTTGACGAATCCCCGCCTGAGAGAAGGACAATGGCGAGCACGCCGGCTACCGCCACACCGCCTCCAATCCAGACGAGCGAACTTATCCCCTCCTCCTTCTCCTCTTCAGTCTCAACAATAAAATAGTAGTCGTCGCCGGTGAGCCCCTCGGGGAACTCCTTCGTGAAGTCCCACGTTATACGTCTGCCCTTGCCCGGGAACACGATGGTCCCGACATCACCCGTGATGTTTACCGGCTGATAGACAAAGAGTCGATCGTTTTGCCGGAAGAGAGCCACGCTGATTTTGTGAATACGATCGGCCGGGCCGAGAAGGTCATAGTGGATGTAGACCAGTTCGCCGGCCACTTCGAATCGAACATTTTCAATAGCTGTCTTCTCGTCATCCGCAAGCAGAGAGAGAGGAACCAGCTGGAGTGCCATCAGCCAGACAAGCATGATGGAAACAGACTTCTTCCGCCCAAGGGCTCGTAGCATCGCCGTCAGGGCTCCTATTTCATGAGAATCATTTTCCGAGAATGACTGAACCCCGTCTCCGTGGTCAGCCGGGAAAGATAGACACCGCTGGCGACCTGTACACCCAGATGGTTCTTCCCGTCCCAGGTCAACCAGTGCCGGCCAGCTGAAAGCGCCCCGTCGTGCACTGTCCGGATCTCCTCACCCAGGATATTGTAGATCTTCAGGGTCACCCGTGCCGCCTGTGGTACTGCCACCGGTATGGTGGTCATGGGATTGAAGGGATTGGGGAAATTCTGACCCAGCGCAAACTCTTTGGGAAGGAGATCATCGAGTTTTGACTGAACAGCCTCTTCCGTTCCCACGATCAGCGTGAATGCGGTCCGATCCGACGAAGGCGTGAACCTGTACTCATTCTCCTCTCGCAAATCAACGGCCTGGCCTCCCGCGCGGTCCATGAGGAAGACCTGGAACTCCTCCGGCACCTCCGTGATGCGTGGGAATCTCAGGAGGAGAGACTCGCGCGCGGGCGCATGCACCTCGAACTCCCAGCCTTCAACATCCACGAACTGCGGTCGCACGTCTGTCGCGAAAGCAGGATTGTTCGGGTCCCACCCGGGGCGCAAGAACGAGACGGACGGCAGCGGCCCAAGTGCGCGCGGCCTTCTGAAATCGTACCGATCGAGGCCGGCTTCCGCATCAGCAGAGACACCCGCGTAGGTGATCTCTTCCCTGAAATCGCCCGCCTCAATGGCTATTCCGATGGACCAGAGAAGGCCGGCAAGAGGAGAGGAACTCTTCGCCAGACTCGGCACCGTGAGGGGAACCCTCAGATAAGTTCGGCCGTCGGAGTTGAAGAAGTAGTATCCCGTGTACGGTGCGATTGATGCTGTCTGAGACCAGGATCCGGCGAACGCATAGAGTGGACCTGTAATCACGGGAGTATTGCCCGCCTGAACCGTGGACCAGGCGAGGGCACCCACAAAAGGATTGGCGATCAGGTTCCATCCCGTGTGGAGCGGGATGTTCACCGCCCCGGTCGAGTCCAGCTCGGCCGTCGGCACAGAGGTGCTGATTGCCAGAGGCCCTTTCTGAACCACCCAGAAAGCTCTCCCCGTGGAGAACGTGAAATCCGCCGATCCGTTGTATGCAACGATCCCTCTGCTCTCATCCGGGTTCCCACTATCCCAGTAGGCCTGCCAATCCACATTGTTGGTCCCACCCAGAATGCTTGTCATCGGCAGGTTTCCTGCACCCGGCAACCCGATCATACGGTAGTCGTCTGGCTGGTATTCCGAGGCGGTCGCACGGCTGGGATACGTAATCGTTGTGCTGAGCGTGTATGTCTGCGGGTAGCCGGCCTGGGTGGAAAACGACTGGGCGTCCGAGTACGGGCCGTAGCCTGGGGTAAATCTTGCCCGGACCCGCCAGTAGTACGTGGCACCGCTGTTGAGCGGGCCGACCTGGGCGGTTGTATCCGTGAGAAGAGAGTCTTCAAAGACTGTCGAACCGAAAACCGGGTCCGTCGAAAGCTGGACGTGATAGGCGCTTGCCCCATCCTGGCTGTTCCAGAGCAACACCAGCGTCAGCGGCAAACCGGTTGCGCCCTCCTGGGGCGAGACAAGGACCGGAGCCGTTGTCCCGGGCAGATCCACGTTGAAGAGAACCGCATCGGATTCGCCGCCTCCCGGCGCCGCATTGGAAACCGTGACGTTTCGCGCGCCTGTGCTGGCCGAAGTCGCGATGCTCACGCTGACGGTGAGTTGCGTATCGCTGTCGATGGTGGTGGTATTGACTGTGATATCCGGGCCCATATTTACGGATGTCACCCCTGCGATAAACTTCGTCCCGGCCAGGAGCAGATCCAGCGTCTGATCCAGCACCCCACGCGAAGGTGAGATGCTCGCCAGTGAAGGCGCCGGGTTGTTCACGGCGAAGCCACCAATGATCGAATCCCTGCCGCCGCCCGGAGGTCGGTTAGCCAGCAGAACGTCATGCGGACCTGTCGGCGCGGTTGATTCGATTCTGATGCTGGCTGTGAGTTGTGTGTCACTATCAACGGTCGTGGACCTGACAACGATCCCCTCTCCCAGGTCAACTGTTGTGACACCACCCAGGAAGTTTGTCCCTCGTACCCGGACATCCATGATTGCCAGCCTGTCACCTGCCACAGGATCGATGCTCGCGATCGTTGGCACAGGGTTGTTTCCGACCACAAAGCCGTTCCTGAGTGTATCCGTGCCTCCGCCAGGGGGGATGTTTGTGATCCGGACGTCGCGCGGACCCAGTGCCGCACTTCCGGTTATCGTGATCGAGGCCGCAAGAACGGTGTCATTTACGACGGAAGCGCTGTCGATGGTGATGCCCGGTCCCATATCAACCGATGTCACGCCCTCGATAAAGTTCCGTCCATCCAGAGTGACATCAAGACTCTGTTCCTGGTTTCCGTTAGAGGGTCGGAGAGCAATGAGTTCCGGGGCCGGATTGGTGATTTCAAAATCGACCGAGTCCGAGCTTCCACCTCCCGGAGCCTCGGTAAAGACATAGATCTTCCGGATGCCCGTCGCGGCAGTCACCTCCACCGTAATGTTCACGGTAATCTGGAAAGACGTATCAACGACCGTGGAGTTTACCGTTACATCGGGTCCGAAGTCTACCCAGCTCTCTCCTCGCACGAAACCCGAACCGCTGACGACCACGTCGAGAATCTGCAGGCGAGAGACGAGGGCGGGTTTGACGCTGTCCAGTTTGGGGACCGGGTTACCCGCTATGGTGAACGGTAGTGGATCAGAGATGCCACCGCCGGGAACAGGATTCCACACCCGAAGGGTTCTCGTCCCCGATGCCGCAGACTCCCCGATAGTCACATTCGCGACCAGCTGGCTGGAGCTTGTCACGTTCACCGAATTGACCGGGATATCTGTTGGAGGATTGAACTCCACAGATGTGAAACCCTCCACAAAGCCGGACCCACTGATCGCGATGTCGAGCGTCTGCAGCCGGGAGACAGTGTCGGGATCGATGGATGCCAGCGTCGGAGCCGGATTCTTCACCATAAAGGTCTTGGAATTCGATATTCCCGCGCCCGGGGTGAAGACCGTCACCGCAAACGTGCCCGCGGTATCCAGCTCGCTGCCGGGAATCGTGGCGGTCAGACGCGATGTATTGACGAAGACAGTCTGCAGTCCCACGGTGTCAAACCGCACAACCGATTCGGGCACAAAGCTTGACCCTTCGACACCAATATCCACGTACGCAATACCCACCCTGGCGGTGTCCGGATCAATACTCGTCAGGATCGCCCCTGGATTGTTGACGGTAAAGGCGTTGGCCAGGGTGTCGCTACCGCCCCCTGGGGGTACATTGAGAACTCGAACATCCCGCACGCCGACGCCCGCCGCGGAATCGACCGTTATGGCTGCCGTCAGCTGCGTTGTGGTGTTCACCACGACAGAGTCAACCGCTATCCCGGATCCCATGTCCACCGTGGTGGCGCCGGAGATGAACCCGGTGCCCGTGAAAACCACCTCCAGCGACTGGAGACGGTTGGCAACCTGCGGAGCGATATTCGTCACAGTGGGAACCGGGTTGGTCACGACAAACCCGAGCAGAAGCGTATCGGTGCCGCCGCCCGGAGGATTGTTCGAGACGTAGATACTCCTCTGACCGGTTGGTGCCGTGTCGGCAATCGTGATGTTCGCTCGCAGCCGGGTGGTACTGTCAACCACAAAGCTGTTGATCGCGATACCCGGCCCCATGTCCAGAGACGTGAGACCGTTGAAGAAGCCTGTTCCCCTCACCGTGACCTCTACCGCCTGGAGTCGTGAAGCCGAATCGGGTGTCACGCTCGTGATCGTCGGTACCGGATTGCTCCCGATGGTGAAGGCAACGAAGTTGGAGGTACCACCGTACGCCCCGGAGTTCGTGACAAAGAGCTGCCTCGGGCCGTCCGCGGCCTGCAGAGAAATGTTTGCCGTGACGGTCAACCTTGTTCGGCTGGTAATCGTTGGCGGGGAGAGGGAAATCCCCGACCCGATCATCCCGACCGTGGTAGCGCTCCCTTCAAAGTTGCTTCCCGTCAGCGTGATGACCAGGTTCTGGCCCCGCACCCCTGTAGGCGGATTGATCGTTGCGATACTCGGTACGTTCCGAACGGTGAAGGCACTGGAGAGCGTCGCCCTCCCGCCACCGGGGCCGCTGTTGACAACGGCAACGTCACGCACTCCGAGAGTGGCTCCCGAATCGATGACAATCCGCGCAAAGATCTCTGTGGAGCTGAGGATCTTCGTCGAATCAATACGCACGTCGGCGCCCATGTCCACGGTGGTGACCCCCTCGAAGAACTTCGTCCCTCTGAGGGTGACATCCAGGGTATCCATCCGATCTGCCCCGTTCGGATTGATCGACGTCAGCGTGGGTGCCGGGTTCGTCACAGTCACCGATTCGGATGTCCCGGATTTCCCGGTGGACGACGTGGCAGTGAAGGTCGCAGCTCCGCCCGCCCCGGAGAAGACCAGGTCACCGGTGACACTCGCGACTCCCGATGTGAAATCCGAAGGCTGGTTCAACACGTTGTTCCCCAGTGAGCCCAGACCCGATATCGTCCCGGTCAGACTGCTTTGAATGGTCACGTTGTCTGTGCCGGCATTGAAGCTTGTTTTCGTATTCCCGTAGGCATCTGACGCGGTCAGGGTGTTCACACCGGAGAACGGAATGCCGTTTGTCTGTGGTGAATCAAACGAGACAATGAACTTCGCCATCTCAGCGGCGGTTACCGAGACAACCAGGCGGTCCGTCCCGTTCGAACTCAACGCCCCGTCGCTGACTGAGATCGTGTCGGTCCGGGCATTGTAGAGGATCATGACTCCGTTTCGACCTGCCGACGTTGTCGCAACACCGTTCGTGAAACTGATTGCCGTCGAAGATCCGAAGCTCACCGCCGTTCCCAACGTATTCGTCACGGTGGGAGGGGTCACGGGGTCCGTGGACGGGATCGCGCCGGAAAAAATCAGCGTCTTGGTCCCGGCATACCCCGGTACCGTGTTCCCGGAGCTGTCTTTGGCTGTGATGGTCAGACTCTGCGATGTTCCCGCGGTGCCTGCCCCACTTCCCGTGACGACAAGCCTGCTGGCCGTTCCGGAGTTTATCCTCACGGTGCCCGAAACCCCGGCTTTCCCTCCGGAGGTGGCGGTAAACCTGCCCGTATCGGCCTGGCCGGTAAACTCCAGCTTTCCGGTCAGGTTCGCGACACCGGAGGCGAAATCGCCGCTCTGATTCAGAACGTTGTTGTTCCCCGATCCGAGGCCGGTGATGGTCCCGATCAGAGATGTCGTTATGCTCACATTGTTCGTGAGCGCGTTGAAGTTCGTGATGATGTTTCCGTAGGCATCTTCCGCAGTGAGCGTGTTCGTTCCGGTGAACTTCACCCCGTTCGTCTGAGGAGAAGAGAGAACGAAGTCGAACTGCCCGAGAGCACCCGGTGAAACCGTCACAACGAGCCGGTCCAGTCCGGCGGAACCGATCGTACCATTCGTTGCGGAAATCGTTGCGGTCTCCACGTTGTAGAGCCGCATCCGGCCGTTTGCACCACCGCTGGCGGTGGCAACACCGTTTGTGAAGGTGTTGCTCGTGGATATTCCAAACGCCCGCGCAATGCCGTCCCTGTC
>JBATTW010000471.1:0-8799 GCA_049670805.1 Bacteroidota bacterium
GCGCATAACCATGGATGTGATACGGGAGTTCGGGAGCGGAATTCCCGTTCTGGGGGTCTGCCTGGGGCACCAGGCGATCGGGCAGGTTTTTGGCGGCCGGATCGTTCATGCGCCGGAACTCATGCACGGGCGTGTCTCCTCCATTGAGCACAACGGTGGCCCCTTCTATGAAAGCATCCCCGGCACTTTTTCCGCCACGAGGTATCATTCGCTCATGATTTCGCCCGAGGGATTTCCGGAGGAGCTGGAAATCACCGCACGCACGGGGGAAGGAACGATCATGGGTGTAAGGCACAAGAGATTCCCTATCGAGGGTGTGCAGTTCCATCCCGAATCGATTCTCACCGAGCATGGTGAGACGATGATCCGCAACTGGCTGGAGACAGGCTGATGTTGATGAAACAGTATATCGAGAAATGCTTCGAGGGAAACTCCCTCACGGTCGAAGAGGCCGCAGCGGCACTGGAGCTGATCATGACCGGGCAGGCGAGTGAGGCACAGATTGCCGGCTTGCTGGTGGCGATGAGGGCCAAAGGGGAGACGGTGGACGAGCTGGTCGGTTTTGCGCGGACGATGAGAGAGAAATCGGTGAAGGTGAGTGTTGAAGATCCTGACGCGATCGACATGTGTGGAACCGGAGGCGACGGGCTGGGGACGTTCAATATCTCCACTGTGTCGGCACTGGTTGCGGCGGGAGCGGGCGTAACCGTCGCAAAGCACGGAAACAGGTCAGTATCAAGTAAGAGCGGTAGCGCCGATCTGCTGAAGGCTCTGGGCGTAAACGTCTCACTGCCGCCCGAACGGGCGGGGGAGTGCATACGGCGTCTGGGTATCGGGTTTCTCTTTGCGCCTCTTTTCCACCCGGCGATGAAGCATGCCGCGAAGCCGCGTCAAGAACTGGGGATCCGTACGATCTTCAATATGGTTGGTCCGATAACAAATCCGGCGGGTGTGCGAAAGCAGCTCCTGGGAGTGTATCATAAGTCAGTATCTGAGCTCCTTGCCGGGGCGCTTCAGAAGCTGGGGTCGGAAAGGGCAGCCGTCGTTCACAGCAATGACGGGATGGACGAGGTAACGATATCGGGCGAGACGAGTGTCTGTGAAGTACGGGGGAGCGAACCCTTGCGCAGCTATTCGGTGCATCCTGCTCAGTTTGGTCTGGAACTAAAGCCGCTCAGTGCGGTGGGGGGTGGAGATGCCGAGGAGAATGCCGGGATCACCATGAAGATCCTTCAGGGTGAGAAGTCTCCCTCCAGGGATGTGGTAGTGGCAAACGCAGCTTTTGGCATATACGTCTCCGGCAAAACCTCTGAGCTGCGGGAGGCGAGCGCCATGGCCTCAGAGTCCATCGACTCTGGCCGTGCATTGAGTGTCCTTAATAATCTCATAGAATTTACAGGTAAACAATGAGCCTTCTCGATTCGATCGTTGAACACAAGCGTCAGGAGGTGGAGGAGAAGAAGAGGGAGGTTGATCTCGGTTCATTCAGAGACAGTCCGGCATATGCGGCCAGGACATTATCGCTGGTCAGTGCACTGAGGAGCAGGAGGCCGGCGATCATCGCGGAGATCAAGAAAGCTTCCCCTTCAAAACATGTCATTCGGGAGGAGTTCCAGCCCGAGAGCATAGCGAAGCAGTATGCCGGGGGGGGCGCGGCGGCGATCTCCGTTCTGACGGACCATAGCTATTTCCGGGGGAATCTGGAGTATATCAAACAGGTCAAGAAGGTTGTTGATCTCCCCATCCTCAGAAAAGATTTCATACTGGATCCGTATCAGATCCATGAGTCGAAGGCGGCAGGGGCGGATGCCGTCCTGTTGATTGCGGCCATACTGACGCCGGACCTGCTGATAGAGCTGAAAGAGCTCGCAACGGAGCTGGGTATGGAATCCCTGGTTGAGGTGCATTCTGAGGATGAGCTCTCGTCTCTGTCTCAGTACTCATTCGATATCATAGGGATTAATAACCGGGATCTGGCGACGTTTGAGACCGATCTGGATGTCTCGATTCGGCTCGTGAAGCATGTGCCGGATGGTGCGGTTGTTGTGAGCGAGAGCGGGATAAGCAGGCCGGAGGATCTTCAAAAACTGATGAATCACGGTATTCATGCGATGCTCATTGGTGAGTACTTCATGAGATCGGCAGACCCCGGCATGGCATTGAGTCAGCTTCTATCTGAAGTGGTGGTGGACGGGTGACGCGGATAAAGATCTGTGGAATCACAAACTTGCAGGATGCGCTGGCTGCCACTGACGCCGGCGCGCACGCGCTCGGGTTCGTCTTCGCGCCATCCAGCCCCCGGTGTATATCTCCGGAAAATGCCGCGGAGATCATCCGGCAGCTGCCGCCGTTCGTTCAGACTGTTGGTGTCTTTGTGGACGCGGAGAGAAGTGTTGTGAACGATGTCATTCGGGAATGCGGGATCGACACCCTGCAGCTGCACGGTCAGGAGACACCATCTGAGACAACCGGCTATCCGGTCAGAGTTGTGAAAGGCTTCAGGATATCGGGTGCGGCAGATCTGGAATCACTTTCCCGGTACCGTGTCTCAGCGTATCTGCTGGATACATACGTGCCGGGGCTTGAAGGCGGGACGGGCAAGACATTTGATTGGACACTGGCTGGCGAAGCCAGGCATTTTGGCAGGATCATCCTCAGTGGAGGGCTCCGGGACGAGAACGTGGGGGAGGCCATCCGAACCGCCCGTCCGTACGCAGTCGATGTCAGCAGCGGGCTGGAGAACTCCCCGGGAAAGAAGAGTGTGGAGAAGATGATTCGATTTGTGGAGGCCGTCCGCTCTGCAGATCTCGAAATCCAAAACAAAAGGGGGGACTAATCCATGCTGATTGTCATGAAGCCTGAAGCGACAGAGCAGGAGAAACTTGCTGTGAAGCGGAAGGTGTCCGAACTGGGCCTCAAGCCGCATGAGATCACCGGTTCTCAACGCCTTGCCATCGGGATAACAGGGAACAGGGGCAAGATCAATCCTGACCATTTTTCATCCATGGCTGGTGTCGAACAGGCAATCCCTGTCTCAAAGCCCTACAAGCTGGTTGGGCGGGAGGCCAGGCCGGATGATCTGGAGATCAACATCGGGGGAGAGGTGATCGGTGGATCGGAGCTGGCCGTAATTGCCGGTCCCTGCTCGGTGGAAGGTTGGGAGCAGCTCATCCAGAGCGCCAATGCCGTGAAGCAAGCTGGTGCCAAGTTCCTCCGGGGTGGAGCCTACAAGCCTCGCACGTCTCCTCACTCCTTCCAGGGTATGAAGGAGGAGGGGCTTGTCCTGCTGCGGGAGGCTCGTGAGGCGACGGGACTCAAGATCGTAACCGAAGTTCGGGATGTGCTGACACTATCAGCTGTCGCGGAAGTTACCGACGTTATACAGATCGGGGCCCGGAACATGAGCAACTTCGGTCTACTGGAGGCGGTTGGTGACCTGCGCAAGCCTGTCATACTCAAGCGTGGCATGGCCGCAACAATCGAAGAGTTGTTGATGGCAGCCGAGTATATAGTGACCCGAGGTAACCGGGACGTCATTCTCTGTGAGAGGGGCATACGGACGTTCGAGACCATCACGCGAAACACGCTTGACCTGAACGCTGTCCCGGTCCTGAAGAAGCTCTCGCACCTGCCCGTCATCGTGGATCCCAGTCACGGTATCGGAATGTGGGAAGGGGTGACGCCGATGTCTCTTGCGGCCGTTGCAGCCGGAGCCGACGGACTGATGATCGAAGTCCACCACAACCCGGAGACGGCGCTCTCTGACGGATATCAGTCTCTCAAGCCGGCCAGATTCATGGATCTGATGGAGAGACTAAGGGCACTCGCGCCTGTGGTTGGCAAATCGGTTGCGAGCCCGGTGAGCGAAGAGGTTCCCGGATGAAGGGACCTGCGGCACAGCCGGGCGCGTACAGATTTCCGGACCACCGGGGTTACTTCGGGGATTTCGGAGGGAAGTTCGTTCCCGAGACGTTGATGGCTGCGCTCACTGAGCTGGAGAATCTGTACAGTCGATCGAAGGAGGATGCCGGGTTTCAGGAGGAGCTCCAGGCGATGCTTCGCGAGTACGCGGGCAGACCGACCCCGCTGACATTCGCGAGTCGATTGACTGAGTTCTACGGGAAGGGGAAGATCTATCTCAAGAGGGAAGACCTCTGCCATACGGGGGCCCACAAGATCAATAACACCATCGGTCAGGTCCTGCTCGCGAGGCGGTCCGGAAAGACGCGTATAATCGCTGAGACGGGCGCGGGACAACATGGCGTTGCAACGGCAACTGTCGCCGCGAAGATCGGGATCGAGTGTGTCGTCTATATGGGTGAGGAGGATATGCGTCGGCAGGAGCTGAATGTCCGGCGCATGGAGTTGCTTGGTGCGAGTGTTGTGCCGGTGAGATCGGGGAGCAGGACGCTCAAGGATGCCACAAGCGAGGCCATCCGCGACTGGGTAACGAACGTGGAGAATACGTTCTACGTGATCGGTTCGGTTGTTGGACCTCACCCGTACCCGATGATGGTCAGGGATTTTCAGACGGTGATTGGGAGGGAGACACGGGAACAGCTTCTTGCCAAGCAGGTGAAGCTGCCGAACATTCTCCTGGCGTGTGTTGGCGGTGGTAGCAACGCGATCGGGCTCTTCCATCCTTTTCTGGAGGAAAAAGTTCGGATGATCGGCGTGGAAGCGGCTGGCCTTGGTCTGGAGTCTGGCTGGCATGCGGCGACACTGACCAAAGGGTTACCGGGTGTCCTTCATGGATCTATGAGTTTCCTCCTCCAGGATGAGCACGGCCAGGTCAAGCCGGCTCATTCCATCTCTGCGGGGCTGGACTACCCCGGCGTCGGGCCGGAACACAGCCACCTTAAGCAGAGCGGGAGGGTGGAGTACGTCTCGGTGACCGATCAAGAGGCGCTGCAAGGTGCGGCGCTGGTAGCCCGGCTTGAAGGGATAGTCCCGGCGCTTGAGACCGCGCATGCCCTGGCCTACCTGAAGGACCTGATGCCCGAGACGGGGAAAAAGGATGTTGTAGTTGTCAATCTTTCAGGCCGAGGCGACAAAGACATTTCGGCACTCGTTCAATCATGACCGATCGTATTCACAACAGGATCATCGGGGTCACAGAAGCCGGGGAAAAGGCGCTGGCGCTGTTTACGACTGCCGGTTTCCCCCGGTTGGATTCCCTTGCAGAGGTTGTTCCGCTGCTCGAGAAGGGTGGTGCTGACATAGTCGAGATCGGGATGCCTTTCTCTGATCCGCTCGCAGACGGACCGGCGATCCAGCACAGTTCGATGGTCGCCCTGAAGAACGGGATAACACTGGACCTGATCTTTGAGCAGATAAGGATAATCCGACGGGAGTCCTCCATCCCCATCGCTCTGATGGGATACCTCAATCCGATTCTCCGCTATGGTCTCGAGCGGTTCCTTACGACCGCAGCGGAGAGCGGCGTGGACGGCCTGATACTCCCGGAGCTTCCGCTGGAGGAGTCTGAGGGATACCGTTGTCAGGCTGAGAGATTCGGTCTCTCCACGATCCTTCTTGTCACACCTACCACCTCCACGGACAGGATAGGAGCGATCGATGGGGCATCTTCCGGTTTTCTCTACTGCGTCTCCACAACGGGTGTCACGGGGACTGCGGCCGGTGGGTCACCGGAAGAGTATATCCAGACAGTGAAGCTTTTTGCGAAGCGGAATCCCGTTCTGGTGGGATTTGGTGTATCTTCTCACGAAAGCGCACACCGGTTTGCCCGGTCCTCGGACGGTGTTGTCATCGGGAGTGCGCTCATCAAGCTGCTGGAGGAGGGTGTGTCCGACACCGACCTCGAGGAATGGGTTGCCGGATACAAGGCCTCGTTATAGCTGTTTTCCCGTCACGCTTTTCCACAAAAGATTTCCTCGGAATTTCGCTTCTAGCCTTGTAGAACTAGAGGAGAGTCCAATTGGCCGGTCTGGTCCGATAATGTCCCCAGGAGGCTGTTTTGGACGAATGAGTGTAGGTCAGGTGAGTACTACCGTCAGGTTGAGGACGGGGCGAGCTGACTATTTGTCACCTATGTCTGTTCACTTTCAGGCGATTCTGACTCACTCCATTGTTCCTCTTGAATAGCATTTGTCTGTTGCGTACGATACTAGCCCCCACGTCACTTCAACGTATTCCAGACTCTGACCGGGTCCTACGAACAAAGTCTGAAATGTGCCCGCCCATCTCACAGAAAGCTGCACCTATCCTCCGGCCTACAGAGCTCCTGGAGACCGCGTATCGGAAGTACATCCATTTCTGGACAAACCTGGCGCGAACGGCGCACATCTCGGAAGACGAGGCAAAGGACATTGTCCACACGGTTCTCTATTGCACGATTCGGAACAACTCAAAAGAATTCGAATCCATCGAGCACGTGCGTAACTACGTGGCAAAGGGTGTGCTGAACCGGGCAATCCAGCTCAAGAAAAAGAACGACAGGAACTCGCCCTGGCGCGAACAGGTAGAGATTCAGTTTGCTGTCTCGATTGATCTATCAGGAATAGAAGACGAAGGACTGGGACTGGCTTTTCGGAAGTGTCTGTTGCGGCTCCCGAAGCGGGACTACGAGGTTCTGAAACACCGGTTCTACTCAGGCCTCCGGTTTGCAGAGATCAGCAGCCTCCTAGGGATTCCGATCTCTACGCTCAAGAGCAGGGAGGATGCGGCAATAAGGAAGATGAGAACGTGGCTTCGGAAAATGGGATACTAAGAGGTATCAATAAGATGAGGCTGAGCATTCATATCCAGGTGTATTGATGACGGATGAAAGACCGAAGTTGAGTGATCTCGCTCTCGGGCACCTTACTCCCGAGGAGTCACTCAGACTGCTTGACCGTATCGAGGTTGATCCGAATGCATCGGAAGAGCTGGATCTTCATATCGAGATGGTCAACTTTGCCGAGGCCAGGGGGAATGAGATCTTCGGGGCAAGGCCGGATCGTGCTGGAGGCGATGGGATCTTCTCAGGTGTCCGGGAATCTGCGCCGGTATGGGTTCAATCGTTTAGACCTGCATACGTTCTCCGGGCAGCGGTGGTGCTCCTGTTCCCGGTTTTGCTGCTCCTCGGGGCCGACTGGATGTTGACTGACCCCTACGCAGAGCTTGCTCGAGTGGAGAGGCCGGAGTTCCGGGTGATGGTTCGGGGGGGTGATCAGGAGGATATTGACCTGGCGTACCGGCTGTTGGATGCGGGGCAACATGAGGGGTCTCTCAGGCTCTTAGAACGGTTTGTGAGAGCTTTCCCTGAGAGCGAGATCCTCGACTATGTCCACTACTCGGCGGGTGCCGTTTATCTGATGACTGCGCAGAGAAGCTTCCTTTCGCTGTTTCTCTCATACGACCGCGAACGGACCGCTGCCGGTTTGGACCACCTGCGACATGCAATCGATCATTCCTCGAACATGCGTCTGATTGAGGAATCACACTGGCTGCGAGCGAAGGGTTATCTGATGCTCCATTTCCCGGAAGAGGCCCGGGAGGAGTTACAATTGGTGATAGGGCTTGACGGGGGACGAAAGAACGATGCGACACGGTTATTTCATGAAGTCTCCAGGAAGCGATAGGATGCTCGGGCGACGGTTCATACTCTTTGGATTGTTTGTCCTGGTTCTCCAGGTGGATGCGATACCGCTCGAGCGTGAGATCAGAAAAGCGGATTACCTGGAATTGCGGCAGATGATAGGGAGGAGGGAGTTCTCCGAGGCTCTCTCTCGCTGTGAGGATCTGGTAGAGAAGTACCCGGATCACCTGCCGTTCTACGAATCGCTGGCGGAAGTTGCTCAGTACGGCGGTGAACTGGATCATGCGATCAAATTCTTTGAGAAGCGGATCGAGGACGGAACCGAGATGCCGCTCTCATACTTCGGCCTGGGGAATACCTACTATTTGATGAATGATGACAGAAGAGCTGTGCGGCTCTTTATGCGTGCAATAGATCTAGGCCTCGCAGCCCCGGAGTGCTACAAGGCTTTTGAGTATGCGTATGAGCGATTAGAAGGGGTGGAGACGACAATCAGAGTCTTCACATCGCTTTGTCATCGCTATCCGGACAATGCCAACTACTGGTATGCTTCTGCGCTGGCCTACTGGAGCAAGGCGGATTTCAACCAGGCTCTTCAGTACCTCGACGAGGCGGTCATGCGGGATCCTGACGAGCCACGGTTCCACCAAGCCCGCGCAGCTCTTCTCTTTCGACTCCGGCGGCAGGAAGAGGCTACGTCTATCGCGCTGCAGCATATCGCTCTTGCGGAGGCGTATGGTGACATCACAGGGGCGGAGCTGATCCGATCCCACCAGATACAAAAACTCGTAGAGGAACGACTGTACGAGAAGGCCAAGGAACTCTGCTCGCAGAGTATTCAGCGTAGAGAATACTACGGGCTCTTCCGTTGGGCAGGGTGGGGGTATTTACAGTACGCAGGTATCGCCTTCTTGCAGAGCGAGTATGTAACTTCACTTGAGCAAACCCGGGAAGCGCTGGACCTTGCGGCACTCGCTGACGACAGGGAGTTGTTGGAGTTCTCGCTGGCACGGCAATATGAGAGTTCGATGGAAAAGGGTGATTTCGTTTTGGCGACTTCATCAGCGCGGGCTAGGTTTGAGATCACCAAGAACCAGGGTTCTCAATCGACAATTTTGGCTCTGAATGACCTCGGTCGGGCCTTCCAAGCACGCGGTGTCTATCAGACCGGGCTAAATTACAGCATAGAGGCTCTAGCGCGGGCTCAAATCGAGAGGGTTGACAGCAGCCTATTGTGTCAGATACACACAAACCTAGGC
>JBATTW010000472.1:0-14007 GCA_049670805.1 Bacteroidota bacterium
GGTGGGGTCTGGATGACACACTTGACGCTTTTTCGGTTCACGGGATCGGCGGAATTTTCGGCGCGCTCGCGACAGGGATCTTTGCCACGACAAGCGTGAACCCCGATGGGGCGGACGGACTTCTCCATGGCAACGTCGGCCTCCTGGGCATTCAGGCTCTCGCGGTCGTGGCGACAATCCTATTCTCGGGAGGGGTAACCTGGGTTCTCATTACGCTCATCCGCGGAACCTTCGGGATCAGGAGTGAGAAGGAGCATGAATACGAAGGACTCGACTTTGTTGAACACGGCGAGCGTGCCTACCACGAAATCGTCTGAAAATAATTCACACACTCTTCTAGAACAACAAACCATGAGGGATTGACATTATGGGAAAATCTCCAGCATCTCCCGTTGCAAAGGCCTTGAAAATGGTCAAGGACCACGAGGTGCAGATGATCGATTTCAAATTTATGGACTTTCCGGGTCAGTGGCAGCATTTCTCTGTCCCGGCCGATGAGCTCACAGAGTCAGCTTTCGAGGAGGGCTTTGGCTTCGACGGTTCCAGTATTCGGGGCTGGAAACCCATCAACGAGAGCGACATGTTGATCATCCCTGACCCGGACACGGCACTCATCGATCAGTTCATCCAGGCAAAGACCCTGAGCCTCATCTGCGACGTCTACGATCCCATCACCAAGGAGAAATACGAACGCTGCCCCCGCAGCATCGCACAGAAGGCGGAGGCGTTCCTGAAGTCCACGGGAATCGCCGATACGGTCTACTTCGCCGCCGAAGCCGAGTTCTTCATCTTTGACGACGTTCGCTTTGACACGAACGAGCACAGCAGCTACTACCACGTCGACTCCATCGAGGGTCGCTGGAACTCGGGTCGTGACGAAATGCCGAACCTGGCGTACAAACCCCGGTACAAGGAAGGCTACTTCCCCGTCCCTCCAACGGATCACTTCCAGGACCTGAGAAACGAGATGACCAAAAACCTGATCGAGGCAGGTCTTCAGGTCGAGGCACAGCACCACGAGGTGGCAACCGCCGGGCAGTCCGAGATCGACCTCCGTTTCGCTCCGCTCTTGCAGAGTGCCGATGCTCTGCTCCTGTTCAAGTACATCGTGAAGAACACCGCCCGGTTGCACGGGAGAACCGTCACCTTCATGCCAAAGCCGGTCTTCGCCGACAACGGATCCGGCATGCACGTCCATTCGAGCCTCTGGAAAGGGGGGAAGCCTCTCTTCTACGGCAACCACTACGCCAATCTGAGTGAGATGGCTCTCTACTACATCGGAGGGCTCCTCAGGCACGCCCCGGCTCTCTGTGCCATCACAAACCCCACGACGAACTCCTACAAACGTCTCGTCCCGGGATTCGAGGCGCCGGTGAATCTGGCATACTCTCAGAGAAACAGGAGCGCGTCGATCCGGATTCCGATGTACTCCGCAAATCCAAAGTCGAAGCGCGTCGAGTTCCGGTGCCCCGATCCTTCATGCAACCCATACCTGGCCTTCTCCGCGATGGCGCTGGCAGGTATCGACGGCATCGTCAACAAGATCGATCCGGGTGACCCTCTCGACAAGGACATCTACGACATGGAGCCTGAAGAGCTCGTGAACGTCCCCTCGACACCGGGTTCACTCCAAGAGGCGCTCCATGCCCTCGAACGTGACCACGACTTCCTGCTTCGCGGAGACGTTTTCACCGAAGACGTTATCCAGACGTGGATCAACTACAAGATGGAGAGGGAGGTCAAGCCGATGGCACTGCGGCCTCACCCGTACGAGTTCGGGCTCTACTACGACGTGTGACACATCCCTGGCTGACAGGCCCGCCCCGGGCGAACCTCCGGGGCGGGTGTGTCTCTCCCGAGCGGAGCCTTGCTTGTTTTTGCCGACCATTATCCCTATTATTCGTGCGGCATGTCATTCACCCGCATCCTCTACACCACAGCGGATCGCACCGCCCGCATTGCTCTGAACCGTCCGGAGAAACGCAACGCCCTGGATGACGTGATGATCCGGGAGTTGACAACCGCGATAATTTCGGCAGGAAAGGACCAGGGGGTCAAGGTCGTCGTTCTCTCCGGCAATGGACCCGCTTTCTGCGCGGGTGCGGATCTCGCGTACCTCAGGCGCGTGGCCGAATTCGATCTCGAACAGAACAGAATGGAATCGGAGCGCCTGGCGAACCTCTTCCGGGTCATCTACGAACTCCGAAAACCGATCGTCGCCGTCGTCAACGGCCCGGCACTTGCAGGGGGCTGCGGACTCGCCTCCGCCTGCGACTTCGTCATCGCCTCCGCTGAACACGCCTCGTTCGGATACCCCGAGGTCCGCATCGGGTTCATCCCGGCTGTCGTCATGCTGTTTCTCGTAAAACGTGTCGGCGAAGGCAGGGCACGCGAGCTGGTGCTCCGGGGAAACGTCATCAGCGCGAAGGCAGCGCATGAGATCGGTCTCGCCAGCATGGTCCTCCCCCAGGCGAAGGTGTCCGAAGCCTGCGACCGGCTCCTGGAGGATCTCATCGTACGCAACAGCCTTACCGCAATGGGCCTGTGCAAGGAGACACTTTCGAAGTTACATGGCTTGAACCTCATTGATTCGCTCGAGTTCGGCGCCAACATGAACGCCGCCGCCCGCATGACCCCGGACTGCAAACGCGGTCTCACGGGATTCTTGAGAAAAGAAAAGACAGAATGGTGAACCAGAGTGACGACTGATCTGCGTTCAAAAATACGGAGCATCCCCGATTTCCCGAAGAAGGGAATCCTCTTCCGGGACATAACAACGCTTCTCAAAGACCCGGCTGCAATGGCGGAGGCCATCGATCAGTTCAGCAATCGCTTTGCGGGCGCAGGGATCCAGAAGGTCGTTTGCATCGAATCACGCGGGTTTATCATGGGCGGGGCACTGGCCCAGCGCTTCAACGCCGGCTTTGTGCCGGTGCGCAAACCCGGCAAACTTCCGGCCGAAACCCTCCGGGAAGAATATGCCCTCGAGTACGGAACCGACACCCTGGAGGTTCACAGAGATGCGATCCAGCAAGGGGATCGCGTCCTGATCCATGACGATCTGCTTGCGACAGGGGGGACCGCAGCGGCGGCCTGCAAGCTCGTGGAGTCGCTCGGAGGCCAGATCCTCGGGATCGCTTTCCTCGTGGAGCTTTCCTTTCTCAAGGGACGGGATCGGCTCGGAGAGTACGACATCTTTTCCATCATCGATTTCGCCAGCGAATAACAGCCACCCGCACCGTGCCAACCGCCGAATGTTAATCTTTTGTTACGCACTTGACTTTGTCCGCTTTTCTCCTATTTTATGACCCGTTAGTCATTTGATGACCAGTTGGTCATTTGTTTCACTTAAGAGTCATTCGAGGCAGAGAAGCATGCGACCGGAAACGGAGCCAGCAACATCCCAGACTACCCTTGGACGAAAAGACCGTGAGAAGCTCGCACGCCGGGGCGATATTCTCCATGCGGCGCGCAGGGTCTTCGCACAACGCGGCTACAAAGAAGCAACGCTGGAGGAGATTGCCGAGCAGGCTGAATTCGCAAAGGGAACCCTGTACAACTATTTTCAGAGCAAGGAGGATATTTTTCGAGAGATAGTCCTCCTTCTGATGGAAGACGTCGAGAATCTCGCCGAGTCGGCGGTCAACGCGGGTGGAGACGCACGGCAGATTCTGTTCCGGTACGCGCGGGAAGCGATCGATTACTACAAGAAACACGAAGACATGCTCAAGATCGCTGTCCGCGAGATGACGCGCGTCCAGATGGAGGACGATGAGAACCACCTGACCCAGGTCCTGAAGCGCGTCAACAGGCTGGAATCGATTCTGGCCTCGGCCCTCCGGAAGGACATCCGTCAGAAGAAAATCGTCCATGAGGACCCGGAAGATCTTGCACAGGTTTTCGTGACTATCATCCACCACCGTTCAATGCGGTGGTTTCTTCAGGGAAAGAACATACAAACCGTGGATTCGCATGAAGAAGCCGAATTTGCCACACGATTGTTTTTCGAAGGCGCGTTGCTGCGCCAGAAGAATGCCAGGCGGAGTTCGTAGGACCAGATTTTTCCTCCTCTGGATCCTGACGGCCGCCGTGCCTGCAGCGTCCCTCTTCGGACAGGCCGAGAAGCTGACGCTCGAGCGGGCGATCTCGATCGCAATCGAGAGCAACCCCAGCCTGGAGGCTTCCAGGCTGGAGGTCAACCGCTCCGACGCAGTCGTTCGTGAGGCGTGGAGTACAGCATTACCCCACATCGACCTCTCGGCAAATTACACCCGAGCCCTCAAGAAACCTGTGTTCTTCCTCCCGGACTTCATGAATCCCGGAAGCGATGAGATCATCCCCATTGAGATCGGAGCCACGCACTCTGTCGATATGATCTTCTCCGGGGAACAGGTTCTGTTCGACGCCGCTGTCTTTATTGGCGTCGGCGCAGCCAAAACCTATTCCAGGGCCGCACGTGAAGGTTTCCGCGCGAGTCAACTTGACGTCGTCACCAACACCAAGAATGCGTTTTACGGCGTCCTCGTGTCGAAGGAGGTGGTTGCGCTCATGCAGGAGAATATCCAGTACTCAGAGGAGAATCTGAAGAACGTGAGCATTCTGTTTGATCAGGGACTCGTCTCAGAGTATGATAGACTCCGCGCGGAGGTGACCGTCGAGAACATCCGTCCCGAGTTGATCAACGCAGAGAATGCATACCTTGTGGCGGTCAACAACCTCAAGAACGCCATAGGGATTCCGTACGACACGGATATCGATGTGGAGGGGAGACTCGAATACAATCCTGTCCCGGATTCGCTCATTGCGGAGGCTCAGGAGGCCGTTCTCCGTTCAAATGCGTCCCTCAGTGCGCTCAAGCTCCAGGCAGAGGTGAATGACGCCATTACCTCAGCGCAGCGCTCCTTCTATCTGCCGCGGCTCTCGGCATTCGGAAACTACACGTATCAGGCGCAGAAGAACGCCTTCACACTCTCCACAAACGATTTCATAACGAGCGCCGTCATCGGGCTCAACCTCCGGTTCAACATCTTTGAGGGGTTTCAGACCAATTCGCGTGTTGAACAAGCCGAGCTGGAGTACAGGAAAACCAAGGAACAGATCACGAGCCTGGAGCTCGCACTCCATACGGCAACGGAGACGGCCATCCTGGAGATGAACAAGGCCCGGCAGCGCATAGAATCTCAGGGCCGGACAGTGGAGCAGGCGGAGAGGGGACACAAGATCGCCACAGCCCGGTACAACAGCGGTCAGGGGACACAGCTGGAGGTCAACGACGCTCAGCTCGCACTCGCAACCGCAAAAGTGAATCGGATCGAAGCTATCTTTGAATATCATATCGCGGTCAACGAGCTGGAGCGACTGCTGGGTCGACTCCCGCAGTCTGTCGTTGCCCAGGAAAAAGAACGTGAAAGCAACTGAGAGGATCAGCAACAATGAACACACGTGCCATTGTTATACTGTTGCTTCTGGGATTGGTACCCGCCCTCTTCCTCGCCGCGTGCGGCGACTCCGAAGCGCAGGAGGGGACTGAGCAGCAAGAATCCCGGGAGCAAAGCGCGCCCGTGAAAGTCCGGAGAATACAATCTGAACTCTTTGCCGAGACCCTGTCACTCACCGGTTATGTACAGGCTCTCGACGACATCATCGTAAGCACGGAGGAGGGAGGGGTCCTGAACGAATGGAAGGTCTCGAAGGGCCGTCGCGTTAAGAAGGGACAGGTTCTTGCCTTGATGAACGATGATGTGCTCAAGCCGATGTACGATGCTGCCCACGCTCAATACCTCACCTCGCAGCTGACCTACGAGAAGCAGAAGAAGGTGTACAGCGAGCAGGCAATCAGCGAGCTGCAGTTCAAGACTGCGGAGTACGCCCGGGATGCGGCCAAGGCACAGGCTGACCTGGCCCTGGCCCGTCTCGAACGGACCCGCATCAAAAGCCCGGTAAACGGGATTCTGGATGATCGGCTGATGGACAAAGGAGAACTTGCACGGTCGGGTGCTCCGGTGGCCCGCGTTGTCAGGATTGACCGCGTAAAGATCCTTATCTATGTTCCGGAGCGATATGCGGGGACCGTCGAAAGGGGGGCGGAGGTGAGCTTTTCGGTTTCCTCCTTCCCCGATGAGACGTTTTCCGGTGAGGTATCCTACGTCGGTGCGGCCGTCATGACTGACAACAGAAGCTTTCCCGTCGAGCTCGTGGTCTCAAATCCGGAAAGAAAACTGAAGCCGGAGATGATCGCAAAAACCACCATTCTGCAGACTGCGCCGCGCGAGGCGATCTTGCTGGAGGACAACGTTGTCCAGGAGATGGATCAGGGGAAGTACATTGTCTACGTAGAAGAAGACGGGTTGGCGCGTGAGCGCATTGTCACTCTGGGACGTCGCAGCAGGAGCATGGTGGAGATCACCTCCGGGCTGAACGAAGGCGACCGGGTCATTGTCGTCGGACAGCGGACCATCTACGACGGACAGACGGTCACAGTTGAACAGGAATCCTAATCCCATGCGAATCTGGAACATAGCTGTTGACAACCGTGTCGCTGTCTACATTCTCATTCTCATTATTGTCATCCTCGGGTGGGGATCCTACCAGTCGCTTCCTCGAGAGGCCGCGCCGGATGTCTCCATACCTCTGGTAATAGTCTCGACACCCTATATCGGCGTGTCCCCGGCAGATGTGGAGGGACTCGTAACGCAGCCGCTGGAACGCAGCCTGAAATCCCTGAAGGACATCAAGGAGATTACCTCCGCATCAAAGGAAGGTCTCTCCACCGTGCGAGTGGAATTCAACGTGGGGGTGGATATCGACGATGCGCTCCGCCGTGTGCGCGACGAAGTGAACTCCACGCGGCCGGATCTCCCCAGCGATATTCTGGATCCCATCGTAACCGAGATCAACTTCAGTGAATTCCCCATCCTCTATGTCAACGTCGGCGGAACAGTCGGTCTTCCCCGTCTCAGGAAGATAGCAGAGGATCTTCAGGATCTCTTTGAATCTATCCCCGGCGTCCTCCGGGCGGATCTCACCGGCGGTCTCGAACCGGAGGTTCAGGTAAACTGTGACGTCAACCTCCTCAACGGGTACCGCGTCTCCTTCGATGACGTCATAAAAGCGATTCGCTCCGAAAACGTCTCCATTCCGGGCGGGCTCATTGACAACGACCGGATGTCGTATTCGGTCCGTGTGCCTGGCGAGTACAAAGAGGTCCGTCCGATCGAAGATATCATTGTCAAACTCCGAAACGGAAATCCGATCTACGTTCGGGACGTTGCCCGCGTGGACTACTCGTTCGAGGATCGACAAACGTATGCCCGTCTCAACGGACAGGAGGTTGTGACGCTCGCTGTCCGGAAAAGGGCGGGCGAGAATCTCGTGGCCATCGCCGAGGAGGTGCACAGCATTGTTGAAGAGACACGGGCAACTCTCCCCGCGGGCATGGATATCGTTATCTCAAACGACCAGTCGATTGTCGTGAATCGCTGGGTCCGGGAGCTCGAAAACAGTGTCATGACGGGTATGTTCCTCGTGGTACTGCTCCTCTTCACGTTCTTCGGATTCAAGAACGCGCTCCTCATCGCCACGGCGATTCCCCTCTCCATGTTTATCGGGTTCATCATCCTGGCGTTCAGCGGAATCACACTCAATATGGTCGTTCTCTTCTCTCTCGTTCTTGTTCTGGGAATTGTTGTCGACGACGCCGTCGTCGTGATAGAGAACATCTATCGTCACCAGCAAATATACCACGAGCCCCCACCCGAAGCAGCCAAACGCGCAACATCGGAAGTCGCTGTTCCGGTCGCCACGGCCACGTTCACGACACTCTCGGCGTTCGTGCCTCTCCTTTTCTGGCCCGGAATCATTGGCGACTTCATGCAGTATCTGCCTCTCACTCTCATCTTCACGCTGGGAGCGTCGTTGTTTGTCGCCTACATCATCAGCCCGGTCCAGGGCGCCCAGTGGATCGACTACAAGAGAGAGATCAAGAAGGCGAAAGCGGATCTGGCCCATCCCCACTGGTACAAGAAGTACAACCCCCTGACGATTCTCTACCACAAGGTCGACGAGAAGTTCTTCCCCTGGGCCGTTGAGCGGTACACCGAGACACTCCGCTGGACCCTGGCGCGAAAGGGAGGCACAATCCTCTCGTCCCTCGGCTTTCTCGTCCTCGTGTTCATTCTCTTCGGCCTGTTCAGCCAGGGTGTGGTGTTTTTCCCCGAGACTCAGCCGAACCTTATCAACGTCAATATGGAAACACCCCCCGGTACCTCGCTGGAGGTGACGAACGAGATCGGCCGTATTGTCGAGAAGAGGCTCAAAGGCACGACCGGGAAGCCGGATATGGAATTCGTGGTGGCCAGCATCGGTACATCCGATAATCCGTTTGACTTTGGCGGCCAGGGAACTTCCAACAAGGGAACCATCGCGGTCAACTTCTACGAGAAATCAAAGCGGGTTCAGAGCACCCATCTAACCCTCGGTGAAGCCCGGGATGCCGTTACCGGTGTACCAGGTGCCATCCTGAAGGTCACCAAACAGCAGATGGGCCCTCCGGTCGGCGCACCCATCTCGATCGAGATTGCCGGTGAGGACTATGACCAGCTTGCCACACTTAGCGCGGAGATCCAGGGCATTATCAAGGTCGTTCCCAACCTCGTGGACGTGAAAGACAACTACAACAAGGGAAAACCCGAAATTGTCGTCGATGTGGACAGGGAGAAGGCGGCGCTCCTCTACATGAATACAGCACAGGTAGCCAACACGATCCGCGCCGCCATCAGCGGGATCGAGGCCTCCAAGTACAGGGTGGGAGAAGACGAGTACAAGATCCGCGTCAGGCTCCAGGGAGATCAGCGCACGGCACAGACAGACCTGGAGAACATCCGCATCACTTTCATGAACAACAAAGGGAAACTCCTCTCGGTGCCTCTGGTTTCCGTTGCCAACATCAGGAGGACGAGCGGAGTCGCCGACATTCAGCGGAAAGACCAGAAGCGGGTGATTACCATTACTGGTGACGTTCAGGGTCGTCTGGGTTCAGAAGTCCTCTCCGACGTCAAGGATATCCTGTCCGATTTCGAGATGCCCCTCGGCTACACGATCGCCTACACGGGCGAGGATGAGGAGCAGAAAAAAGCGGCTGACTTCCTTTCAAAAGCCCTTTTGATTACGCTGCTCCTCGTATTTCTCATTCTTGTGTCGGAATTCAACTCCGTCAAGGTCCCTTTAATCATCATGCTCTCCGTCCTCCTTTCTCTCATCGGAGTTCTCATCGGGTTGATCGTCACGTTTACCCCATTTAGCATTATCATGACCGGCGTGGGGGTCATATCCCTGGCCGGGATCGTTGTAAAGAACGCGATCGTGCTCCTGGACTTCGTAAAGCAACTCCGAGCAAAGGGGCTCTCCGTAGATGAGGCACTGGTGGAGGCGGGGAGAACGCGTCTCCGTCCCGTTGTTCTGACCGCTGCGTCCACGGTCTGTGGTATTCTCCCGCTGGCCACGGGCATCGACTTCGATTGGCGGGCATTACACCTCGTCGTCGGCGCCGAGAGCGCCGATTTCTGGAGACCGCTTGGCGTGGCAATCATCTTCGGGCTCACCGTCTCCACCGTGTTGACACTCGTTGTCGTCCCCACGTTCTACTCTCTCCTGGAAGAGTGGACCGAAGGGTTGAAACGCTTCTTCACGCGCCGCTTTGGAGACAAGGAGGTCTCGACCAGCGCATCATGACCTCCATCGATCCATGGCGACCTCATCCCTGATACCGGGGAGCCGGGCTCCCGATTTCGTGGCCCAGCTCAGCACGGGGGAGACCTTTCGGCTTTCCGACTCTCGCGGAAAGAACCCTGTGGTTCTGTCGTTCTACCCCCGCGATTTCACTCCTGGCTGCACCAGACAGCTCTGCTCCTACCGCGACGGGTACGATCTTTTCAGCAGGCACAACGCGGTTCTCGTCGGGATCAGCTACGACGATCGGGCCTCACATCATCGCTTCGCCAAAAAGCATGGCTTGCCGTTCCCCCTCATCAGCGATACGGACCGCTCACTGAGCCGCCTCTACGGAACCGCCCGTCTCGGTGGTCTCATTCCCTTCGTTCGGCGCGTTACGTTCGTTATCGATATACGTGGAATCATTCGATGCGTGTCACATTACGAGACCGCAATCGATCGGCATATTGAGGAGGTAGAAGAGACCCTCAAGGCGCTGGCTGGAGAAGAGGGATGGTAGACCCTTTCGCCCCACCGGAAGCCGGAGGTAGGGAGGACGACGTCTTACTCTCCCTCGTCGTGTGACTGGAGAGAGGTATCCAGGCGAGGTCCATAATCGTTCAAGACCTGCTGGGCGAGGGTCTGCATTGTCACCAGGTATTCTGTGGCATGCTTCACTGAGAGCGCCGGGTGGTCATCGCGTCCGGAAAAATTCTGAAGAAGCTGCCGGCCCAGCTTCCACGGTGGCTCAAGACCTTCATAGTCCTCCATGGAGAGTCCGTACTCCACGAAGTGTCGTTCGACAACTCCCTTCCACTGTTGGACCTGTTGCGGGGTCGCACCCTGCTCGCGCAGGTGAGAAACAAATTCCTCCTTCATCCCCGCAACGATGCGCTGGCCGATCCATTCTGATGCCGACCGCTCCACGGCAAGGGTGGCCGCGTAGAGACAACCGGCCATGATCTCGCCGATATACTGGCGCGGGAGAGTCTCTTCCTCTATCTCCAGTCGCGAGAGCAACTTCCCGACGGCGAGCTCTTCAGTCGAGGCAACCGCCTCGCGAAGCGTCTCGTAGAGGAGGGCCCCCAGAGTTTCGGGTGTGAGATGTTTTCGCATCATCAAAAAAATATCACAACGTCCACCGAATGTCAAGCAGGATTCGTTGCAACAGATTACCTTTTGCTGTACCTTCACAGGGAAATCGTACCCCCGCACCGATGAGCTCCGAGGCCCGCCATGAAAACCATCATAGAACCGTTCAAGATCAAGAGCGTGGAACCGATCCGCTTCACCACCGAGGTGGAACGGGAGGAGTCACTCAGGAGAGGGTTTTACAATCTCTTTATGGTCCCGGCGGAGGAGGTTCTCATCGATTTGCTCACTGACAGCGGTACCGCCGCGATGAGCGCCGACCAGTGGGCATCCATGATGCAGGGCGACGAATCGTATGCGGGGGGGAAAAGCTTCTATCGGTTTCAAAAAAAGGTCCAGGACCTGACAGGGTACGCGCACATTATCCCGACACACCAGGGGAGGGCAGCGGAGAGAATACTCTTTTCCCTGGTCGGCGGCAAAGGGAAATACGTCCCGAACAATACGCACTTCGACACGACGCGCGCAAACGTGGAGTTCTCCGGTGCAGAGGCGGTGGATCTACCCACGGCAGAGGGAAGAGACCCCGACACGATCGCTCCGTTCAAGGGAAATATGGATATCGCCGCGCTGGAGAAGTTCATCCGCGAAACCGGCAGCCAGAACATACCTTTGTGCATGCTCACCATCACCAACAACTCCGGCGGGGGACAACCGGTCTCCATGCAGAACATCAGGGAGACGGCCGCGCTCTGCAAACAGCACGGGATTCTCTTCTTTCTCGACGCGTGCCGCTTCGCGGAAAACTCCTACTTTATCAAGAAGAGAGAGGAGGGATATGCACGCAAACCTGTGAAGCTCATCGCACAGGAGATCTTCTCGCACGCGGACGGCGCGACGATGAGCGCAAAGAAAGATGCGCTGGTGAACATGGGAGGCTTCCTCGCGCTGAATGATGGCGGCCTTGCTTCGCGCGCACGTAACCTGCTTATCGTCACCGAGGGTTTTCCTACGTATGGCGGCCTTGCCGGACGCGATCTGGAGGCGATTACTCAAGGGCTGGACGAGGTGCTGGACGAACACTATCTGGAGTACCGAACCCGTTCGGTCGAGTATCTGGGAGAGCGACTTGCCGCGGCCGGTGTGCCCATTTTGCAGCCGCCGGGGGGGCACGCCATATACCTAAACGCCCTCAAATTCCTCTCCCACGTCCCAGTGGAACAGTACCCCGGCCAGGCCCTCGTCGTGGAGCTGTTCCGGCTTGGCGGAATCCGCTCTGTAGAGATTGGGAGTGTCATGTTTGGCAAGTACGACGTGAACGGCGCCCTCATCCCTTCTCGAATGGAGCTTGTCCGGCTGGCAATCCCGCGGCGTGTCTACACACAGAGCCACATAGACTACGTAATAGAGGTTGTCGTAGAATGCTACCGACGAAGGAAGGAGATTAGCGGCTATAGAATCGTGGAGGAGGCGCCACTGCTCCGCCACTTCACGGCCAGATTCGAGCGGCTACCGTAGCGGTGGGGGTGGAAGAATTTCGTTGCCAATGATCGACGGAATTTGGTATATTGGTTAATTGATTCATTTTACGTGAGTTGCCGAAATGATTGAATGCACTGTGTGCGGCGAGCAGAATGATGACCTTGCCGTTACATGCAAGAGCTGCAAGGGGTATCTCCAGACCAAGGTGGAGAACCTCGACCTGTTTTCCACGATGTGGGGTTTGCTGGAGTCCCCGAAACGAACATTCAAGAGAATAGTCCTCTCCAGGAGAAAAAACTACGTTTTCTTCCTGAGTGCGCTGGTTGGGGTCTGGGCTCTCTTTACGGTCTTCTGGGGCCTGAACCTGGGGGCACGTTTCGACAACACGTTTACTCTCCTGGCCACAGGAAGCCTGGCCGGGCTCGGTGTGGGGGTGGTCGGCGTCCTTATCGATGCAGTCCTGTTGTCGGTGCTTGTGAGATTCCTGGGGGGAAAAGCCACACTGCGAAACCTCTTTGCCGTTGTGAGTTACGCGTCCGTACCAGTAATATTCACGCTGATTTTTGTCTACCCGATCAAGATCGCAATATTCGGCCAGTACCTTTTTGACCAGAACCCATCCCCGATGATCATCAACCCGGGCCTCTATGTGGCCCTCCTTGCATTTGACGTGGCGGCGGTGATCTGGTCGATCAGCCTCGTTGTTAAAGGCGTTTCCGTCGGAGCTGGGCTGACACAGAAGAAATCGGTCATTTTGGGAACCATCCTTCTGCTCGTTGTCAGCACCGCGATTATCGGACTCCAGCTCCTGGGGCCCTGATCTGTATGACGCGTGAGGAGTTTGAGCATATGGTCCAGGAGGCATTCGATTCCCTCCCGGAGCGATTTCGATCCAGCGTTGAAAATGTGCGCGTGATTGTGGAAGACAAGGACAGCCCACGCACCCGTGAACGCATCGGGGTTCGTTCAGGTTCATTTCTCCTGGGACTGTATGAGGGAATCCCCCTGACCAGGCGGGGGTCACATTACGGGATGGCACCGGCGATCCCCGACACAATAACGCTTTACCAGCGAAACATAGAGGCGGCAGTGCGGACGCGGCAGGAGGTTACAGACGTTGTTCGTGAGGTGCTCATCCATGAACTCGGCCACTATTTCGGGATGACCGAGGAGGAAATCCGGCGGGCTGGATACTGACAAACATCGCCAGATACTACGGAAAGGATAGGAACAGATGCCACGTGTACTCTTCACAATAACCTATGGAGTGAAACCGGAACTGCGGGACGGCTACCTGGAGTTCGCCAGGGAGATGAAGAACCACTTCAGAACGGTCGGCCAGAAGAACTACTCCGTCTATGAAGTGAAGGGGAAAAAAAATCATTTCACCGAATTGTTCATCACGGAAACTATCGAGGAGTTTGACGCCCTTGAAGACAACCAGGACGAACAAACGCAGGAACTGGTCTCCCGCCTCGAAGGATTCATCGACAACGGTGGGATGAAGTACACGACCCTCATCGAAACCGACTGAAGACCAGCCGGCTGACAATGACAAGAACCCGGTCACTCTCCAGGAAGCGGATTGATCCTATCGCGCAATTCATGCAAGAACATGACCAGGCGCTCGTTCAGCTTTCTTCTCTGAAGAAAGCCGTCCGGTCGATCGTGGAGCACGGGTTCAGCGATGCTGCACACCGGCGTATCCGCTTAGCGATCGAGTTT
>JBATTW010000473.1:0-3407 GCA_049670805.1 Bacteroidota bacterium
GTCCCATCACCATGATGACCAGGTCTGCCGCCTTTGCGGCACTGAGCGCCTCTTCTCTGAGTCCCGCGTCGGGCGTTGCCCAGACCAGCTCCACCATGGCATCGGGGCGCCGGTCCCAGTACTCCAGGCGAACGCGACATCGGGTGCCGGCCTTCAGTTCCATCTCCTTCAAACGGGCCTGCGTGTGGTGCCGGTCAGAAAACTCCACCAGCAGAGAATCTTCGAGATACAAACGTGCACCACCAAACGCTCTCGCGCCGATCGAGTAGAGTCCGGAGACCGGAGGGATCAGCACGCCCGTCCATCGCACGCTGAACCCGTCAGGCTTCATCCTGGCGAGCGGCGGCTCTTCCCACCAGTTGAATTCTACAGCCGCATCGGTACGCACGATAAACGGCTTCCCTTCGAACTCGTTGTTGTTGAAATACTCGGCCCGCAACCCTCCCGCATTCCCACCCTCTTGATCGGGGGAGAGAGCCGACTGCGGGATGATCTCGGGTGTGGGTGTCATCTCCGCAAGGTCGCAGCCCCGTGCATAAATCACCTCCGCCCCGGAGGAGACCTCCACCCCGGAGGAAAGTTTCCGGCGGATACCCTCCAGCGGGGTGACGGGAGCGGATGGAACGCCGTTGTAGTTCCCCAGCAACACTTCTTCGTCGTCCGCGTTCGGACCAATCACCGCGACAATTCCGGGATCCTTGCTGAGAGGGAGAAGCCCTCCATCGTTCTTCAGCAACACGATCGATTTGCGGGCGGCCTGGAGGGTCAGTTCTCCGTGCGGTTCCGAATCATTGATGTCGTAGGGGATGTTGGCGTATTGGACGCGCTCCGGCGGGTCAAACATCCCCAGCATGAATCGCGCCCGGAAGAGACGTTTGACAGAAACATCGATCTCCTCCTCGCTGACGAGCCCCTGCTCCACCGCCTTGACGAGGCAGTTGTATGTGTCGCCGCAGTTCAGGTCGGTTCCTGATTTGAGGGCCACGGCCGCGGCCTCCGGTCCCGTACCCACAGTCTTGTGGCCTTTGTAGATATCCTTGACCGCTCCGCAGTCAGAGACCAGATAGCCCGAAAACCCCCATTCCTCCCGGAGTATTTTCTGGAGTAGCTCATCGCTTCCGCAGCAGGGTTTGCCCCGAAATCGGTTGTAGGCGCACATGACCGACTGCGCATCTGCCTCCAGGATGGTGGCGCGGAACGCCGGGAGATACGTCTCACGGAGATCCCGCTCGCCGACAACCGCGTCGAATGAGTGGCGGTCGGGCTCCGGCCCGCTGTGTACTGCATAGTGCTTTGGTGTCGCGACAGTTTTGAGATAGCGCGGATCATCACCCTGCAGTCCTTTCACAAACTCCACGCCCAGCCTCCCCGTGAGATAAGGATCTTCCCCGTATGTCTCCATTCCGCGTCCCCACCGCGGGTCCCGGAAGATGTTGATATTCGGAGACCAGAACGTAAGCCCCTCGTAGATCCCCCTTCTCCCCTGGCGAACGGACTCGTGGTGCTTAGCCCTTGCCTCGTCCGATATCACGGTGGCAACCCTGAGCATCAGATCCGTGTCCCACGTAGCGGCGAGTCCGATCGCCTGGGGAAAGACTGTCGCCCTTCCCGCCCGCGCGACTCCGTGGAGTGCCTCGTTCCACCAGTTGTAGGCGGGAACTCCCAGCCGTGTCACGGCGGGAGCCTCGTCCAACGTCTGGCTCACCTTTTCTTCGAGCGTCATCCGCGAGACCAGATCGTTAACACGCTGTTCAAGAGGGAGATCGGGGTTCTGGTAGGGTAGCATTTTCTCGGCCATTTCAGATTGATGTTGATTGCAGCGGTACGAACTGAAGACGACACATGCAATGCAGAGCACTGCAACCGCGGTACGGTGCGTCCTGCCCATCGTCGGTACTCCTCTAGTTCTTTTCCACCCGGAGAATGCGGTGGAGATGAAAGCCCATCGGTTCTTCGTGCCCCGCCGCCTCCACGATGAATACGGGGAATTCCTTTTTGGGATCGATATCATCCAGAAGCTCGAGGGGATCATCGGTCATCTGACGCCTGGCCGTCAGATAGTCATTCAGCATCTCCCTCGACCAGAACGAGAATTCCACTTCCCTGAGCTGGTCAGCGGATTCATATGCTCGCGGCAGGACCGCCAGGACACCATCGCTGCGTGTTTGTTTTACACTGCCGCTCCAGACCGCGTGGAGCTGGTCAAAATGGGAATGGATCTCTGTGAGAAGAGTCTGGTAGGTCATCAACGAGAATATACAAAGAGAAATCCAAAAAAAATCCCGGCCCGCCAGAGGCGGACCGGGATTGATGAACTGCGGTTCAGCTAGACTCTGCTAACAGCAACCGCGCGCAGCCCTTTCGGGCCTTCGGTGACGTCGAATTCGACCTGGTCACCGTCATTCAGGTTCTTGAACCCGTCACCGGCGATCTCTCTGTAGTGCACAAAGACATCCTGACCGTTTGAACGGGCAATGAATCCAAAGCCTTTGGATTCGTTGAACCACTTTACTGTTCCTTTTTCCATGGGACAGTTCCTTTCATTCTGTACAAATCCGCAGCCGGCGGATACGGCGACGTACATCCGGGAGGGTACCTTTAAAACACAAAATCGCAACCACGATCAATGCAGCACGTTGGTTGCGATTCACGCTTCGTCGCTACGAATTTGCACAAAAGAACAACTCTAGCGAACCCTACTCCGTTTGACCGGAGTCGAAAAGCCCAACATCGGTGTAACGTACAATGACTATTACAACCTACTCATTCTCCGCATCAAATGCAAGTCCCGAAAGACTTTTTCTGAGGCCGGGTGTCCGGGACAGCCCCGGGGCACCCGGCATAACTCACGAGCGCGAAAGAGGCATACGAGACCTCAAGCTGCGTCTACCTTCTTCACTGCAATGGCTCGAGGGCCTCTCGGATCTTCCATAATCTCGAATTCCACCTGGTCGCCTTCGGCCAGGCTCTTGTATCCCTCACCCACTATGGACTTGTGGTGTACAAACACCTCGTCGCCATTCGACATTTTGATGAACCCGAATCCCTTCGACTCATTAAACCACTTCACTGTGCCACTCTCCATGAGGCGACTCCCTTAGACAATGAGCTTATCCGCAACCGGCGGACACGGCGACGTACATCCGACTGTGCGTCCTAAAACGAAAAAACGCAACCACGGCCCCTGATCCACCTTGGCTGCGACACATCGCAATAACGCCCAACAACGGTGTACCGTACGATAATGCACAAAGATACTCTCTTCTGGAACGAATAGCAAATCAGCGCATCCTACCCCGACGACCTTGATTTTCACGGAATCCTGCCGTATCAAGGCGCATTAAATGAAGCCTGTTCTTCAACAACCCTTCTACTTTGACGAGCATCAGCGGGAGGAGTATCTGGAA
>JBATTW010000474.1:0-5494 GCA_049670805.1 Bacteroidota bacterium
TCGGGATCGCGAGTGCCCGCGCGCGGGTGTAAAGCTCGATCCGATAAAGAAAAGTGAACGAAAGCCTCTGCGGAAACGCAGGGGCTTTTGTTTATTGGTTCCGCAGCCGTCTGTCTTTCCAGATGACATCCTTCCGGAAGAAGACTATCGGTGGGTAGAGAAGCACGTAGAGGAAGAAATAGATCTGAAAGATGGGCCAGCAGGGGAGAAGCTTCCATTTTCCGAACCGGGAGAAGCTGGGTAGCGTCAGGAAAAAGTCAGCAGCAAGCTTCAGCAGAAGGGCCAACCAGTAGACGGATGACCAGGCAAAGAAAGGCGTGACAATGAGCAGCGCGCTGAGCACGTACGCCACGCCAAAGCCAAGAACGATCTTCAGCTCCATTCCGATGCCACCGGCAAACCAACGCTTCTTCTGGCGGTACAACTGCCCCCAGGTGTCACAAGACTTGCTCTCAACAAGCGCCCCGCGGTCCATTGGGAATCTCGCCCTGTACCGCTTCGTGGAGACTACCGCGTGAAAAAGCGCGTAGTCTTCGGTCACACTGAAGGGTATCTCCCGGTAACCTCCCACGTCGTCATACGCCTGCCGTCGGACCGAGAGATTCGTTCCGACTGCTGTCAAGGGAACGCCAACCCGTGACCCTGCTGACGCTACTGTGAAAAGGGTAAACCAATCTGTTGCCTGGAAACAGGAAAACCAGCCCACCCCCTCCAGATACGTAAAACCTGCGACAACTCCCACGTCTTAACTGATATAGTACTTGACCGTCTCCTCGACCCATCGAGGGGGCACGGAGCAGTCGGCGTCTGTAAAGAGCAGGATCTCGCCGCTTGCATGGTCAATCCCCTGCGTTACGGCGTTAGTCTTTCCCTGCAGTTTCCCCCTGCCCGGGGCGGCAACTACCAGCTTGAAATGCGGAAGCCGGTCCGCGAATCCCCGAATGATCGCCTGTGTGGCATCCGTTGATCTGTCGTCAATGACGATAACCTCCAGCCTGTCAACCGGATAGGAGAGACGCTCGCAGGATTCAAGGCATGACCCGATGTTGTTCTCCTCGTCCCTTGCAGCAATCAGGATGGAGACCTTTGGGCGATAGGTTTTGTCGGTAGGGTAGCGTGCCGTGAATGCTGCAAGAGCGAAAAGAGAAATCAGAAGGAAGTATGCGACCGCAAGTATGAGCAGGATGTCAATTAGCATGGTCACGCAATGAGAGTCGCGCGTCGGGCATTCAGACGTGGCCATGATACCCAAATATCCTGGATGATGCAACCAAGGTCTGAGACACATCGGTTCCGCGAAATAGCCCATTGTTGACTCTCTTGGTCAAATTGGATATATTTTCGCCATGCCACTGAACACTCGAACCGCCAACTCTTCACGCCGGCAGACTGAACCCTTGTACTATAGGAAGACCGTTCTCGATAACGGCATCAGAATCGTTTCCGAGAAGATCCCGCACGTCCGATCAATCTCTCTCGGTATCTGGGCGGATGTCGGGTCGCGCGACGAGAACGCCAATCTGAATGGCATAAGCCATTTCCTCGAGCACATGGTGTTCAAGGGGACAAAAAAGCGGAACGTACGAGAAATCGCGCAGAGCCTCGAGTCACTTGGCGGCTACCTGAATGCGTTTACCACGAAGGAGCAGACCTGTTTCTACGCACGGGTGCTGGATTCGAACATCGCCGAAGCAATGGATGTCCTCTCGGATCTCATGCTCCACCCAACCTTCAAGAAGGAAGAGCTCGAGAAGGAAAAACTCGTCGTCATCGAGGAGCTTCGCAACTCGATGGACGATCCCGAGGACATCATTCACGACTACTTCGAGAAGGCCCTGTTCCCCAAACACTCGCTGGGATATCCCATCATCGGGACCGAAGACAACCTCCGCCGGTTCCGGCGTGACGATCTCCGCTCACACATTGCGACGCACTACATTCCGTCCAGGATTGTGGTCTCCGCCGCCGGAAACGTGGAACACGACCATCTCGTATCTCTCGTGAGGAAGCACTTCCGTTCGCTGAAGTTGAACGGAGCCGTGACGCACAAACGATTGCCGGGGCCTGTGAATCGCCGGAAGTCGTCCAGATTAGAGTACCCACGGCCGATCAAGCAGGCTCACATATGCCTCGGAACGATAAGCTATGGCATCCAACACAAAGACCGCTATCCGCTTCTCATTTTGAACGCTCTCCTGGGTGAAGGGATGAGCTCGCGACTCTACCAGAGCATACGTGAGAAACGCGGGATGGCTTATTCGGTCTATTCGTTTGTCAGTATGCTCAGCGATACAGGAGTTTTCGGAACGTACATCGGAACAGACAAGAAGAACATCGACCGTGCCATTGATCTGGTTTTCACGGAGCTGGAGAAAGCCAAGCGAAAACTTGTCTCAAAAGCTGAGCTCGAACGGACAAAATCCCAGATCAAGGGAACGATGATGCTCGGGCTGGAGAATACTTCAGGTCGCATGATCCGTCTGGGAAGCGGTGAAATCTACTTCGAGTCGCATGTCTCCCTCGATACCATCCTCAAAAGAGTCGATGCCGTTACCCCTGATGGCATCGCACGCGCCGCAAAAGACATCTTCAAGGAGGAGGCCTTCACCACTGTCGTGGTTCGGCCGTCATGATCTTACGAGAGATCCCGGTATGATTTCGAAAGACCTCATCAGCCGGAGGGTGCTGGATGCAGAATATGCCGTAAGAGGCCCGATCGTTATCCGGGCGCAGGAAATGGAGGCCCGGGGCAAGAAAATAGTTTACTGCAATATCGGTAACCCGCAGGCACTCAAACAGAAACCGCTCTCCTTTATCCGCCAGCTTCTCAGCCTCGTCGAGTATCCGCTGCTTCTGGAAAAGCCGGAAGTGCTCCGCCACTACCCTGAAGATATAGTGGCGCGCGCCCGATTCATTCTCGAGAAGCATCCGCACGGGACAGGGGCATACACACAGAGTGCCGGGATCCCGTTTATCAGGGAGGCTGTTGCGGAGTCCATCAGCAGACGGGATGGTATCCCCGCGGACAGGAATCACGTTATCCTGACCGATGGCGCAAGCAAAGGAGTGCAGGCTGCTCTGGTCGCCCTCTTGAAGGAGGGAAACGACGGAGTGATGATCCCCATCCCTCAGTATCCCCTCTACAGCGCCTCGATCACACTGTTTGGAGGCCGTCAGATCGGGTATCTTCTGGATGAAGAAAACGGGTGGCAGCTGAACGAAACAGTTCTGACGGAGAGCCTCGAGTCGGCCCGGAAGGAGGGGGTGAACCCTGTTGCGATTGTCGTTATCAACCCCGGGAATCCCACGGGTGGAGTCCTGAGCAGGGAAAACATCCGAATGATTGTCGGCTTCGCGAAAAGACACCGGCTCTCGATCATCGCCGATGAGGTCTATCAGGAGAATATCTACAGCGATAAACTGAAGTTCTTCTCCTTTGCGAAAACCCTGGATGAAATGGGGGAGACCGACATAACGCTCTTCAGCCTTCATTCGGTATCCAAAGGGTTTCTCGGGGAGTGCGGTCATCGGGGAGGGTATCTGGAGATCCGGAACGTGCCGGACGACGTGATGGCACAATTCGTCAAGTTGCAGTCCATCAGTCTCTGTGCCAACGTGGGCGGGCAGCTCGCAACGTATATGATGGTTGCGCCCCCACAGCCCGGGGACGCCAGCCACGAGATCTATGTGCGCGAAAGAGACGCCGTCCTTTCGAGCCTCCAGAAGAAAGCGGAGATTCTGGCAAAGGGGATTGAGGGGATCGAGGGAATGTCACTTGTCCCGCCTCTGGGTGCCATGTACGCGTTTGTTCAGCTCCATCTGCCGCATGACCCCGACGTACAGCCGGATGCGATGACGCCGGTAGAGCGGTACCGGTACGAGGCAAAGAGGGATTCAGAGTATTGCCTCTCTCTGCTGGAGGAAACAGGAATTTGCGTTGTCCCGGGGTCTGGATTCGGGCAAAAGCCGGGGACCCTGCACTTCCGGACGACTTTCCTGCCACCGCAGGATGAGATAGAAGGACTCGTGGGTCAGCTGAAAACCTTCCACGAGAATTATGTCAGAGAACTGCACGAAGCCTGATATGCCGAAGATCACCATTGACGGAAAAGTTTTCGAGGTTCGGGACAGGCAAACGATCATCGAAGCGGCAAGGGAGCACGGGATAGAAATCCCCCACTTCTGCTGGCATCCAAAGCTCTCCGTCTCCGGAAATTGCCGGATGTGTCTTGTCAAAGTCGAGAAACTTCCGAAGCTCGTGATAGCCTGCTCAACCCAGGTGATCGATGGCATGATCGTCCATACGAAGAGCCCGGAGGTCATCAAGGCCCGGGAAGCAGTCATGGAGTTTCTGCTGATCAACCATCCGCTCGACTGTCCGATCTGCGACGAAGCCGGTGAGTGTAAGCTCCAGGACTACGCGTACACGTACAGTGTGGGGAAAAGCCGGTTCGAGGAAGACAAGGTGCACAAACCGAAACGCGTGGAACTCGGGCCACATGTATTGCTAGACATGGAAAGGTGCATCATGTGCTCCCGGTGCGTTCGGTTCTGCGAAGAGATCGCAAAAAAACCGCAACTGACATTCACCCAGCGTGGTGATCATGTGCAGCTCACCACATTCCCCGGTAAGCAGCTGGACAATCTCTATTCGATGAATACCATCGACATCTGTCCCGTCGGCGCGCTCACGAGCAGGGATTTTCGGTTCAAGGCCCGGGTGTGGGAGATGTCCGCCACCGAGACGATCTGTCCCGGGTGCGCCCGCGGATGCAACATCTACTCCTGGGTCCGAAACAACGAGGTTCTTCGGCTGACACCCAGGTTCAATCCCGAGGTCAACGACAACTGGATGTGCGATGAAGGCCGTTTGTCGTCGTTCCGGCATGTGAATGCAGAGACCCGTGTGAAATGCCCGATGATGCGGAAGGAGGGGGAGGCTGTCGAGGTCGGCTGGGACGAGGCCATCGCGCGAATCGCCTCCGAGCTAAAGCCGTTCAAGAAATCAGAATGTGCTGTCATCCTTTCCGCCTACTCCACGAACGAGGATACGTTTGTCGCGCAGAAATTCGCACGGCAAGTCCTGGGGACGAAACTTGTGGCATTCCGCTCGCACGTGACGGAGAATGGTGAGGATGATATTCTGATCCGCTCCGACAAGACACCTAACAGCCGGGGTGCACGGGAGATGGGTGTCGGTACTGGAAAGCCATTTGACGAAATACTCCGCGCGATCCGCGAAGGACAGGTCAAAGCGCTCTACGTTGACGAGGACAACATAGCGGCAGATCCGGCGGTCGCGCAGGTGCTTTCCAAGCTGGATTTCTTGGTCGTCAATTGCTCGAACGAAAACGAGACCACCGCCCTGGCGGACGTCGTGCTTCCGGCATCAACGTTTGCCGAGAAGAACGGGACATTTACGAATTTCGAGGGGAGAGTTCAGCGAATTCGTCCCTCGGTGGCGACACTGGACCGGGACCGTGCACTGGATGGC
>JBATTW010000475.1:0-4691 GCA_049670805.1 Bacteroidota bacterium
AGGCTGGAGCGATCTCACAACGTACATGACCGACGAATACGCATTGGGTTCGGCCTCACTCCCCTACGTCAACGGTGGCCAGGCGGACAGCGTGATGGTCCGGATCCGGCGTCGAGAAGCCATCCAATCGCTTGCCGATTTCCGGTCGGGTTTCACGCACGGCGCATTCAACGCGCTTCTGCCCGGACGCCCGGGCATCAGTCACGCAGCTGGAGCAACGCTGGACGGTAGCTACTTCATCGAGGAGGGGAGAAGCGCCACCTATCAACATGAAAACAGGCTGATTGTATGCTACGCCCCGAAACGGACGGGACACCTGGGTCTCTCTGAATACCGGACGGACTTCATCTGGGGCTATCATGCTCCGTTTGACAGGCTGGCGGTTGACGGTCACGACGTCCGGTCGTTGCCCCACACGGTATCTCCGGGTGCGGTCATTACCTTCCAGGATGGAGACGTATTGGGATTACTCGCACCTCTCATACCACGCCCTGCCCCTGATGATGCAGTCATACAGCTTCGTGTGGTGGACGAATTCCTGCTCGTGTCGTGCTGGAACTACCGGGGAAAACCGACCGACGTGACGCGCGACCAGCTATCAGGCTGGCACACCGGGTTCTACCTCGAGTTGCATTCCCGGGCAGAGTTTGCCGATGATGACGCGTTCACGGCGTACGCGGCTGGAATCGCAATCAAAAACCGCGCGGTCTCGGAGACGATTCGCCATGTAAGTGTCGTTGCCGGAGGTGGCAACATGCAACTCACGTATGATCCGTACCGGGAGCTGATTGTCTCCCGGACCTGGAACGGGAAAGAGGAAGCTGTTTCTCACCTGGAGGTCGAGTCCGCCGGCCGCTCTATCGAGCCATTCTGTCCATCAACCCTGTTCGGAAGCGAGCTTCTCCCGGAATGAACGCAGGCAGTTTTCGACGTTTGAGAGGACTCAGCGGGTACGCGTTTATCGCACCGTGGCTGATCTGGTTTGTCCTTCTCACGCTTGTTCCGATGATTGCGTCAGTTGTGCTGAGCTTCACCTCCTGGACAATGCTTTCCCCGCCCGCCTGGGTCGGAAGCGCCAACTTCGAGCGGATCATCACGGATGATCCCCTCTTCCTGACGAGCCTATGGAATACCGCATTCTACGTCCTGCTTGCCGTTCCACTCACTGTGGGGCTCGGGCTTTTGTTGGCGCTCCTGCTCAATCAACCTCTCAGGGGAATGGCCTTCTTCCGCACCGTGTTCTTTCTCCCCTCCGTCACCAATATGGTTGCTGTGTCCGTTCTCTGGCTCTGGATCTTCAACCCGGAATTCGGCCTGCTCAACAGGGCGCTCTCGCTGGCGGGGATCGAGGGACCGCTCTGGTTGCAGAGTGAGGTCTGGGCCAAACCTTCGCTCGTGTTGATGTCCCTCTGGGGAGTGGGGGGGACTATGTTGATCTTCCTGGCGGCGATGCAGGGGATCCCCCGCGACCTCTATGAAGCCGCGGACCTTGATGGGGCGGGGGCGCTCCGAAAATTCTTCCACGTTACGCTACCCATGATTTCTCCGGCCCTGTTTTTCAGCGTGGTGATCGGGATTATCGGGAGTTTCCAGGTGTTCACCCAGGCGTTTGTCATGACCGGGACTGTCCAGCCTGGCAGCGAGGGGGGGCCGAACAATGCCACACTGTTCTACGTCCTGTATCTCTACAAGAAGGCCTTTCAGGAGTTCGAGATGGGGTATGCCTCTGCCCTGGCATGGATTCTGTTCTTCATTGTCTTGATCTTCACGATGATGCAAACCAGGTTTGCCCGTCGATGGGTCCATTATGAGGGGGGCGACCGCTGATGGAAGCTCGCCGGGACCGACCGTACACGGGCATCAGGACGCTTGCGAGAACCGGAAGCCTCTACGTCATCCTGGTGGGATGCGGCATCCTCTTCCTCGCGCCCGTTCTCTGGATGATATCTGCGTCGCTTCAGGATCAGCAGGGAGTGTTTGCCACTCCCTACGAGTGGATTCCCGAAACGCCGCGATGGGACAACTATTCGACAGTGACGACGGTCTTCCCGTTCTGGCGGTATGTCGGAAACACTCTCATCGTCACGATCTCCGTGACTGTCGGCACGTTGCTCTCCTGCACGCTCGTGGCCTACGGGTTTGCCCGTGTCCGGTTCCCTGGCCGAAACCTCCTTTTTGCGCTTTGTCTCTCCACCATGATGCTGCCCGGTCAGGTAACGATGATTCCCCTCTATGTGATGTTCGCCAGAGTGGGATGGGTCGATACGTTTCTCCCCCTGATCGTTCCGTCATTGTTTGGCACGCCGTTCTACATCTTTCTCCTGCGACAGTTTTTCCTGACGATTCCCCGGGAGTATGACGAAGCGGCGTTGCTCGATGGTGCCGGTCATTTTCGCATTTACTGGAGCATTGTCCTCCCCCTTGCGCGCCCGGCTATCGCAACGGTTGCGCTCTTCAGTTTCGTGGGAGCGTGGAACGACTTTTTTGGACCTCTCATCTACATCAACTCCCCGGAGAACGCGACGTTGACCCTGGGGCTGAATATGCTGAAGGCGCAGATCGCCGGTACAGGTGTCGTCGAATGGCAGGTGCTCATGGCGGGGTCCCTGCTGGTGATGCTCCCGAACGTCATAGTATTCCTGCTTGCTCAGAAACATTTTGTCAAAGGTCTTGCGATTGGAGGGCTGCGAGGGTGAGAAGGACGAAACCACAGAAATGGCTTGGCCTGGCACTCAGCCTGGCGATCATGGGATGCGCGGACAGGGAGCCGGGACAGCAGGAAGTCACGGATATTGTCTATAATTGTTCGGCGAATATGGCGGAGATCCGGGCGCTCGAGGAGGAGATCCCGTCCTTCACCGCCCGCACGGGGATCAGGATTGTTCTGAACCCGTTCACAGGACAGGAAAAACTCTATGCGATGATTGCCGCGGATCAGGCCCCCGACATCTTCTACACAAACACCGTTATTCGGGACAGATTTGCTGCTGAAGGACGTCTCCTCAATCTCCACGAGGTTGCGGGTGCGGATACATTCTTGGAACGCCTTCTTCCCGGAATTATCGAGGAGGGATCTGCTGCAGACGGCGGGTGGTACAGCTTCAGCAACTGGAGCTACACGTGCGGCATATATTACAACCGGGAAGCGTTCAGGGTTGCGGGGTTATCGTTCCCGGATACCGGGTGGACCTGGCAAGATCTCCGCGCCGCGGCCCGGGGGCTTACCCTCGATACGGACCGGGACGGAACACCGGACCGCTATGGAGTCTATATCCCGAGCCATTTTGTCGAAGCGCTCGAGACGATGAACGGAGCGCTCCCGGCCCGTGGTGCCCTCTGTGCTGCGATCTCCGAAGAATCGGCGGATGTATACCGGAAGTACATTGCGCTCATGGACGACGGGCTGATGCCTGACCTGCGACGCATGCAGGCAATGGGTATGCAGCCGATGCAGATGCTGCGGAACGGCAGGGTGGCAATGCTGGTGGAAGCTGTTCCCCATCAGGGATTGTCTGAAACGACCGATATCGACCTGGGGATTGCTCCACTTCCCCGGTTTGGTGCCACCCCCCCGAGGTACTTCAGATCGGGAAGTGGTGGGCTCTCGATCAGCAGCAGTACCAAGCACCCCCGTGAAGCATGGGAGGCAATGAAATGGATCGTGGGGACCGCCCGGGCGCTCCAGCCCAATCCCGTTCTGGCAGACCAGGACTTTGTCGCGGGATGGGAGAATCGATTTCCCCACCTCGCAGGAAGTGGATTCCGGGAAGTCTGGGAGCTGAGCCTTCAACACAACGGAGGGGACGCCCGTTTCTTTGTCCGCTTTTCGAGCTGGACAGCTCCCACGATTCTGGAGCGGCTGCAGCCGAAGCTGGACCAGCTCTGGTCGCGGCAAATAACGGTCGCGGAGCTGCAGGAAGCCGTGCCGGAGATCAACCGTAACGTCGGGAGAGCACTTCACGATGCACTCGGACAGGAGGATATTCGGCCCGCGTTCCGGGCCGTGATCAATCGTCAGCTGGAGGAGTTTACCCGTGGCGCTTGTGATTGAAAGATGCGGGCCGGAAGGTCTGATCGTCCGGGATGACGGCGCTGTGATTGCGGAGTTCGCCGGCCTGGAACTTGGAAACGTTCGGCTTCGACCGGGAGGGTCACAACTCTTTTCCTCTGAGGTCCCGATTCCTCTTTACTGGCGCCAGTACGCAAACTACCAGGACCCCGATCGCAATGCATCCGGGGAGCCTCGACTCGAGGTACTCCCCGCCGGGAGCGATGATCGGGTTCTGGTCGAGTGCGCGGGCCGGAACAGCTCAGGGTCGATCTCGAGCCTCGCGACCGTGGAGTTTGTCCGCATGCAGGAGCCCGTTCGGTACGAAATCGGCGTCCGCACCACACTCCGTGTTCAGAAGGGTGCATCCTGGAGAGTTGTACCAAACCCCCATCACGGTGAACTGGAATTCCTGACTCTGTTTCCTTCAGTTACGTTCCTGCCGGGAAGGGAGGGGTCCAAACGATATCAGGCATGCTACCTGGATCAGAATGGTATGGTCTGGCGAATTCCCCACCACCATCTTGAATCGGTGGACAAGCACAATATCGGAATGCATAAGCACGACCGGTTTCTCTGGCTTCTGGAGGATGAGAACCCCTGTCTGGAGATCCTCTCCGACGATCCTGTCACGGCCGGGCTC
>JBATTW010000476.1:0-3394 GCA_049670805.1 Bacteroidota bacterium
CTCCCAGCGTGGCTGATTCGAACGGGTAGTGCGCGAGCGGTGACAGATCCAGATCGCAGAAGAGATGATGCATGACAGAATTGCCGACGAGAACCACGTCCGCCACATCCCGCGGGTCGGACTCGGCGGCCTCCAGGAGCTCGTCCACCATCTTCCCGATGTGCCCCCGGACAGATTCGACAAGCCTGTTGTGTCCCCCCTCCTCAACTGCAAAACTGACCCGGCTCATGACATCCGCCCCGAAACGGGCCTGGGGATTGAGTCCCGTCCGGACAGCCAGAACCCGAGCTGTTTTCAGGTCCAACAACTGAGCAACGATTGTGGTGGTTCCCAGGTCAACGGCGATTGCCAGCCCTTCCCGAGGATGAAAGTCGAATGCCCTGTGGTCGGTGAGAATAGACGCCTCCCACTGGGCAAGCTCGATGGTGATGTCCCTCTCCGCGGAGCACTGGCAGGAGAGCCGCCAGCCGGCCTGAATCTCTTCCGCCGTCAGCATCCGCTCCTGTTCCTCTGTCACCGGGAGCGTTCCCTGCAGGAGCCGAATGCGGCATCCCTTGCATCTCCCGCGACCCCCGCAGGGGAACTCAACACCGTGCGGGAAGAGGATGTCCTGGAGCGGGGTTCCCCTCCCGACATCCAGTTCCGTTCCCTGGGGGTGCAGTCGTATTTGGACGTGTTCGTTCACCGATCGCCCGCCTCCGCGACGATGATGGCCCCGTCGTGTGAGACGGCCACCTTTTCTCCGGGGCGGAGAACGAGAAAATCCTCCGCGTCCCATTTCCCGTCCACGAGATTGAGTATCAGTTGCATGTTGCCCTGGATCGACTCAAACGACCAGTTGTGCGACCCGGCCCTTTCCCGCGCCTGACGCTGGAAACGGTCATCGGGTTCAACCCCCATGTCGAGAAAGGTGATTCTGGAATAGTGCTTTGTCTGATCACAGAGTTCGTCGTAGAGGTAGCGGGCGTTGTCTTCGCCGTACCGCTCCACAAGGGCCTCGTACGTCATATCCATTCCGGTTTCATGCTGGATGGAGAGTTGCCGGAGCTCTCCGGTTGCTTCTCCCCGCTCCAGCCAGCCCGATGTGAGAAAATAGGTGCCGGGGTTGTTTTCGAAGTACTCCAGGTATCTGTCCTTGTCTCCGAAAAAGAGGGTCATGCAATCGTGCGCTCGTGGAATGACGAGGGGGACGTCCCTGCACGAGAGGCCGGTAATGCCGTAGTTGCAGAGACCGTAGCCAAGGAGGAGGGCATCGTACTGAGACGTTTCCACCGCGTCGATGGTGGTCTGGAGGCGAGCACGCATCCCGACGCACCCGATATCGTGGAGTCCCTTGGGGAGGAATTCGAGGTCGATCTGGTGGGGGGATCGTGAGATAGCGAAGCAGATTTCCCTGTAGAGTACCTCGCAGCTGATGAGTTTCAGTTTCATCCGTTTCTGGCTGTCACGCTCCTCTGGCACGGGACCTGTCGGGCTGTTTCATGCCGTGGGGGTCTTTCCGAGTGCTTTCAGAAGCGCTCGAACGAAGTCCGGTGTCGTGCCGCAACATCCCCCGATGAAGGAGGCCCCCGCTTTGCTCAGTGCCGGACCGTGTTGAGCGAATTCCTCCGGCGTTGTCGTGTACACAGCATTTCCGCCGATCATCTCCGGGAGACCTGCGTTCGGCTTGATCCAGACGGGCCGATCGGTGGCGGCTTTCAGCCGCACGCAGACCGGGACATAGGAATCGATCCCCACACCGCAGTTTGCCCCGATCACGTCGGCTCCCGCGGCCGTCAACTCCTCAGCGACCTGTTCCGGTGTGGCTCCCATCATCGTCCGGTCTCTCTCCTTCCCCGAATCAAAGACCATGCTCACGACGACCGGAAGCCCTGTGGCTCGCGCGGCTGTGAGGGCGATCCTTGCCTCGGTGAGGTCACTCATTGTTTCCAAGACGAGAGCGTCAGCACCTGCCTCCGCAAGCAGCTCGGCCTGTTCATGGAACACCCCTGCCAGGTGCTCTTCGGTCACGTCACCCGCCATCAGCATCTTTCCCGTGGGGCCGATCGAGGCGAAAACCTTCACCTTTTTGCCGGCTGCCCCGCGAGAGAGCTCCACGCCCGCACGGTTGATCTCCCGGATCTTCCCGCCCAACCCATGCGCCTCCAGGGCGATTCTGTTGGCGCGGAAGGTATTTGTGAGGATGACCGCGCTTCCGGCTTCGGCGTAGAGCGAGGCCACCGTCCGCACGGTCTCAGGCCGGTCGACGTTCCACGCATCCGGGCATTCACCGGTGCCCAGACCGCGCGCCTGGAGCAACGTTCCCCATCCGCCGTCTATGACGACCGGGGCGTTGGCAACCAGCTCTTGGATGAGACTGTTCATGGTGTTCGAGCGATTTCTGTTCGGGTGTGCTACGCGGCTGACAGCTTGCGTGCGAGAGCCACGGCACCGTTCGCATTGCTGCTGTACCCGTCGGCGCCGATTTCTTCGGCGTACTTATCCGTGACGGGCGCTCCACCGATCATGATCTTCACGTTCTCCCGCACACCGGATGATTTGAATGCTTCCACGGTGGTCTTCATCGTGTTCATGGTGGTGGTGAGGAGAGCCGACATCGCGACGAGCGTGGCCTTTCCTTCTTTCACCGCACTGATGAACTTGTCGGCCGTTACGTCCACGCCCAGGTCGATGACTTCGAAGCCGGCTCCCTCGAGCATCGCGGCAACGAGGTTCTTTCCAATGTCGTGCAGGTCCCCCTTGACAGTTCCGATGGCCACCCGCCCTGCCGGTTCTACTCCACCTTCAACGAGAAGCGGGCGAATCAACTCGAGGGAGGCCTTCATGGCGCGGGCCGCGATGAGCAACTCGGGAACGAAGTACTCGTTCGCCTCGTACCGTCTTCCCACTTCGTCCATCGCCGGAATCATATACTGCTGGACGAGAGTCTGCGGGTCCTCCTTGTCGGCAAGAGCCTTTTCGGTGATCTCCCGTGCCAGTTTGTTGTTGCCAACCAGGATTGCATCGTAGAGTTGTTTCAGATCTGCCATGACTGATCGCCTCTTTGAATAGTGAGTAGGTGCATTGAGCTATAATCGTCCGTGCTCATGGATGGTTTCGTACAGCGCGACAATGTTTTCGGTCGGGGTGACGGGCTGAAGGTTGTGACAGGGTGCGCAGATCCAGCGGGCAGGCGCGAAGATGTCGATATTCTCCAGGACCTCTTTTCGAACGTCCTCCACCGTTCCAAAGGGGAGCGTCTGCTGGTTGTCCATCGCCCCGTGGAAGATGACCTTGTCGCCGAAATCGCGTACAAGATCTTCACGCTCCAGTCCGGGACAACGCCACTGTATCGGGTTCAGTATCTCGATCCCCGTAGTGTCGATCAGGTCCGGGATGATGTCTCGTGCCGCGC
>JBATTW010000477.1:0-11673 GCA_049670805.1 Bacteroidota bacterium
TTACCACGTGTTCTCCCATAACGGAGAAGACGCTGAGAGTAACCCGTGACCGCGACGGAATGGCGAACGGAATGGTGGTCATCGGGTTGAACGGATTGGGGAAGTTCTGGCTCAGAGATATTCGCCGGGGGACGTTCATCTCCTCCACATCCGCATCCGTGGTCGGGAAACTCACGTAGGCCCGGACCAGGTAGATCCAGACGGTGTCAACGCTCTTTGTCAGGTAGTACCAGTCAGGGGTCCCGGAGCCCGGGTTGTTGAGATACGAATAGGAATGGTAAGCCCCGGACGATGGATGTGTCGTAACCATGACACGAGGCGATGACACCCCGTCGCCCGCATTCACGAACCCGACAGCAAATGCTGAACCGGCATCGAGCTGGTGTGCGGTCAAATCCACGGTAACCCACCCCGACGCAGGAGCAGTTGCGGTCACCGGTACGACGAACGGTGAGCCGAGAGGCGTCGGACGCTGCACACCCGTGTGTTGCCAGATCCCCCCTGACATCGAGCCGGGTCTGCTCAGATTGACCCGGACCGAGTCCAATCTCGCTCCCGGCTGGGCGCCAAATGTCACGCAGATGGTGTCGTCCGACGCCTGTGCGAGATACCCGACAGGCGGGAGCTCGTCCCACTTCAGCTCCACAGCGCCTACCCCGGACCCCGAGGCGGTGTAGGTGTACCCACGCGCGAACACCTGGTCGGGATTGATCACGACAAAATGAACCTCCGTATAGGTCGATCCGAATTCCGGTTCCAGAAAAACGCTCTCGGGAGTGACATCAACCACCCGCTTCGAAGACGGCCCCACCTCCACCGCTTTGATCAGCATCGAAGGATGGTCGACTGTAAAGGTCACCCCGAGCTGAGTTCCACCTGCGAACGTGAGATAGCTCGCCGCGAGCCGATCGAGAGATCCCCCGGTCACGGGAACATTTGGATCGTTGTAGGTAGTGCCCGTCGCCTTCGGGAGCGCGGGGTAGAGATAACCGTACTTTGGATCAACGCTGGAATCATCAAGGATATTGGCAACAAGCCAGTCAATGAACATATCATCAAAACGACGCGCTGTGGTTCCCGACGCCGCAAGGCCATCGTCAAACCCAGCTATGCCGTTCATGGTACTTGCCACAATGTAGCGAAATATGCCACTTCCGAGCTGGTCATGAACGTAGAGACCAAATCGTGAGGCACGTGAGTAATCGCGGAGGACGGCGGTTGGATCTCCGCTCCTCCAATCGAGAAGATAGTGGTTCGTTTCCTGGACGTAGTATGACTGGTTGTAGACCGGATAGCCACAGATCACTTCAGAGACGAGGGAACACATCTCGTTGAAGAAGGTGAGCTCCTGCACATCGTAGTTGAAATGGATCATGTGCTGGAACTCATGGCTCGTAATGCCCATTCCGGTTCGCAGACCCGACGGACTGTTCAAATCCAGAGGATCGGAATCCAGGAAGTAGATCTCCGCCTCGTTACTTGTGGCATACCCGGGAACTGACCGGGGAATCTGGTTGAACGAATAGAAGTAGCCACCGATGTACCCCCCGGATCCGGAGTAACCGTCACGAATGTCCAGAATCAGAATGACGATGCGGGGGTCGCCGTCGATATTGGGCGGATTTCCAAACGATTCCACACACGTATCGTGCACTCCTTTTGAGGGATTGGCGGGCGTACGGAGGTCGAAAACCGCGACGACCGAGTCCACGACCGCCTGGTTCACCCTGCCACCGGTCCAGCTCTGATCTTCCACAAAGATATAGGAGTTTGTCCCCACAGCCCTGCACGTCGAAGGAACCAGGTAGCGTCTGGCATTGGGGTCAGGATTGGTGGAGGTGAGATCATCGGCGTACCAGGAGTGGGTGGACCCGACAGTGAAGCTCCAGGTCGTCTGTTTTTGCAAACGGGCTCCCGCCAGAATTCCGGGGTTCTCCGCCACCATTCGGCGAATTCTGGATTCCTGGTCTCTGAGAATATGAGACCCGGGTAGAGCCTGACGTTCCTCCCCCCCGACCACGATGAGCTCCCCCATCCGGCTCTCCTGAGCGGGCACTCTGCCCGCGCCGAGGAGGAGTGCGGGCACCAGAACCAATGTTCTGATAAACCAATGCATGCGAATCACCTAGTCAATGGGCGACTGTTCAAGAATTTCCGCGCTTCTGATGAGAAGCACTACCCCTTCTGGCGCAAATTCCGTGCCGCGAACCTGAACCTTCACCGTTCTTCCCTGATGAGTTTCCAGCAAGTCCTGGACCGCCTGGTCACACTGCAGAATATAGATTCTTCCATCCGGGATCTTGAGTCCCAGCCTCGTAAAAGGCTCCGCACCGACACGGACAAGGGTCCCGACCAGCTCCCGGGGCACCCGATCGGACTCTTCCGTCGAGGAGCATCCAAACAGGGCAAGAAAGGCAAGAATCAAAGGAAGACGCTGTGCACCCATCTGTCTACATCGCCTGAGTAGGGTAGGTTGCATATGAGCAAGAGCCCGGGGCTATTTCAGATAGAGGATTTTGATGATTCGGAAGGTGCCCCCCGTGCGAAGGCTGCAGTAGTAAACGCCGCTGGCATAATCAGCTGGCGACCAGACAACATCTGGTTGTGGGCCGGCCGGCCTTACCTCATCGGCCAGAGAGGCTACCTCCCGCCCCTCGACGTCATAGATTTTGAGTGAAACCGGCCCGGGCATGGAGAGACGGAATCGGATGGTGGTTGAGCCATTGAAGGGATTCGGAAAGTTCTGGTGCAGCTCTGTCTCCTGCGGAATGCCGGGAGTTCCCCCGCCGGGACTATCGGGGGCAAGCGTGCCGCTGAACACGCCGCGGCCGTGTGTCGCGGCGACCACGAGTCCGTCGCCTCTCCTGACATCAATCATATCAACAACAACTCTGCCGATGGACGAGACACCTTCCTGAACCCAGACCGTCGAGGGGCCGTCAAGGCTCTGCGCCGAGTAGAGGCCGGTGCTCGTTCCGAGGAAGAATGTCGGTGTTCCGCCGTAGCGCTGGATGGCCGCCCACCGAACGGATGGACCGCTGCCGCTACCATCAGCGAACTCCTCCAGATTCCCCGCCACCTGCAACCAGGAGAGACCCCCATCCAGCGTCGAAAAGAGGCTCAGGATGTTGTAGTTGGAAAATGCCAGGAGAGCCTGATTCCCATCTTCCGGATCGACAGCGATGCAACTCACGTACCCGCCGACCGGAAGACCAGCCGTGATCTCTCGAGGTTGTGTAAGTGGAGTGACCGTGTGTGCATCATCCAGCACGAACACCCTCCCCTCGCTGGTTCCGTAGTAGAGACGATGCTCCGGCCCCGACTGGCTGACGGCAAGCGCCGTTATGACCCCGCCTCCGATCGCAGCTGCTTCCAGATTCGTCCAACCTACGGAGGTGGGCTCCCTGTTGCCCAATGGGATGGAGAGGAGATTCGAATTTCGCCAGAGGCTGCGTCCTCCGGCCATGTACATTACCCTGGGGTCGTTCGGATCCAGGACAAACGGATTGATGAAGAGGTACCCCGCTCCACCTGTTGGATCCACCCGGGCTAGATTTGCGAGCGAGCCGTTCGCGTTCAGAAGCAGTCGGTAGACGACTCCGTTCTGGGTTGAAACATAGTACGAAGTACGGCCGGGGGCCAATGCGCAGAATGCACCGTCCCCACCTGCCAGCTGAAGCCAGGGAACCGCCGAACCGGGCGCAGTCGCCATCCATGTGCCGTTGTCCTGCATCCCACCCAGAATAGTGTGGTCCCCATTCACGGTCCGGTCTATTGCGAGGGTGAAGTACTGTGTTGTCGTGTACCCGTTGCTCAACGACTGCCATACCACGGTCTGGGCGGCTGCATTCGCCGTCACACTCACACCGCCGTCGTGGCCGGAAAACAAGGTGTTCGGATTCTCCGGATGGAACGCAAGTGCATGCTGGTCAGCGTGATGGTTGGGATACATACCCAGATCGTTCGGACCCGCGTACCCTCCTATGAGCGCCGTGCCCCCGGGGTCCGAGAAACCATTCGTGGACCTGTAGAGGTTTGTCCCCCCGATGAACACCACCCCTGCGTCGTCGGGCTTGACCGCCACGGTCAGGTCAAATGACCTCTGAGACGCGAAATCACCAACCTCACCGCCGAGTGCGGGCAGTACGGCGGAGCGATTCTGCCAGATGCCGCCACTTCCCGATCCGTCTCCGGAGAGATACTCATACCTCCAGAGGCTGTGTCCCTCCGGGACGCCGGCAAAGACTGTCTGAAACCCCGCGCCAGGTGTATCACCCAGGAAGTAGACGCTCTCCTCGTCTGACGGGACCACACCAATCGCAACGCGCCTGTATATGCGGGGCCATGTCGCAGGCGTGATCCGCGTCCACGCCAGCCCGTCTTCAGACCGCCAGATGCCGCTGGACAGAGCTCCGGAACCACCGTTGATCGCGATATCACTCAAGGTTGCGTAGACAACGCCGTCTGATGTCGCGGAGACATCGGTGTAGCTTGGGCTTCCGGATGAGAACCCGCCCAGAACCGTTGCCCAGGTTGCGCCGCCATCGATTGATCGGTTAATCCCGCCGATCGTAGCGGCGTAAATTTCATCCGTGGGCGAGCTGGGATCCACGGTCAGGTTCCACACATAGTCGAACATCTGGTCAAACACCTGGGGTGTGCCGCTCGCGGTCGAGGGGAGTTGAAACCATGCGGATCCGCCGTCGGTTGATTTGAAGATGCCGTCTCCCCGGTAGGGCGCGCCGCCGCCCGAGGCACTGTTGCCCCTGAATTCGCCTGTTCCGTAGTACCAGATGTGGGTTTTCCCCGGGCGGGTATCCTGAACAACGCAGGTGACACTGTGCAACTGAGGCGAAGCAGTGGTCTTCGCCCAGGTTCTCCCCCCGTCTGTTGACCGCCACATACCTCCTGACACGCCGCCGGCCAGCAGGGTGTTGGGGTCGCTAACATCCACCGCCAGCGCACGAGAACGACCTCCGACGTTGATCGGCCCCCTGCTCGTCCACTCGATTTCCCGAACAGCCAGAGGAGTCGCAACCCCTTCCGTCCCCCGTCGCTTCAACGACTCTGCCGTCGGAACCCCGGCAGCAAACGCCTGTTCACGTATGCGGATGGATGGCGGGATGACGCCGGTGGCCGGGTCCCGCGTACGCATCCAATCGTACCGGGCGCGGCCGGCGGCATTGTCGATCCCCTCCAGAGCGGCGGGGGCCACCGGCAGGGACGGTGCCGTACGATCCCGCATCACCTCCGACGTGACCAGGAGGACCACAACTGTACAACAGAAGACCGCCAGCAGACGACAGCCGTGATTCAGGATCCCACCCATCAGCTTTCCCATCACCCTTACGTTTTCAGCTCATCACGCAGGAACTCTCCCGTCGCTGAGTTTTCCGCCCGGGCAACGCTCTCCGGTGTTCCCTCTGCCACGATCATACCACCGTGCCTTCCCCCACCGGGGCCAAGATCAATGATCCAATCCGCAGTCTTGATAACGTCAGGGTTGTGCTCTATGACGATCACCGTGTTCCCTTTGTCCACCAGCTTGTTCAGCACATCGAGGAGAAGGCGAATGTCCTCGAAGTGAAGACCTGTCGTCGGTTCGTCAAGGATATAGAGCGTCTTCCCTGTTCCGACTTTTGACAGTTCCGTGGAGAGCTTGATCCGCTGGGCCTCCCCACCGCTGAGTGTCGTTGCCTGCTGCCCCAGCGTGATGTATCCCAGGCCAACATCCTGCATTGTCTGCAACTTCCTCTTGACTCCTGGGATGTCAGTAAAGAAGTTCAGGGCGGTCGACACCGTCATGTTAAGGACATCGGCGATGGACTTCCCCTTGTAGAGGACCTGCAGCGTCTCCCTGTTGTACCGCTTCCCTTTGCAGACGTCGCACTGGACATAGACATCGGGAAGGAAATTCATGGCAATCTTGCGTACCCCGTCACCTTCACAGTTCTCGCACCGTCCACCGGCTACATTGAAGCTGAACCGGCCGGGTTTGTAGCCTCGGACCTTTGCCTCCGGCATCTGTGAGAAGAGATCTCTCACAATGCCGAAAAGACCGGTGTACGTGGCCGGGTTTGACCGCGGAGTCCTTCCAATGGGGGTCTGATCGATGTCAATCACTTTGTCCAAATGCTGAACTCCAAGGACCTTCCTGTGCGGGAGCGGCACGAGCTTAGAGGCATAGAATTTCCGTGACAGAACGCGGAACAGAGTCTCGTCAATCAGCGATGACTTCCCTGACCCGCTCACCCCCGTGACCGCAATGAGCATCCCGAGCGGGATTTTCGCAGTGACGTCACTCAAATTGTTGCCCGACGCACCCTCAAGGGTAAGGGATTTGCCATTCCCCTTTCGTCTGTTGGCGGGTACTTCGATCTTGCGGTGCCCGCGCAGGTAGTGCGCGGTATAGGAAATCGGCTCGAAACCGTTGCCGTTGGTTTTGATTTTTGTGTTAGTGAGCGAAAGCTTCCGCGGCGCTCCCGACGTCACGAGGTATCCACCATGCTCCCCGGCGCCGGGACCGAGATCCACGACGAAGTCGGCACTCTGGATCATCTCCTTGTCGTGCTCGACGACGATGAGAGTGTTTCCCAGGTCCCGCAACTCCATGAGCGATTGAATCAGGCGGACATTGTCACGCTGGTGGAGGCCGATGCTCGGTTCGTCAAGGATGTAGAGGACCCCGACGAGCTGGGAGCCGATCTGGGTCGCGAGCCGTATCCGCTGCCCTTCCCCCCCGGAAAGCGTACGCGCGGGGCGATCCAGCGTAATGTAGTCGAGCCCAACATTGAGCAGGAATCTCAGTCGCTGCCGGATCTCTTTGAGAATGGGACCGGCGATGAGCATCTCACGATCCGTGAGGACAAGCTCATCGAAGAACCGAAGACCGTCACCGATGGGAAGGGTGACGACATCATGGATATTGAAACGTCCCCCGGAATCCGCATCGGCAACCCGGATGGAGAGGTGTTCCTTTTTGAGCCTACCGCCTCCGCATTCGGGGCAGGGGCGTGCATTCATGTACGCTTCAACCCATTCCCGGATGGCGTTGGAACTGGTTTCTTCGTAGTAGTGGTTGAGGATATCCAGAACACCGTTGAAACGGTGCTTGTATGTAACCTTGCGTCCGCTCGCATAGCGGTACTCGACCTCGAATTTCTCGTCCCCTCCACCGTGAAGAAGAACCTCCCTGGCCCGGTCCGACAGCTTGCGAATGGGGGTGTCGAAATCGAAGCCGTATCGCTTGCCCACCGCACGCAACTGACTGAACACCCACGTTTGTCGAGGTTTCCCCAGCGGCGCCAGTCCCTCTTCGTTCACCGAGCGCGATTCATCCGGGATGATCAGACCGAGATCAAACTGCTTGACCTCTCCCAGACCGTTGCAGGCGGGGCACGCCCCGTAGGGAGAGTTGAATGAGAATGTGTTGGGTGCGGGCTCCTCATAGCTGATATTGCAGACCGGGCAGGAGAGGTGTCTGCTGAAAAGGAGATCCCTACCCGCAGCGTCCGACGCTGCTGCCCGGGCCCGACGTTTGCCTCCACCGGGAGAGCGTTTTGCTGTGGATGACAGCGCGCGCGTCCCAATCCCCTCAACACTTGCAATCAGGACCCCGCCCCCGAAACGCAATGCAACTTCAACCGAATCCGCGATTCTCGTCCGCAACTCCTTCCCCACGACCAGCCGGTCCACGACAATCTCTATGTTGTGCACCTTGTACCGGTCGACCTGCATCCCTTTTGTCAGCTCACGCACGCTGCCGTCGACACGTACCCGCAAGAAACCATCCCGCACAATCTCTTCGAACAGCTCCCTGTAGTGACCCTTCCTCCCCCGAACAACCGGTGCGAGGATCTGTATGCAAGTCCCCTCGGGCAGGGAGATGATGCTCTCTATGATTTGATCGGATGTCTGCTTCTGCACCTTCACGCCGCAGTCGTAGCAGAACTGTACGCCCACTCGAGCAAAGAGCAATCGAAGGTAGTCGTACACCTCCGCAACCGTGCCGACAGTCGATCGGGGGTTGGAGCTGACCGTCTTCTGTTCGATGGAGACAGCGGGACTCAGTCCTTCGATGTAATCGACGTCGGGACGTTCCATGACGTCGAGAAACTGGCGGGCGTACGCAGAGAGGCTTTCCACGAAGCGACGCTGCCCCTCAGCGTATATGGTGTCAAACGCAAGGCTGGACTTCCCCGAGCCAGAGAGCCCAGTGATGACAACGAGCTTCCCGCGGGGAATGTCGATGTCAACGTCCTTGAGATTGTGTTCCCTTGCGCCACGGATGACAATCGCATTCCGGGCGTCGCCGCCCGAGGAGCGCGATGGCCGGTCGGCAAGTTCTTCAGCGGGTATCTCTGTATCTCCTGTCGTACGCATGCGTGCTATCGAGGCGTCTCCTCCCCTCTCCCCCCCATGTCAGTGCATTCTCTCCCGTTTGTTCAGGTATTCCACGAGTGCTACATCAAATGGTGTCCGGGTGTCAAGAAGGACGTAGTCGACGTAATTCTCCCTGCACTGACGCTTGTACCGGTCAAGAAACTCCTCCATCTGTCGCCTGTAGGCGCGCTCCACCTGCCACGGCTGTGTTGTGAGGCGCTCATCCGTCTCCATATCCTTGAACTGCGCGTCCCCACCAAAGCTGAATGTCCGCTCCAGCGGATCGAGCACATGCATGACGATCACCTCGTTCTTCTTGTGGCGAATGTGCTTCAAGGCTGTTAGCACATCGCCTTGATCGTCGAGGAGATCACTGATGATAACGACAAGCCCCCGGCGCCGGATCCGGTCCGCGACCTGATGCAGGGCCGCCCCCGCTCCTGTCTTTCCCGACGCCCTCATTGCCTGGAGGGAGACAAGGATCTGCCTCAAATACGCCTTTGTTGCGTGCGGCGGGAGGTAGGATGTGATCGTTTCGTCAAAAAGGGTCAGCCCGACGGCATCCTGCTGCTTTATCATCATGTACGCAAGCGCGGCCGCGAGGGATGCAGAGTACTCCAGCTTGGAGAGAGATCCCGGAGAGGCGAATGCCATGGACCGACTCGTATCCAGGACCAGGTAGGCTTTGAGGTTGGTCTCTTCCTCGTACTGCTTGATGTAGTACCGATCTGTCTTTCCGTAGATCTTCCAATCAATGTGCCGGATTTCGTCCCCCGGCATGTACGGCCTGTGCTCCGCGAATTCCACACTAAAGCCGTGGTACGGACTCCGATGAAGACCGGTGATGAACCCCTCGACAACGAGCCGCGCGCGCAACTCCATGTTGGAAAGCCTGGAAACGACGTGCGGCTGAAGATACTGCCGGTACTCCTCCGGCATCAGTCTTTGTCTCCTCCCCTGGCAACATGATCCTCCCCGGCGTCTCCACCCGGGACGAGTTCCTCCGGTGAGCGCCCCAGGTTTTTCAGTTCGAACTGTGCCGAAGGGGCCATCTCATGGTCTGGATGCTGAGCCAGGAATCGTTCATAGGCTACTTTGGCGCTGTCCAGCATTCCGAGCTCGTTGTTGTAGATGTACCCGATCATGAACTGAGAGACAGCGGCATTCTCTCCTGAAGGATACAGGGCGACATAGCGATCAAACGTGTCAACCGCCTTGCGGAACTCTCTCGTGTGGTTGTTGTATATTGTGGCAAGTTTGAACAGAGCCGTTTCAGCGTGTTCGGTCGACGGGTACTCTTCCATGAGTTCCGTGTACGTCCCGATAGCATCAGCAAATACTTCCTGCCGTTCCTCGAGATTGGTCAACGTGTCCGCGATCAGAACTGCCGCGGCCTCTTCACCTTCCGCCCGGGCAAAGTACTCGTCCGGCGTGGGCTTGCTGCACCCGGGAATCAACAATGCTACAGCCCCGAACAAAGCCAGCAAATGCTTCATCAACGTGTTCTCCCATAAATGAATCAAAGACAGCACATTTCCGAACGGCGCGAGCGCGGCCTGTTGAGGTGACCCTGCGGTGCGAATGTCGAAGTCCATATGTCAGAGTAAATTAGAGAAAACGGGGGTAAGAATCAATCTATCTCAGGCAGGCTTGATCATCAGGCAGGCATAGAACCCATCCGTGTCGGTGCGGTGGGGGAGCAGCGTGACGGATCCATCATCTTGAGCATCGATCCCCAGTTTCTCCAGAACGGGAGCAAGGGACGCGACGGCGAATTCGGGATGGTGGCTCAGGAACTCATGAACGATCTCCTCGTTCTCTCTTCTCAGGAGAGTGCAGGTTGCATAGAGAAGCCTGCCACCTGGCCTGACAAGCGAAGAGTAACGCTCGAGGATCCTACGCTGCGTACGCGCGAACGCCGTAACGTCGTCTTCTGTGAGTAGGAGCTTTGCGCCAGGATTGCGGCGAAACGTTCCGACACCGGAGCATGGCGCGTCGACCAGAACGGCGTCGGCTTTCCCGCGAAACTGTTCGATCGCGTCACTCTGGCGCTGGGCGGACAGAACCAGGGAAATTGACACCCCCGCACGCCGGACTCTCCGTGTCAGACGACGCAGGCGCCTATCGTCAACGTCTATGGAAAGGATGGTCCCCCGATTCTGCATGAGGGCGCCGAGGTGGAGTGTTTTTCCACCACCCCCCGCACAGGCATCAACGACACACTCTCCCTGCCGGACCGAGAGGAGGTGAGAGAGAAGCTGACTCCCCTCATCCTGCATTTCGAACCACCCCTGGCGGAACGCGGGGACCGACTCGATGTTCAAACGCTTTGCCAGCACGAGACCGGCAGGCGCCCAGCGGCCCTCGGTATGGCCGATCTCCGCTTCTGCCAGACGTGTTCGGCACTCATCCACGCTGCATTTCAGCGTGTTGACGCGAATCGTGGTCTGCGCCGGTCTGTTCAATGCAGCGCAAAGGGATCTCGTTTCGTCGACTCCAAACCGTTCCAGCCATTCTTGAACGATAAAATCGGGAAAAGAGTACTCCACCGGGATTGTCTGCGACGGAGATTCCTCAGCGGGGCTGTACGGAAGAGCGTCCTTGAGAGATCCGGCAAAGGATTCCAGATCCAGGCCGGGTGTCGCCTGCGGGCCGAGTTCTTTCAGGTCGGTCCGCACCTCGTCCGGTTCCCGCCCGAGGGAACGGACGGCGTGCGCCGCACAGAAGAGAAGTGACGAGCACCCTTCGTGGTCGATTTGTGATCCCGTGCGGGCCAGCGCATCGGCAACGATCGCCTCCAGCCATCGATATCGCCGCAGGATCCCATATGTCTGTTCGGAAATGTAGCGCCTGTCTGCCGCTCCGAGATACCGCCGGGAGCGAAAGAATTCTCGCACGAGATTGTCGGCGGGAAGGCGGGAGCTCCGGATGATATCTAGGAGCTCTATGATATGACCGTAGAGTGAAGAGCGCTTCATAGAGACAGAAAAACGGATAATCAGCCTTCGACTTCGGCCGCCACCTTCTTCGTGAATTCAATGAGGCCGGCCGAATCCAGTCCGATCTCAATAGCATCGCCGTCCCTGAACTCGCCCAGCAGGAGCTTCTGGGAGAAGGGGTTGACGATATGTTTCTGGATGACGCGTTTTAGCGGGCGTGCCCCGAACATCGGGTCGTACCCGAGACTGGCCAGCCAGTCCTTCGCTTCATCAGTTACCTCGATGTTGATATCCTTCTTGCGTAGCAAGTGCTGGACACGCTCGAGCTGAAGACCGACCACCTGCCGTATGT
>JBATTW010000478.1:0-10630 GCA_049670805.1 Bacteroidota bacterium
GTCGTAAAGAGACTGTCGATACCTCTGGTTCCGTCGGTCGTGTTCTCCCACTCACGCAGCATCAGAAGAGTATACTTCTCCGCATTGAAATCGTTGATCCTCTTCCTCTCACCGGTGGGTGTAATGCGAAAGATGCTACGAATCTCCCGCACCGAAGATTTCTTCTCCTCCTGTTCCCTATCGGTGCTCTGGTCTGATTTGGTGAGGCCAGAGAAATCCAGCTTCTTGATGGGTGCGACCGTATACTCTTCATCCTCGTGATTGATGCGTGTTAGCTCCAGCTTCTTTAGGTCTACGATTTCGCCCGTATTGCCCTCTTCCATGAAAAGGTCACCGACAAACCCTCCCACGATCCCTTCTCCATCGAACTCCCCTTCCGAGTCCGACCGCTTCATCGGACCGGAGATATAGATGGTCTCCTCTGTGACCAGTTTTCCAAATCCTCTGAACGTGACCGAGGATTTGCTTTCTTTCATAACCCCTGCAAAGAGAGTACCGCTCACCAGTACGGTCAGGGCGCAAAGCAACGTGAGTTTAGGCATTTTGCTTCCTCCATGAGGTGTGAAAAGTGTTGGCTTTTTGTCTGAAGATACCTGTCGAGCAGCATTCTGACCACCCGCACGACAATGTGGTGGTTGACATCACCCCCCGTAATTACAAAGATATTCACCCACTCGCAACCACAAAGAGGTTGCCTTTGACTCTTTCACTCGTCCAGTTTTCCCACACGCCAGACACAACGGCGAAACTCGTTAAGCACCCTGAAGATCGATCGGTCGTTGTCAAGAAGCTGATCGAACAGTCGGGGGGGCATGCTGGAGTTCTACTCACAGGGGGCCTCACCAATCTCAAAACCACCGTGCTCATATCGGCCGAGGAAGCAATGAAGGCTATGCAGATAGCGACGGGGCTCACAATGCCTCAGCCAGAGGGATAGAGGGATCCGGTGAATTTCTTTTCGAGTTGATCGATGGCTTCTTCCGAATCGGTTCGGACTGCCCCGGTTGTCATGGTTACCTCACCAGGTTTGTGGATGATCGACGCAGTTGTGGCTGGCTCGCGGGCAGAGTGTGGGTTGTCGAGAGGGCGGGAGTTGAGAAGTCAAGAGCTCGGCGGCTCAGTGGCTCCAGAGGCGAGCCATCTATGAACTGCTCGAAATCGGGCAGTGGGGGGGGGTCGATAACGAGCAAGTCCGTGTGATGTTGGAAGCTCGAACAATCTGAGGAGATAGTCAAGAAGAGGGGGACACTACGCCCCCCTCCTCTCGTGGTGGCACTGCAGTGTGGCTATTTCATGAGTATCATTTTCCGCGCGGATACATGGGCTTCAGCATGGATCCGGCAAATGTAGACCCCGCTCGGGTAGTTGGCTGCATCCCAGACCGTCTCATGTCTCCCGGCTGCTACCTCGCCGTTCACCAAGGTGGCAACCTCCTCCCCGAGAGCATTGTAGACCTTCAGCTGCACGAACGACGCCTCGGGTAGATCATACCGAATCGATGTCGTGGGGTTGAACGGATTGGGGTAGTTCTGTGCGAGTGAGAACTCACCCGGGATCTCCACTTCCTCTCCAACACCTGTAATGCTAACCAGAATCTTCCAGGCTTCGCTGTACGGCCCCCATCCGAGAGCGTTCTTCGCCCTGACTCTCCACCAGTAGGATTTGTTGGTGAGGCCGGAAAACATGTAGGCCGTATCTGTCACTGACGAATCTGCCACCCGAAAAGCGAACAGAGAGTCAGTAGCGATTTCACACCAGTACACGCTTACGCCCGGAGCACTCTGATGCCATACAGCCTGGACATTGTCCTCCTGCACCACCGTATCGTTGGGTGGGGACAAAAGAACAACCTGAGCCGGCATTTGAAGTGCCGTAAAGGTGCGCGCCTCACTAAATGGTCCCCAGCCAGCCGCATTGTATGCCCGCACTTTCCACCAGTATCTTATGCCAATGGTGAGACTGGAAACTGTGTGGGAAGTATCCGTAATAGACGAATCCACCATCGTAGCGGAGAAGAGTGAGTCGGTGGCAATTTCAAACCAATACCTGCTCGCGCCCGGTTCGGTCTTGCTCCAGCTTGTTGAAACCGAGCTGCCTTCGACAACTGCTCCGTCAGCGGGGGACAAAGGGACCGGAGCCGATGGACTGGTGAATGTGTATGTGGCCGACATCTTCAGTTTTGCGAGTGCCCCCGGATTCGTCACCGTGTAGCTGCTATTACCGCGCATTACGGTATCAATGATGGAACCAGTAATGATATCCTGCAGTCTTCCCTCGACAGTCGGTGGGAAATCCCAGGCGATGGTTATACTGGTCCCGGTTCCAACCTGGTAGAGCAACTCGTGAACCCGCGAACCGACTGTGGACACTCCACCCTGTCGGTAATCTTTGAGCAGTCCCTGTCCGAGGTTGACGCTGATGTCATTACCGATGAACCGCGCATCAAAAACACCTATCGGTGGGGGCGGGGGTAGCTCGGCCTCCCCCAGGACAGCATCTATCGTATCCGTCGCGGCGGGATCCAGACCAAGCCGCAGCTCCAGTACCCCTCCGGCCCCATCACTCACCGTCAACGAGAGTTCAACAGCTGGCACCTGGGCAACCAGATTCGAGGATGCCAAGAGCACCATAAGCAGTACCGTTATGAGTATTCGCATTTTCCACCCCTGATTACTTTACAAGTAACATCTTCATGGTCTGCACGAAATCCCCTGCTTCGATCCGATAAATGTAGACACCTGATGCAAAACCGGTCCCGTCGAACTCCACCACATGGTACCCCGCTTCACGCTCACCCTCGACGAGTGCAGCTACCTCCTGTCCGAGCACATCATACAGCACCAACCTCACTCTTGAGTCCACAGGGAGGGCAAACTTGATTCGGGTCAGCGGGTTGAAGGGATTCGGGTAGTTCTGCTCCAGCGCAAACTCTTCCGGCAACTCAGACGAAGCACCCAGGTCATCCAGGACCAGCTGATTCATGGCCTCAGATATCAGGACTGGTTCTCGGTCTCTCAGCGTCCGGTCAATGATCTTGCCGTCGATTGCATCCCTCAAGCGAAGGGATCTTCCAGCAAGGTTCTCGGCGGTGATCTTGATGGGGTAGCGTGCTGAACTCAGCCGGAGAGTGTGCTCTCCCCGTCCAAATTGCTCAACGTTCGTGTTGCTGGAGTATCGAACGTCCATGATACCCCGGGGCGGGAGTGGAGGAAGTCCAGAGAGGAGGGGAATTGAACCAGCATCTGCAAGATACACCGCACATACCTGCCTGTCAATGCCTTCTATCGATACTCGTACCCAGCTCGGTCTCGTGTCTTTCTCCGGCGGGATGGGCTTCTGCATGGCACCTCCCAGGTGCAGCATCCCTGGCTGACTGGTTTTTACCCAGTAACCCTTGCCACTCCCAAGGGTCGTCGCTGTCGTATACCCATTTTGGTAGCCGTAGTAGTTGCTTGTGACAATGCCAGACGGGGTACTCGTGATGGATGAAACAGTCACATCCGACTCAAACGGACCAATCATCTGCCAGCCGGATCCGACGGCCACGTCACTTGGTATCACGGGTTGCCCACAGATCTGAAAGCCTGCGGATTGTGCGAATTTGAGCCAGTACCCATTACCGGCGTACATCGTTGATACGGTGACATACCCGCCACTGTACCCATAGGCAGACGAAACTGCACCGGGGAAGAGGCTTGTGACATTCATATCAATCGCAGTAACCGGTACGGAGACCATATTCCATCCCGAAGCCACATTGACTGTTTTGCAAAGCGTCTCCATGTATACTATCAGAAGAGAAGTGATGCCGGTGTTCGAGAGTCCGTAGCTGCTCTGGGATTTCATATCGATGTTTACGATTGACCCCGTGACCTCATCCCGGAGGTAGAGGCTACCCCCGAGCGAGCTCACATCACCCCAGTTAAACGTGACCGGATAGCCACAGCTCCCGGGTTGGAACATTACTTTCCATGTTGCGGTGGTACTCGTATCACTCCTGAAATCTTTTAGCGAGGTCACAGCGGGTGTTGTCGGCAGAACGAACCGTGCGTCAAACGTGCCCACCGGTGGTGGAGGTGGCAGTTCAGCCTCCCCGAGGCCGGCATCTAGTCCGTCTGTCGCGCCAGCCAGCAATGTGAACTCGAGAGCCCCACTCCCTCCACATCCATCGCTGACAGACATTGTGATTCCCTGTGGGCCGGACGTTGTTGCATGGGCCGCAAAGCTCCACTCGCTCTCGAACCCAGTCTGGTCCAGCGCCGTAATCCGATAGAAGTATGTCGTGGTGACTGCCAGGCCGGGGTCTGAATGGGACGTGCCGCCGGTCGTGGCAATAAGCGCGAGCGAAGAAGAATCCGCGCCCCGGTAGACCTTGTACTGGACGGGTGTGATGAGACCATCCGGTTGCCAGGACAACTGAATGGTCGAACCGGTGGCTGAAGCTGTCAGGTTTTTAGGGGGAAGAACAGCGTTGAATTCTTGGGGGGATCGAGCCTTGTTCGACGTTCGAACTTCGTCAATGATCCCCTTCCACACGCCTATGTTGTCGATATCCCGTCCAAGGTAGAGGACATCTGCATTGTACGGTATGGTGCCAGGCTGGGACTTCGATCCGGAGAGAACACCATTGACATACACCCTCAGCATTGATCCATCGAATGTACCAGCAACGTGATACCACTTACCGTTCCCAAGTACAGCGCTGGACGTTATTCCATCGTTCTGGCTAATGCCAGTCCCAAAATAGATCTGGCCGGTTGAGCCAGCCATCGACAACCGGTAGCTGAAACTTGACGAGGTCCGCTCTTTCGTAACTATGATCCCCCAGGGCATCCCGGTGTAGTTATCGGAGTATACCCATGCTTCAACTGTGACCAAAGTCGGCCGCAGCGACGGAGCATCACTCACAGAGATGTAATTCCCGCTGCCATTGAGACCTCGGCCATTGCCGTACCTGCCGGCTACAATGCTGCTTCCAGAGACAATACCATGATTCCCATAGGAACTGTGATCATGCGAGAGGCTACCTGAGCTCTCATTCAAATGAAACAAGAGAACTGTGTTCTCGTCAGCCCGGTACTCGTAGTTATGAAGAGTTCCCCTACTGCCAAGCGTCCGAAACACCTCGCTTCCCCAGGTACCCACATAGCCGTATCCCTCCTGATCAAACGTGATCGCCCCCACACTCAGGTTCGTAAGCCCCCCATTCACTTGCGTCCAGCTAGTGCCGTAGTCGGTGGACATGTAGACCCCGCTCTCCGATGTAGCGTACAGCTCCCCCTGACTGTTGATAGAAACCACGTGAACAAGGCTGCTCCAGCTGTAGTTCAACTTCGTCCAGTTCGCCCCGTTGTCGGTCGTCCGGAACACTCCCCCGTTCGTCCCAGCGAAGACATGGCCGTATGCATTCCTGGCGAGCGACTGGACATACAGATCTGTCAACCCGGCGTTCATCTGGCTCCAGCTCGCACCGTCATCCGTTGAACGGAACACGCCCGCTCCGTATGTACCCACGAAGATATACCCGGGGTTCTTGAATGTGAAGGCAAAAACCTCCTCCCCGGCCATGCTGTACGCCAGCTGCGACCAGTTACCACCATCGTTCGTTGAGCGGAAAACCTTCCCCTCTCCACCTCCTGCAAAAACGTCTCCATTCGGGGCCATTGCGAGGGAGAATGCAGTATCCTCTGCAAAGCCTGTGTTCACAGATCCCCATGAGGTACCTCCATCTGTGGATCTTTGGACCCCCTGCCCCGTAGTCCCTCCGAAGATGTAGCCGTTTGGCTTCATGAGGATCGAATAGAACTGCATCGGACTGACCTGGCTCCACGAAGCCCCCTGGTTCGCGGACCGGTGCACCCCAAGGTTGGCCGTCCCGGCAAACAGGTCCCCACTAAGAGTCGAGCCAAGACAGTTTACCTGGCCCCCCGGAGGCCCCCCTGTCTGCTGCCAGAACTGGACCGGATCGGCGGTCTGAATGCTCTTGTGGACCCCGCCACCCCAGGTTGCCAAATAGAGATTCCCGTCAAGGCCCAGCGCGAGGTCGGTGGCATCGAGCGCCGTCAGGCCCGTGTTTCTCTTCTCCCATGTTCCCCCCATATCCGAGGAGAGAACCACGCCACTGTCTGACCCCGCATACATGTATCCATTCAACGTTATGAGAATACTGTGTACCCGGCCTATAGTGCCGGTATTGAGGTGGCTCCAGCTGTCTCCATTGTTCGTCGACTTGTAGATGCCTCCCCCCGTGCCGACATAGAGATCCCCGTTGGTCGCCACAGTCAGTGCTTCTACATAGATATTCCCGAGTGAGTTATTGACCGTGGTCCAGGTCGCGCCATCGTTTGTGGATCGGAATACACCCTCGGCATGGATGCCTATGAACATGTACCCCGGCTTGAACGCAAAACCATAGACAGCGTGTGTCCATCCGGTTGTTTCAGACCAGTTCACCCCGCCGTCGGTTGACCGGTGGAACTTGCCGGTGCCACCCGCGTAGATGTACTGTCTGGAGTCGATATGTATCTCCCATATTATTCCCGTGTCCAGGGCGGTACGCTGCCACATTACTCCCTTATCAGTGGACCTGTAGACACCATAGTCACCCGCGCCGGCGAACAGATCTCCGCTGGTGTACTCCTTGATGTCGTGGAAGAAGGGAGTTGTCGGAGTCATGGTACCCAATACCCACGTACCGCCGTTGTCGGTCGTCCGGTACAAACCACCCGGATGCACGGCGGCATAGATGTACCCGTCACTGTTGACCTCCACGGCTTCCAGGTCTGTGCCAGCCAGGCCTATCTGTTGCCACGATTGAACTTGCGAAAGAGAGATGTTCATCCCCACAAAGGTCAGTCCGACAAGGACGCAAAGCAGTAGTGTACGGTGTTGCATAGTTCACCTCGGGTAGTGTGGTTCGAGAGGAAGTTACTTGGAGCAGGAAATGAACAGAAGGTTGAGGCTTACATCCTGAGATTTGCGAACGGAAGGCTTCCATACGTATCCTCGAAGAGAACGAGCAGGCTCTTCTCGAGATCGACCGGGTTGTCGGTGCCGGACGTCACCCAGCATACTGGCATCTGGTAACAGTCCTTGATTTGCCAGACCAGGCTTTCGTCCAGCCGCCCGATTGCGCGCCCCTGTCCGGCCCTCATGTACTGTCTCAAGCGCCATTGAAGAGTTTCGTCCTGAACCTCCCCACCAGCTCTGCCGACAAAGACAACATTCGCACCCCGGACCCACCTGTCCTGAAGCGCCTCCTCGGGCAGCGAGGGATTGCGTCCCTTGAATTCACCTGCAGCGCTCTGCTTCAGAAACTCAGGCATTGATTCCGATGGCCAGACGACAAGGAAAACACCCGACTGCAGTGGGACTTCAGAACAACCGCTGGTCATCAGGGATTCAATCGTGTGAAATCCCTGGAAGCCGGCATTCTTCATGTCATTGATGTCATCAAAAATCATAGGGCCTTTCCTCTAGCCACGAAGATGTAGGGGGAGCCAGCTCCCCCTACGTGTGGTGACACTCCACTCCGGCTTCGACATGGAGCGGTTCTTCGTGGCCTTCCAGATGGATAGATCACTACGACAGTTTCTCCCCGATGTCCTTCATCCTTCGAAGCAGCAACGTCAGATGGCCCGACTCGAAGACGGTGAGCAGGTGGCCCTCCTTTATCCGGTCCGCGCGTACGTGTGCCGATATCAGCCTCTGGACTGTGTCGAGGTCCACATTAGACAACTCCTCGGGTGTGTTGGCGTACTTCCGGACTTCATCCCGCCAGTCCGGCCATGAGGGACTCAATATCCAGTCATGCCGATAGAGCTCTGTCACAAACTCTTCAGCCTCTGGATCCAGGACGCAGCGAGGAACCTCCCCATCAGGCTCGTGCCAGGCGGCAAACTCATATCCAGGGGTCTCGAATGTCGGAAGAAACCGTGTCAAAGCTTCCATTCTCTCTTTCAGGTCTGGTCGTTCTGGAGCCATCTTTCCCCTTTTTGCTATTCTAGCAGCAATCCCGAAAGAACGCAGAATCCCCGTCATCGAGCTATGATTGCGCTACCCCCACCTTGAAGACGTAAGCATGTGCACTTTGAGGAATGAAGGTCCAGTTCCGTATCTCCTGCCCGCATCTGGACTGTTGTCTCATCCCGAAGGATGGTGCAAAGGGTTGTGGGGATTCAGCACGTGAGCAGTGTGGCCGGAAATGTACGTGTGAATCCTCTATCATAAGGTGCAAGGATGGTGCCACCCCAAAAACGGCGATTATGGCCTGAATTAGATGGGTCACTTGACCGAACTGTTCGAAAACGAACAGGGGGGGTGTTCGAAAACGAACAGTGGCAACAATTCACTCGTTTTTCCGTATTCTCTGCTGGAGAAGGGTCATTTCGGCACTCGTGCGTCCTTTCCGCACAATGGAACCACCCTATCTCCCTTCACCTCTGATCTGCTCTTTGAGCTCCCAGACACCTGACAACCAACTGTGGGATTCAGCTGTCTAATCAGTAACCCCCGCCAGAATCCCCAACTCATCCCCGACGAGGGAGATCCGGATCAACATGATGGGTACTCGAAGAGAGTGCGGACCAACGGCCTGACAAGGAAGAAAGCCGCAATACAATGAAATCCACCGGTGTGATTCTGGCAGCTCTTCTTGGAATCGCGCCCGCCTTAGAGGCAGCTCCTGCTGACACCGCGAGCACGCCAAGACCAGTTGTGCACGCCGTCAGGGCCCTGCGCCCTATTGCGGTTGACGGAGTCCTTACAGAGGACGTCTGGCGCACCGCACCCGCCTGGAACCAGTTCGTCCAACGCGATCCGGACGAAGGAGAGATCTCCTCTGAGAAGACAGAGGTTCGAGTCGCGTACGATGATGCCGCCCTCTATGTGGGCGCCCGGATGTTCGACTCTGCACCCGATTCCATCCTTGCCCTGCTGGGCCGGAGGGATGCCTACTGCACCTGCGACTACTTTGTCCTCTATCTTGACCCCTACTTTGACCGGAGGAGCGGATTCTACTTCGGCCTGGATGCGGCTGGAACATACTACGACGGCGTCCTCACAAACGACGAATGGACTGACGAATCCTGGGACGGTGTCTGGGAAGGAAAAGTCCGTCATGACTCAGAGGGCTGGACAGCCGAGATGCGAATCCCGTTCTCACAACTCCGTTTTCAGGAGACCAATGCCTGGGGGATAAACTTCGAACGGTCAATTGCACGGAAGCACGAGGAGGTCTATCTCGTCTTCACCCCAAAGGACGGGAGCGGGTTTGTTTCCAGGTTCGCGGACCTGAGAGGAATCGAGCGGATCACACCTCCAAGCAGGTTCGAAGCTCTCCCCTACGTTACAGCCAAGGCGGAATACACCAGCTCTCACCCGGGCGATCCGTTCAACAACGGGAAGAAGTACACGCCGGGATTCGGGGCTGACTTCAAGGTCGGTATCGGAACAAACCTGACACTGGATGCGACGGTTAATCCCGACTTCGGCCAGGTGGAGGTGGACCCCGCGGTCGTAAATCTGAGCGACGTCGAGACCTTCTTTTCTGAAAGACGGCCATTTTTCATCGAAGGGGCGTCAATATTCAGTTTCGGACAGAGAGGAGCGCGGAGCTACTGGGGGTTCAACTGGTCCACCCCGGATCTCTTCTACAGCAGACGGATCGGCCGTGCGCCCCAGGGGAGTATCCCGGAAGCTGACTTTGTGGGCCTCCCGGCCGGCACGCGTATCATCGGAGCGGCAAAACTCTCAGGTCAGTTCGGGGACAACTGGAGTGTCGGCACGATACAATCGGTAACAGCACGCGAGTACGCCGATCTCTCCACCAACGGCGTCAAATTCCGGGCAGAGATTGAGCCTCTCACCTATTATGGAGTCCTCCGCGGACTGAAACAATTCGGGGAAGGAATGCAGGGTCTGGGTCTTCTCGGTACATACACAGCGCGGATGTTCAATGATGACCGCCTCAGAGACGAGCTGAACCGGGATGCAATTACGGGGGGAATTGACGGGTGGACGTTTCTTGACGCAGACAAGGTCTGGGTCATCTCGGGCTCGGTGATGGGGTCATACGTGCACGGGACTCCGACCCGGATGCTGGAGGTCCAAACAAACTCCCAGCACTACTTCCAGAGGCCCGACGCCGACCACGTCAGTGTGGACAGCACGGCCACGTCCCTCACCGGATACGCCACCCGGTTCTGGCTGAACAAACAGAAGGGGAACGTCATCTTCAACGGGGCGTTTGGAGCCATTCATCCTTCGTTTGAGACAAATGACCTGGGGTTCCTGAGGCGGACCGATATGATCAACTTCCATGCCGGCGGAGGATACAAGTGGGTGGAGCCGACCTCCCTCTACCGGCGAGCAGACATCATTGCCGCTCTATTCAGGACATACGACTACGGGGGAAACATCACCTGGGAGGGAGTCTTTTCAGTTGGTGAATTCCAGTTCCCCAACTACATGTCTCTGGAGGTATCCGGGGCCTACAATCCCGAAACGATCAACAACAGTAGGACCAGGGGCGGACCATTGACACTGAACCCGTGGGGTTATCAGGTAGACATGAGCTTCGAGACCGATAACCGGCAGATCCTTGTAGCTGGTCTCTTCGGGGGGACATATC
>JBATTW010000479.1:0-12555 GCA_049670805.1 Bacteroidota bacterium
ACGGATCTCAATGTCTTTGAGACGTTTGAGCCAAAGGTGCCGGAGAAGTACCGGAAGAGCCGGATCGTCTGTCTGGGGAACATTGACCCCCTGCTACAGCGACGCGTTCTGGACCAGGTGGAGAATCCGCGGATCGTCGTGTGCGATACGATGAACTACTGGATCGAGCGAAAAAATGCCGATCTGCTGGAGACACTGAAGCTGATCAATATTCTTATCCTGAACGACTCGGAGGCGCGTCTCCTCTCCCGGGAGCCGAACCTCATCAGAGCTGCCAAGGCCATTCGGGCCATGGGGCCAAGCGTTGTCATTATCAAGAAGGGCGAGCACGGGGCCCTTCTCCTGACCGAAAACATGGTCTTCTCCGCCCCAGCGTACCCGATGGAAAATATTTTCGACCCGACCGGTGCCGGGGATTCGTTTGCCGGAGGCCTTGTCGGATGGCTCGCCCGGACAGACGATATGTCCGAAGAGAATCTCAAGCGATCGGTCATTTACGGCAGCACTCTTGCCTCCTTTTGCGTCGAGGAATTCGGCGTGGACGGATTGAAGGACCTGACCTATCTTCAGATCCAGGATCGATTCCGCTCTTTCCGGGAGCTCTCCCGATTTGACGAGGACTGACCGTTTCATGAAGACTGTCGAGTGGAGAGACGGGAAGATCTTTTTTGTTGACCAGACGAGACTCCCGCTCGAAGAGATCCAGCGTGAGACGAGTGACTACCGTGTCCTGGGGGAGGCAATCAGGAGCCTCCAGATCCGGGGCGCTCCCGCAATTGGTGTGGCCGCGGGGTACGGGGTTCTGCTGGCTGTACATGCCCTTCCCACCCGCTCTCTCTCGGGAATGCAATCGGCCTGCAGCGAAGCGGTTCGTTTTCTCTCAGGCACACGTCCCACCGCCGTCAATCTCTTTACCGCACTGGATCGAATGGCAGCCGTCGCAGGCGGGTATGCCGGTTCCGATCCGGACGAGCTCTGGAGTCTTCTCCACCACGAGGCCATGCAGATCGCCGAAGAGGATCGCCAGGCGTGTCTCGGCATCGGAGAGTATGGTGCTTCCCTTCTGAAGACGGGAAGCGTCGTCCTCACGCATTGCAACGCAGGTGCGCTTGCCACCGCCGGTCAGGGAACCGCTCTGGGAGTGATTGCCACGGCGGCCAGGCAGGGGAAGATCGAGGGGGTGTATGTGGACGAGACGCGACCTCTCCTCCAGGGCGCACGCCTGACGACCTGGGAACTGATGAAGGAGGGTATTCCGGTCATGTTGATGACGGACAGCAGCGCCGGCATCGCGATGCAACAGGGGCGGATCCACGCGGTCATTGTCGGGGCGGACAGGATCGCGAGGAATGGTGATGTTGCCAACAAGGTGGGGACCTATCCGCTCGCGGTCATGGCTGACCGGCACGGGATCCCCTTTTACGTTGCGGCACCCGTCTCGACGGTTGACACGGAGATTGCCACGGGTGCAGAGATACCTATTGAAGAACGAGACGGCAGGGAAGTCACACACATCGCGGGTCAACGGATAGCTCCAGAGGGGGTTGGCGTCTATGCTCCCGCTTTTGACGTGACGCCGAACGGACTGATTTCGGCGATTGTTACAGAAAGAGGGATCGCGCGGTCTCCCGTGTCGGAGACTCTGATGAAGGTGCTGAGAAGCGGTGCGCCGGTGGATGGGACGGAAAAATGATTCTCACAACTGAGGCGGTGATACTGAGGGGGCGTGACTACCGGGATTCGAGCCGGATCGTGACCCTGTACACAAAGGAGCGTGGAAAGCTCTCGGCCATCGCAAAGGGGGTGCGGAGCAGGAAGTCCCGGATCGCTCTCCGGCTGGAACCGATGAGCTACGTGACGGCAGTCCTCTACCTGAAGGAATCCCGGGAACTCCAGCTCCTGACCCAGTGCGACAATGTGAGGCCGCTGGGTTCTCTGGGTGTGGACATCAGCAAAATGGCGGCGGGAATGGCCCTGGTGGAGCTTGTCGATCTCTCGACGCCGGCCGAAGAGCGGAATGGTCAGCTCTTCGATCTGCTCGTGGAGTGCCTGATTTCGGTCCAGGACGCAACAAATGACCCTGAAAATGCGTTATACTTCTTTGAGGGAAAGCTTCTGGACAATCTGGGCTTCAGGCCGTCCCTGCATCGCTGTGTGAGCTGCGGGGCCCCTATGAATGTGGGGGAGGGACTGCCGGGAAAAGGGGAAATACGGCTGAGTTCAACAGGTGTCATCTGCACGCAGTGCTCCCTCCAGCAGAGGGGGTTGTTCGGCGTTTCAAGACCCGCTCTCCGGGTGCTCCAGCGGATACAGGAGGTCTCCAGCCCGGAACCGATAACAAGGCTCAGGCTCTCACCCGGGGGGAAGCGGGAGGTGTCGTCGGTGTTTCTGCGATTCCTGCAGGCGCACATTGAGGGTTTCCGAACCCTGAAATCTCAGGAGGTGTTTTCGTCCCTGGACCAGGAAATTTTGAAAGATCAATGACAACGTAGGCGGAGGTATATCGTATGCAAAGGAAGTCAATTCTCACAGCGCTGGCACTGATCACTGTCGGGATCGTGCTGGGAGCGGTGCTGGTGTCGAGTTTCGAGAGCGGGGGTAGGGTCAACTTCGCGCAGATCGGAAAGAGGGTGAGTCTGGGCGGTCCGGTTCCGGTGACAAACCAGGCACAGGGGCTGAAGGCGGTCAGCGACAACTTCATCACGGTGGCGAAAGCGGTGACCCCGTCGGTGGTGGCCATAACCGTGACCACGACAGGTGAGGAGCGGAGGAAAATGCCCCGGGATTGGTTCCACTTCTTCGGTCCTGACGTCGAACCACAGCCTTCCCAGGGTTACGGCTCAGGCGTCATCATCACGAAGGACGGGTACATCGTGACAAACAACCACGTGGTCGAGAACGCCGCCAGCGATGGGATTGAGATCATCATGCAAGACCGGTCGCGACACAAGGCGGAGCTGGTGGGAACCGATCCGACGACCGACCTGGCGGTGATCAAGATCGACGCTGAGAATCTCCACGTTGCCGCCCTGGGGAATTCCGAGAAAGTTCAGGTCGGGGAGTGGGTACTGGCGATCGGGAACCCGCTGGGTCTTACCTCGACAGTAACGGCCGGCATCATCAGCGCCGTGGGGAGGAACATCCGGATCATAAACAATTCCTATGGTATCGAGAACTTCATTCAAACCGACGCCGCGATCAACCCCGGAAACAGCGGTGGCGCGCTGGTCAACATGAATGGCGAGGTCGTCGGTATCAACACCGCGATCGCGACGACAAATCAGCGCTATCAGGGATACGGTTTTGCAGTGCCGGTGGACCTGTTGAAGGTGGTCGCCGCTGATCTCATCGAGCACGGCGAGGTGCGTCGCGGGTATATCGGCGTATCCATCGGCCAGATCGATCAGACAATGGCGGACGCACTCGGGCTCGGTGAAGCGCGTGGCGTGATTGTGCAGGCCCTCGTCGCCGGCGGTGCCGCCGAATCCGCGGGGGTGCAAAACGGAGATGTCATCCTGTCGATCGACGAGAGAGAGGTCAATGCGCCCAACGAGCTCCAGTCGTACGTTGCCACCCGGAGGCCGGGAGACGAGGTGACACTCAACATTTTCCGCGGGGGAAAGTCAATCCAGAAACGCGTACAACTTCGTATGCGCGATGAGGATTCCGCATCCTTTGCCGCCTCCGATCCGGACGCAGACGAGCGCGAGGCGACACCCGAACGGGACACCGATGTGGAGCTCGCGGACCTGGGGATGTCCATCCGGGCCATGACCGTGGCGGAGAGGGAGCAGCTGGGGACCGGCACCGGTGTCGTCGTCGCCAAGGTCAAGCCTTATGGTGAAGCGTTTAACCGGGGCATCCGGTCGAACCAGGTTATTGTGGAGGCCGACCGGGAGGCCGTGGAATCCCCCGGGCAGTTGAAGAAGATCGTGGAGCGGCACAAAGCGGGCGAATCGCTGTTGCTGCGGATTCAGACCGCCGATGCGGTCGCGTTTGTCGCGGTACAGATACCCGAGTGAGCTGTATTGCTGGATGAAAAAACCCCGCGGCTTCCATAGCGCGGGGTTTTTCATATGGGGGCGAAGAAGTTGACAATGCGAGCCGTAGATCGTATATTTTTTGGATAGAAACTGAAACAAAAGATCTGTACCGCAAGGAGGGAAGAAGACTTCAGCGCAGAAGCTTTACTGCAGAACCCCCCGCGCCGGCTGAACGCAAAGGTGCTGATACTCAATCAGAGCTACGAGCCGATGAGCGTGGTCAACGTAAAGAAGGCGATCATTCTTCTTTACCTGGGGAAGGCCGAGCTTGTAGCTGCTCACGACGGCATGAAAGTCCGGTCCGTGTCGATGGCCATGCCGTTCCCGAGCATAGTGCGTCTCGCTGTCTACGTAAAGGTTCCCTATAAGAGAATCATCCTATCCAGAAAAAACATCCTTCGGCGTGACGGTCATCGGTGCCAGTACTGTGGCCGGCCCGACATCTCCTTGACCGTCGACCACATCATCCCGGTGTCGCGCTGCGGTGAAGAGACCTGGGAGAATCTGGTGTGCGCATGCGTTGCGTGCAACAACAAAAAGGGGGACCGCACCCCGGATGAAGCCAGAATGCCGCTGCGAAGGAAGCCGATGCGACCTAATCACGTCACCTTCATCCGGCATTTCGTCGGCACTCTTGACGAACGGTGGAAGCCCTACCTCTTCCTGAATTGACAGTGTTGTTCCAGAAATCTCCATGACAAAAAAGAAGAGCATTCTCAGTGGTATGCGCCCGACCGGGAAGCTGCACCTGGGGCACCTCGTTGGTGCGCTGGAAAACTGGGTGGGCCTGCAGAACGAGTACCACAGCTACCACCTCATCGCCGACTATCACGCCCTGACGACGAACCTCGATTCCTCGGGCCTCTACGAAAATTCCATAGAGATGTTGATCGACTGGCTCGCGACGGGTCTGGACCCCGGATCGAGTCCGATGTTCCGTCAGTCTCAGATCAAGGAGCACACCGAACTGCATCTCGTTTTTTCGATGCTCATCACGGCGGCCCGCCTGGAGCGGAATCCCGCCGTCAAGGAGCAGGTGCGTGACCTCAACATCGAGAACCTGAGCTACGGCCACCTGGGGTATCCTGTGCTCCAGGCGGCGGACATCCTCCTCTACAAGGGAGATCTCGTTCCCGTTGGTGAGGATCAGGTCCCGCACGTGGAGATGTCGCGCGAAATCGCGCGGCGATTCAACTCGCAGTACGGGACGGTCTTTCCGGAGCCGCAGCCGAAGCTGACCTCGTTCGCACGTCTGCCGGGACTGGACGGCATGGAGCGCAAGATGAGCAAGTCGGCCGGGAACACCATACTACTCTCCGATCCGCCGGAGGAGATCAAGAGGAAGATGCGTTCGGCAGTGACGGACCCGCAGAAGGTCCGGAAGAACGATCCGGGTCACCCCGATGTCTGTCTCGTCTTCACGTATCACAAGAGGTTCAATCCGGAAAAGGTTCCCGAGATCGAAGCGGAGTGCACGAGTGGAGCACTCGGGTGCGTCGAGTGCAAGGGGAGAATCGCAGACAGGATTACGGAGACGCTCTCTCCGATCCGGGAACGACGCGCGCACTTCGAATCCCATCCTTCGGAGGTGAAGGAGATTCTGGCGGATGGTGAAGCCCGTGCGCGGACCCGGGCAGAGGAGACAATGGCCGACGTTCACGGGGCGATGAATCTAGGATGAGTTCCGCCCCGGCTGACGCTTGACGTTCACGCTACGGGAGAGAGAGGCCGGATGTACCGGGTAAAGCTGACGGAGTTCGAGGGGCCGCTTGATCTTCTGCTCTTCTTTATCAGGCGGGACGAGCTGGACATCCAGAACATTCCCATCGCCAAGATCACGCAGGAATTCCTCGAGTATCTCCATCTCATGGCATCGCTGGATCTCGAAGTGGCCGGTGAATTCATCGTCATGGCCGCCACGCTCATGCAGATCAAAGTCCGGATGCTGCTCCCGAAGGAGGAAGGAAGAGAGGAGGAAGAGGACCCCCGCGCGGAACTCGTCCGCCGGCTGATCGAGTACAAGCGGTTCAAGGAGATGTCGCTGGAGCTCTCTTCGATGGAGGAGAGGCAACGGCCGATTCACTACCGGAAGTTCTTCACCGCGGACACGAAGATCCACGCCGCGGAGACAAAAGAGGAGTCCCTTCGTGACATCTCGCTCTTCAACCTGATCGCGGCCTACAAATCGGCCCTCGACCACATGCCGAGAAAGGTTGTCCATGAGATCGACCTGCTGAACGTCTCCGTGGACGAACAGATGAGTTTTATCATGGACTACCTCCGTGTCCACGGCGAGACGACCGTTCTCCAGCTCGTCTCCCACATGACCGAAAAGGTCCGTATCATAGTGACGGTTATTGCGTTGCTGGAGCTGACAAAAAACACCGTCATCAGATTCGGACACGCCGGTGACGGCAACGATATCGCGATCATCCCGGTCGCTTCCCTGCAACCGGTCAGCGGGGCATCGACATGAACAACGAACACCCCGGGAAGAGCACCCACGGCCTCGCCAATGTCATCGAGGCGATGCTCTTTGCCGCCGATGAACCGATCTCTCCAAAGCAGTTTGTGGAAATCCTCGCCTTGCTCGACAGTGAAGCCCGCGGGAAGAAGGTGGGCGTGCAGGCTATCGAGGCCGTTCTGGAAACGCTGAACCGGGAGTACCAGCAGAACGGCAGAGCGTTCAGGATCGTCCAGGTTGCCGGCGGGTATCAGTTTGCGACACGACCGGAGTACGGCGTTTGGCTGGGTGCGATGATGAAGGAAAGGTCGCGCCGCAAGCTCTCCGTGTCGGCGCTCGAGAGTCTTGCCGTCATCGCGTACAAACAGCCCGTGACCAAGCCCGAGTTGGAGGCCATCCGGGGGGTCAACGCGGACTACGTCATCAGGAGCCTGCTGGAAAGGAACCTGATCACCATCGTCGGGCGAGCCGCCACACCCGGGCGGCCGTTGTTATACGGTACGACAAAGGAATTCCTGAAGCATTTCGGTTTGAATGACCTCTCCGACCTGCCAAAGCCACGGGAGATTGATGAGCTTCTGGAGGAGGCGGAGTTCGAGGTGGAGAAGAAGCTCATCCGGGAACAGGATGCAGCGAATCGGGATGAAGACCTGACGGAGGGAGAGGGAGGACCCCGCCCGGAAACCGGGGTGGGACCCGGCTAGGCCGTCTCGTGGAGCTATGCCAGCGGGTGGTCCTCACCCGTTTTGTCGTTTCTGGAACCGATGAAAAAACAAGAGAGTAACAAAGGTGCCGGCCGCATCCGGATCAACCGGTTCCTCGCGATGAGCGGCGTCTCTTCACGGCGGAAAGCCGAAGAGCTCGTCCGGGACCGCAAGGTCACCGTGAACGGCCGACCCGTCTCCAACCTTGCGACCACCGTCGACCCGTCTCGCGATCGCGTCACGGTCGAGGGGAAGCCGGTCAGTCCCGCCAGGCGGCATGTCTATCTCGTGTTGAACAAGCCCAGGGACACCATCACCACGATGAACGACGAGCGGGGCCGCAAGACCGTTATGGATCTCGTCCGAACGCGGGCACGTGTCTATCCGGTGGGTCGTCTGGACAGGAACACCACCGGTGTGCTTCTGCTCACCAACGACGGGGAGTTTGCCAACAGGCTGATGCACCCCCGTTACCAAATCCCGAAATCCTACAAAGTCACCTGTGACAGGACGGTCACGCGCCTTCAGCTGGCGAAACTCCGCTCCGGCGTTATGCTGAGCGGGAAGAAGACCGCACCGACGGAGGTAGTCGTTCTCCCGGGTGGAAGCGGTAAGGTCATCGGGATTGTTCTTCACGAGGGCCGCAACCGTCAGGTTCGTCGGATGTTCGAGACTCTGGGGTACGAGGTCGCGAAGCTGGATCGCGTGGCGTACGGCCCGGTGACAAAGGAGGGTATTGCGCGCGGAGGGACCCGCCGGCTCACACCCGCCGAGCTTCGCATTCTCAGAGAGATGACCGGAATGAAGGAGGAGTGGGAATGAACAGGCTTGCCAGGACGAAGAGGGTTTTCGAGGCTCTGTTCCTGCAGGGACTGGCATTTCTCGTCGCTGCGGAGCTGAGCGGCTGTTCCGCGTCGAGCCCCCCGGGGGGGGCCGAAGACCGGGCTCCTCTGCCGGAGCGGGACGGGGCATACGATGCAGGTTTCCCGAACGAGGGATTGTCAGAGTATCTGGAGGGGATCGGCGAGAGCATCAAGATGGTGAGCTGCGTCGCCTACTACCGTGTTTATCCTTTTGACGAGGGAGATTCGCTCAGGGCTTCCGACATCACACCTGGTCTCCTGGAGGAACAGCAGGACAGGTCATTCTTCACCAACACGACCTCGTCCGGGACCGGGACAGTGATCTATTTCGACGGATTCAGGGTCGCGTTGCTGACCTGTGCCCACGTTGTCTCGTTTCCCGATACACTTCTGGCGCACCACTACCGGACGGGCGACAAACCCACGCCGTTTGTTCGGAGCGTCTCGGTGAAGGAGAAGCAGTCCACCTACGTTGCCGTCTTCCCGGAAGGGGGGGACATGGAGATCCTGGCTCTGGACGCCCGATCGGACTGTGCGATCCTGGGGAAGGAGTTCAAAAAACCTCCGTCCCGTCCCATCCGCGAGCTGGAGTATCCTTTTGGAGAGGCGGATGAATTGGGCTGGGGGGCACTGGTCTACATTTTCGGGTACCCGTCGGGGCAGCAGATGTTGACACGCGGGATCGTCAGCAGACCACGGAGGGGAGGAGAGGAGACGTTTTTTCTGGATGCGGTTCTGGGGCCCGGCTACAGCGGCGCCCCGGCAATGGCTCTGCGTGACGGTGTGCCGAACTTCGAGTGTGTCGGTCTGGTCACGGAGATTTCCGGTCAGAAGAAGCTGTACATCGTGCCGGAAGAGACGGTGGAATACGAACCCGGCTCACCCTATGAGGGAGACATCTACATACGGCAACGAACCGACCTCGCGTTCGGGGTATCGCAGGCCGTTTCGGCCGAAGCAGTCGACAGATTCCTCCAGGCGCACAGGAATGAGCTGGCAGGGAGGGGATACCCCGTCCAACTCAGGAGAAGGTCACCCCCTTGAACAGGCCGCATGTCTGGAGAGGACCTTATATATGGAATCATCTCGTCGTGATCTGTTAAGGCTTGTTTCACTTGGCGCCCTTTCGCTTCCCTTCCTCGGCCACGGCCGTCTTCTGGCCGCCTCCAGCGGCATCCGGAAGCCCCCCGCACTGAAAGAGGGTGATACGGTGGGTCTGATCAATCCTGCGGGAGCGACATTCCACTCGGTGGACCTGAAGATCGTGGAGGAGACCCTGGAAGCTCTTGGGTTGGCATCCAAACCGGCTCGCCACGCGCTGCATCGTTACGGGTATCTCGCTGGGAGGGACACCGAACGTGCTGATGATGTCAACACCATGTTTGCGGATTCTGATGTCCAGGCGATTCTCGCCATTCGCGGTGGGTGGGGTTGTGCCCGGATCCTCCCCCTTCTGGATTACGACCTGATCTCCCGTCATCCCAAGATCCTGGTCGGGTACAGTGATATTACCGCCCTCATTCTTGCCGTCTTCGCCCGGTGCGGGATGGCCACGTTCCACGGGCCGGACGGCATTTCAACGTGGAACTCATTTACGGTCGACTACTTCAAGAGGATTCTTTTTGCGGGCGAGACGGTCACCATGGCCAACCCGCAGGGGAAGGGGGATGATCTTGCTCAGAAACGGGACCGTGTGGAGACGATCACGGGGGGGAGCGCCCGGGGCCGGCTGGTGGGGGGGAACCTCTCTGTCCTTGCCGCGATGGTGGGGTCCCCTTATCTTCCCGACTGGGACGGGGCGATCCTCTTTCTGGAGGATACCGGGGAGGACGTCTACCGGGTTGACCGGATGCTCACGCAGCTGAAGCTGGCCGGGATACTGGACCGACTCGCGGCCTTCGTTTTCGGAAAATGTACCCGATGTGGCCCGGGCGAGGGATACGGGTCGTTGACGCTCGAAGAGGTGCTTGCCGACCACATCCGGCCACTTGGCATCCCCTCATGGTACGGCGCGATGATCGGGCATATAAAAGACAAGTTCACCGTACCCATCGGTATCGAGGCGGAGGTTGATGCCGATGTGGGGACGATTCGCCTTCTGGAGAGCGCCGTTGAATAGGGCGAGATTTCATGTCTGAGCTGGCCGACACGAGCGAGGTACCGGAGACGATCGAAACAGCCCGGCTGATCCTCCGGAAGCCCATGCTCGAAGACGCGGAGGAGATGTTCGAGGCGTATGCGTCGGACCCCGAAGTCACCCGTTATCTGACCTGGGTGACGCACACATCGGTCGATGAGACCCGCGATTATCTGAGACGGGCGGTCGCGGGGTGGGAGAAATCAGACACGTTCACCTGGGTGATTTCGCTCAAGGCGACGCTCGGGCTGATCGGATCCATAGACATCCGTCTCGAGACAAACGCCAACATCGGCTATGTTCTCTCCAGACCGTTCTGGAACAGGGGGTACATGACCGAGGCAGTTGAGGCACTCGTCCGCTGGGCCCTCCAGACAGATGAGATATTCAGAGCCTGGGCGGTTTGTGATGTGGAAAACGTCGCTTCGGCGCGGGTTCTGGAGAAGGCGGGGATGGAGCGGGAGGGAATCCTGCGACGCTGGATCGTCCTCCCCAACAGAAGCAGCAAACCGCGCGACTGCGTCTGCTATTCCAAGGTAAAGTAGCCCTTAGGACCGGCCATGAACCCGGGAGCTGGACCATGGTCCTGACTCTTGTGAGTAGTGGACGATCTTGCTATACTTGTGGACATTTACACTGCCGAACGAGGCTGAAATGGGTGAGAGACTGGAGAAACTCTTCTCCGAACAGGACAGGGAGAGGATCAAGAACGTTGTCGATGAGGCCGAGGGGAAGACATCCGGTGAAATCGTCCCGTACGTTGTCCAGGAGAGCGATCCCTACGCCGATGCACTCTGGCGGGGTGGGACGTTTCTCGGGGTGATCGTGCTTGCTTCGCTCGCCTTTCTCCATGAAGCCCTGGGAATGCTGCCGTTTCTGGGTGTGGCCTGGATTCTGATTCTGGGCTTTGCCGGTTTCGTGGCGGGGGTGGGGCTCGTGAAGTATGTTCCCGCGATCAAGAGGCAGTTTGCGGGAGAGGATCTTATGGAACGGCGCGTCTCGACGCGGGCGGCGGTTGCCTTTATTGATGAGGAGATCTTTAATACCCGCGACCGGACGGGGATACTCATCTTTGTGAGCATGACAGAACACAAAGTGCTCGTGATGGGAGATTCGGGAATCAATGCGAGGGTCGGGGAGAACGCGTGGGAGGAGGTCGCGCAGATGATTGTCCGGGGAATACGCGAGGGGAGGGCGGCAGAAGGCCTGATCGAGGCAGTGGAGCAATGCGGTCACCTCCTCGAGCAACGGGGGGTTGCCATACGCCCGGATGACCGGAACGAGCTTCCGGACCATCTGCGGATCCGCGGCAGCTGAGGCGTCCTGACGAAACGAGACAACCATCATGGAGGAGTGATATGCCACAGTCCACCGTAGTGCAGAAAGAGATCGTCAGAAACGGAATCAGTTTTGGAAGCGCCCTGGCGATAGCCATCTCCTGGTCGGTGAACAAATCGCTACTCTGGGCGATTCTCCACGGGATCTTCTCCTGGTTCTACGTCCTTTACTACGCGTTCTTTGTGCAAGGATAGATCGAGATGCGCTACAAACTGCTGGGTAGCAGCGGACTGCGTGTGTCCGAGATCAGCCTGGGGACCATGACATTTGGCGAAGAGTGGGGATGGGGATCGTCGAGGGAAGAGAGTCGCAAGATGTTCGACGTGTACGCCGAGGCAGGCGGGAACTTCATTGATACCGCGAACCGGTACACGGAGGGGACGAGCGAGAAGATCGTGGGAGAGCTGGTCCGTTCCGACCGTGAGCGTTTTGTGATCGCGACGAAGTACACGCTCTACACACGGAAGGGAGACCCCAACGCCTCGGGGAACCACAGGAAAAACATGGTGCAGTCGTTGGAAGCCAGCCTGAAGAGGCTCGGGATGGAGTATGTGGACCTCTACTGGCTGCATGCGTGGGACTTCACGACGCATGAGGAGGAGGTCATGCGCGCACTCGATGATCTCGTCCGCCAGGGGAAGGTGCTCTACATCGGTGTGTCGGACACACCCGCGTGGATCGTCTCGAGGGCGAATGCCATTGCCGGCTTGAGGGGGTGGACCCCCTTTGTGGCTCTTCAGATCGAGTACAGTCTCATCGAGCGAACAGTTGAACGTGAGTACCTGCCCATGGCGAAAGCTCTCGATCTGGCGGTGGCGGCCTGGGCGCCGCTGGGCGGGGGGGCGTTGACGGGGAAGTACCTCCGGAAGGTGGCGGGTCGACTCAAACCGGATAATCAGCGACTGGGTGAACGGAACCGGGAGATCGCGCAGGCGGTGGTTGATGTGGCCGGGGAGGCCGGCTGTACCCCGACACAGGCTGCGCTGTCATGGTTGCGCTCCCGGGG
>JBATTW010000480.1:0-8949 GCA_049670805.1 Bacteroidota bacterium
CCCCCCACCCGGTAAGTAGGAGGCCCAGAAACGGGAGAAAGAAAACCAGGCCCACGATACCGAGAAGGATCCAGTCAATCAGGCCGGCTGCGAGTCGCTTCCAAAACCCTGCGTACAGCAATGATTCGTCCATAGAGAGACTCCGTTTTGATGTGATAATAGAAGGAACGACTAGCTCACTCCCGGACCAGGGAGTCGGGGGAAGCCCCCTTCTCGTCCAGCTCCCGGTAGTCCAGTTCCGAGCCCAGCAGGCTGTGCGGAATCAGAAATACGACCAGCAGTATGATCGACGCGGCCAGAGTCCACCGGCGCGGGTTCTTCGCTTTGAGAAGTGCTCCTGCCGCCACAAACCAGGCAATAAGCCCGAGGAGAGTCTTGTTATCTGTGAGATCGGTCCCGAACGGCCATCCCGTCCAGAACGCCCCGAAAGCGTACTTTTGCACCACGGGACCCAGAATCATCCCTCCCACCACCAGAAACCCGATGGTCCATGCCACAAGTCTTCCCAGGCGTGGATTGGGGTTGAAATACTCCAGCCCGGTCCGCGTTGAAAGGAGCATGGCACCAAAGATCGTGATGACGTGGAGAATGAGGACCATGGTCGGGACCTCTCCCCGGAACCGAATGACAACCGGCTCTTTGCCCGGCAACAGGAGGGCCCGGCCGCCACCGGAGATTCCCACACGGTACTGGAGCTTTCCGGCCGGCGGCTGCTGAGGCAGCTCAGCGGCAAAATCGCCCTCCGCGAACCGCATCCGGGCAACACTCCACGGATCATCGGTCTTGTATCGCTTCCACTCCAGCACGGCACTGGTCCCGGCACTGTCCGCCTGTAGACGGACCGTATGGTCGGAATCCTCACCGTGGCTCCGCGCGAACCGATACGATACCTCGGCACCGGCGAACGGCGCGCTCCCCGATACCGGGTAGCTGGGTCCGGTCATCCGCTGGTAGACAGCAGAGCCGGCTGTGATAATGAAGGCAAGTATCCAGAAGAAAACGGTCTTCTTCATCAAGCCAACCTCACGTATGGTACGTCAATATACAAAAAAAGTTGGGCAGCGGACAGCCGCCGATTCCAGGGCCGATCGCTTGACATCGGCCCTCGTTTTTCCTACAATGTCGTGACAAATTGCTCCACCCGACGTCCCTCTTTTGCATATCCTCGTTCTCTGATTTTGTTAAACACAGTTCTACGGATGACTATGTCAAGAAGGAGCCTTCATCCATGAGTCTCAGTCAACTGGCACGATCAATAGCAGAATCACCGACCCTCAGCCTGAACGAGAAGGCACGCCTCCTCAAGGAAAAGGGCGAAGCGGTGGTGCACCTGGGTGCGGGTGAACCGAAGAACAAAGCACCAATCAACGCGATACTGAACTCCGCCGCAAAGCTCACAACGGCTGACATAAAGTACGCGCCGACGGAGGGGACACCCGCGCTGCGAAAGGCCATAATCCGTTATACGGAAGAGAACTACGACCGCGTCGTCGGCCCGCAAAACGTCATCGTCGCGAGCGGCGCAAAACACGCGCTCTACAACCTCCTCTACACGCTTGTCAATCCCCAGGACGAAGTGATAGTGCTCGCACCCTACTGGGTAAGCTACCCGGAAATGATAAAGATGGTCTACGGGGTTCCCGTCATCGTCACTCCGGAAGACGGCGGTTTCGTTCCCCGCATGGACGAGATCGAGCAGGCGATCAGCTCCTACACCAAGGCAATCATCGTGAACAGCCCGAACAACCCTTCGGGAGCGGTGTTCCCGGATGAACTGATCGCACAACTTGTGGAGTTCTGTGAGAAGAAGGGCATCTATCTGATCATGGATGACATCTACCACAAGTTGATGTTTGATGGAAAGAAACACACACCCGCCTACAGGTTCACGAAGCAGGACCCCGAGAACACGAAGGTCATCGTGATCAACGGCATTTCGAAGCTGTACGGCATGACGGGCTTTCGGCTGGGATGGGTCATCGCGCCGAAACAGATTATCGACGTCTTGATCAACGTTCAGGCGCAAACGGACTCCTGCGTTTCCCCCGTGCTGCAGGCTGCGGGCGAAGGCGCGCTCATGGGCCTCCAGAGTGCGGTCGACGCTCTCCGACTTACACTGGAGAACAACCGAAACGTGATGATGCAGGAGCTCCACTCGTTCACCGGCGTCAAGACAAGAAAACCCGAGGGAACGTACTACTGCCTCCCCGATTTCAGGGCATACACCAAGGACTCGGTGCATCTTTCGAAGATCCTTCTCGAGAAGGCTCTGGTCGTGGCGGTCCCGGGCAAGGAATTCGGGATGGAGGGTCACCTCAGGTTGAGCTACGCGACAACGGTGAAGGATATCACAAAAGGCATCGAAAGAATAAAGTGGGCGCTCGATCCCACTTCTCCTAACGAACTCTACATCGGCGACAGGAAACTTGTGCGAGACTGGCTATGAACAACATCCTCGGAATAAAGACCCCTGCGGAAAAAGAAGCGAAGGCTCTCAAGAGCGACTTCGGACTTGCAAACCACGGCTTTTCGAATCTGGGCATGGTGTACTGGAACCTCCCGACCGAAGCTCTCTATGAAGAGATGAGCTTCCGTGGGGAAGCCCGCATCACACACCGCGGTCCCATTGTCGCGAATACGGGAGCCCACACAGCCCGATCGGCGAACGACAAATTCGTGGTCAGCGAGGGATCGACGGAGGAGAACATCTGGTGGGGTGAGTACAACCGCCCCTTCAGCCAGGATAAGTTCACCGATCTCTACAACAGGTTGCTGGGGTATTTCCAGGGCCGGGATGTCTTCGTCCAGGATTGCTACGCGGGTGCCGACCCTTCCTACAGGATGCCCATCCGGGTGGTCACCGAATTCGCATGGCACAGTCACTTTGCCCGCAACATGTTTATTCAGCCGGAAACAAACGAAGAACTCCGTCGCCATGTCCCCGAGTTCACCATCATTGCTGCGCCGGGATTCCAGGCAGTGCCGCAGATCGACGGATCGGCGACAAAGACCGCCATCGTCCTCAACTTCGCGCAGAAGGTCTGCGTGATCGCCAATTCCGCGTACGCCGGCGAGATAAAGAAATCTGTTTTCACAATTCTCAACTACCTCCTTCCGCTCGACGGCATCATGCCGATGCACTGTTCGGCCAACGTCGGCAAAGACGAGAAGACAGCCCTCTTTTTCGGACTGTCCGGAACCGGAAAAACAACGCTCTCTGCAGATCCCAAGAGAAGACTTATCGGCGATGACGAACACGGCTGGAGCGATGAAGGAATCTTCAACTTTGAGAACGGTTGCTACGCGAAGGTCATCCGGCTCTCTCCCACCGCCGAGCCACAGATCTACTCGTGCACCCAGAAGTTCGGGACGATCCTGGAGAACGTCCCCTACGACCCCGTAACCCGGCGCATCGACCTGGATGACGAATCGATTACCGAGAACACCCGTGCCTCGTATCCGCTTGAGTTCATCGAGAACTCCGTCCCGGAGAAGATGGCAGGGCATCCAAAGAACATCATCCTCCTGACCTGTGACGCATCGGGCGTGATGCCTCCCATTGCGAAGGTGACGCCGGATCAGGCGTTGTACCAGTTCATCTCCGGCTACACATCGAAAATCGCCGGCACGGAGGTCGGGCTTGGGAAGGAACCGGAGATGACCTTTAGCACCTGCTTTGGTGCCCCCTTCATGGTTCACCACCCATCCGCTTACGCTGAGCTCCTGAAGCGGAAGATCGTTCGACACGATGCGACATGCTGGCTTGTCAACACGGGTTGGATCGGAGGCCCCTACGGGGTAGGCAAGCGGATCAGCATCAAGTACACGCGCGCGCTACTGAATGCGGTACTCGAAGGCATCCTGGCTGATGTCGAGTTTCAGACGGACCCCGTCTTCGGGTTCTTTGTTCCCGCACAGTGTGAGGGCGTTCCGACGGAGATTCTCAGCCCCTCCGAATCGTGGCCTGACAAAAAGCTCTACATGCAACGCTACAAAGAGCTGGCGTCCCGGTTCATCGAGAACTTCAAGAAGTTCGAAGAGGGCTGCCCTCAGGAAATCCTCGACGCAGCGCCCAAGCGCTAGAGCCAGACCGCGAACCCGAGTGAGATCGAGAGCTCATCCACTCCGTTTCGCGATGATTCCCCTTTCGGATCCAGGGTAATCACAAGATACTGCACACCCACGTTCAACAATCCCCGGGCCGTAACGGGGAACTTCACTCCAAGGCGACCACCCCAGCTGAAGCCGCTTCGCGTTGACCGCCCTCCCCCCGGATAGTCCGTGATGGCGGCGGTGTATCCCGCCAGACCCTCTACAAATGGATAGGCGCGACCCCCGAGGTCGAAATTGTAGGATGGCGCAAAGAGGAATCGCAGCTCTGTGGTCGTTGTGTCCCCGCCACTCGTCAGCGCAACACCCAGGGGGTTGACGCCCAGCTCGAGACCGTCCATCAGAAAATACCCGACGTAGGGAATCGCAGAGAGTTTGTAGACCGCATCTCCGGTGTTACCACCAACGACCGGCGTGTTTCTGGAGAATGTCGCGCTCCCGCCCAGTTCCCAGATTCCGGCGGACGCAAAACCATCTCTGGGTTTGGGACTCGACTTCACCTGTGCACCGGCCGGGGCCGATAGGGTGCAAGCACCGACGAACAGGGCCAATACAGACAGTCGCATTGGGGTCGGGAATCTCATCTACGCCTCCTGCATTCTGAGTTGGATTCTTCCATTTCAGGAGGAACAAGTATCGTGCCCGCAGAGTCACCCCCCGAATTCACTATCCCTGGGGCCGGGATCTGAGGTTGACTTACAATTCGCCAATTTTCCTATCGGGCAGGAGTTCCTAAGAAGGTCGCTGCAGTGCAAAAAAAATGCGGCGGCGTTGCCGGTATCCCGCAACGCGCACCGCACCGGAATGTTGATTTGAGCTTTCTCGGTTACTGCTTTATCAGCTCCATCAGGAGGTTGATTTCGACATCCTCTCCAACCACCAGTCCGCCCTTATCCAGGGTCTTGTTCCACATCACTTCGTAGTCGAAGCGGTTAATCGTGACGGAAGCCTTGAACGCGGCCCTCATCTTCCCACTGGGGCCCTTTACCATCCCCCGATACTCCGTATCCAGGACAACCTGCCTGGTGACATCTCTGATCGTGAGGTCACCGGTGATTTTGTACCTGTCCTTCTCTACCTTCTCGAACGAAGACGCCTCGAAGGTGATCGCGGGGAACTTCTCCGCATTGAAGAAATCATCTGAACGGAGATGTCCGTCACGTGTGTCGTTGTCCGTACTGACACTCGCGGTCTTGATGTGCGCGCTCAGGCCGCTCCCTGAGAAGTCTTCGTCTTTCTGCTTCAGGATGATGTCGAAATCACTGAAGCGCCCGGTCACGTCGGCAATGACCAGGTGGGAGATCGTAAACATGACCTGGGTGTGGGCCTTGTCGGCCACCCAGGTGGCTTCCTGGGCGAATGAGCCCGAAAGCACCAGGATTGTGAGGCCGATGAGAACAAGGATTCTTTTCATGGATGTCCTCTTTGGTTGTATATGATTAGGAAGTAGGTATTGGTTCTTTTTCAATCGCCTGCCAGGTCTTGATCCAGACTACAAAGGCGTTCAGGAATTTCTCCAGCTTCTGCTGTATCGGTTCATCTACCAGCCGGCCGGTTTCGTCGAATTTTCCCTGGCCCCGGCTGACGAAAAGCTCGGGTTTTGCCATGACTCTTGAATCATGGTAGAGGAGTATCTGCCTGAGGTGGCTCTGCGCCCTGACTGTCCCCAGCATCCCCGCCGCTCCCATAATGGCGATCGGTTTCCTTGTCAGCGGAGAACCCTTTGGCGGCCTCGAGGCCCAGTCCAGCGCGTTTTTCAACACGCCGGGTATGGAGTAGTTGTACTCGGGTGTCGCGATCAGGAGTCCGTCGGATTCCCGGATCTCTCTTCTCAGATCGTCGACAGCTTCCGGCGTGCCGGCCTGCTCGACATCGTAGTTGTAGAGCGGGACTCCGCCCAGGCTCTGAATCTTCAGCGTGGCACCCGCAGGAAGGTACTCTGAGGCTGCCCGGAGCAGTGCAGTGTTGAGAGAGCCTTTCCGCAAGCTGCCGGATACGCCGAGAATACTCAGGGATGTGTTCATGTCTTGATCTGTCCTTTGCGGTGTGATCGGGTCTTCCCGGCTCTCTGTTTCCTCAACTCTGTCGCTTGGATGAGAGTCCGGCCGTTGGCACGGTTTCGGGGCGTCTTTCCCGAAGTGATGTCCCCAGTTTCCTCAGCAGCGTCCCCAGTTGTTCCTGTTCGTCTTTTGTCAGAACCGAAGTAAGATCAGCTATGTACAGGGCGTGACGCGCAAAGGTCCGCTTGAACAGATCTCGACCCTTCCCCGTCAGGTGAACTGTAATGACCCGCCTGTCCACACCGCTGCGGACCCTTTTCACAAGGCCCCCTTTCTCCAGGTTGTCGACGACCACAGTCATGTTGCCGCCACTGACGAGTTGTTTTTCGCAGAGTTCCCCCAGCGTGAGAGGCCCCTTGTGACCCAGCGCTTCCAGAGCGCCGAATTGACCCTCGGTGAGGCCAAACAAACGAATGTGTTCGGTGCTCTTCTTGCTGAAGACAGCATAGGCCCGGGCGAGCTTCACCCACATGGAGAGCGCCCTCTCGGCTTTCATTCCGTATCGCATTGCAGAAGATATAAAGATATTTTGAATTCAAACTATTTGTGTTCGCATCATTAAACGCCAACTGCCTCTATAGAGTTCCCGGAATGTCGGCTTCTGTAAGGGGAAAATCAGGAAGGAATGCGGTGGGGAGAGGCTATTTTGTGAGGGTTTCTACACGGGCCAGAATTTTTTCGATCTCCTCGGTGTCGAGTTTTCCATCTTCGTAGCTCTTTTGAAACTCATCGGCGAGGTCCCCGATCTGCCCGACGGTAACCCGTCCCTCATTCACTCTTTGTTTGAGCAATGAGAACTCTTCGACGACCCGGGCTGCGACTTCGTTATCCTCGAGGTTGGCGACAACCGTTTCTTCAATAGCGTCTATTGGCTTTTTCGACGCGAAACGGGAAATCTGATCCCCCAGAAGGATAAACACAACCACGACGCCCCCCAGGAGAAGAAGCGCCACAAAGAAGAGACGTCGTAGAAAGCGCTTGATAGTCTTCATAGCTGTCTCATTGAAATTGTGATCTCGTCATTGACATCCACGATTACGTAGTAGCCTTTCCCCGCCTGTCCACAGTTGACAAGCGTCGTCTTCCCGAGCGAATCCTCTCCCCTCGCTTCGTGTATGTGCCCGCAGATCATCAGATCGGGACCGTTTTCCTGGATGAACTCCCTGACGGCCCGACTTCCGACATGCGACCCGAGGAATATTTTGTCGAGCCGTGTGTCCTTCGGAGGAGAATGTGGCACGAAAATCCTCCACCTGGCTGGCGTCACGTCTTTCCAGCCCGCGTCGGCCCGTCTCCGAATCTCCTCCTCCGGGATCTCGTTTGGCGTGTGAAGCGGCGACAGCGGAGCGGCGGAGACCCCGAAGAACCCGACATCGTCAATAATTACACCCCGTGCGTCGATGGAAACGCCCATTCTGGCCATTGTCTCCTCAACCGGCGCGGGGTCCATGTTTCCAGCAACGAGCAGGAGCGGCTTCCCGAACGCCAGAAACTTCCGAATTGCCGATTCGGCCTGGCCTCCGGTGCCGTAGGTCGTGAGATCGCCCCCGATGAGTATGATATCATACCCCGCCTCGCGCCTCAGTATCTCTTCAACAGTGTCGTGTGATCCGTGAACATCCGAAAACGCAAGTATGCGCATAGGTTGAATCAGCACTCAAGGGTTCGTAGATTGCACAAGGGATCCAGTTTCTTCAGGAGAAAGATAACGTGGAAAGAAAACCCGGTCAGCACGCAAGAGACATCCTCCGGTCCGCCTGGATCTGGGTAGCTGTGAGCCTGCTGATGGTCTTCTGGTTCCCTCTTCTCGTCCTCATCCGCCTCACGGACAGGGACCCGGTCCGCTACCGCACCGGTCGCTGGTTCAGACGGTTGGGCGTGGCGATGACCAGGGTCAACCCGTTCCTCCACCTGGACATCTCGGGCTACACGGTGCGGGATCCCCGACGACCTTATGTAGTGGTGAGCAATCATCAATCGCTTGCAGATATTCCCCTCATCTCCCACCTCCCGTGGGAAATGAAATGGGTGGGCAAGAAAGAACTCTTTCGAGTACCGTTTGCAGGCTGGATGATGAGGCTCGCGGGTGACATCTCACTCGATCGACAAGACCCGCGGAGCGGGGCCAGGGCCCTGCTGAACGCCGCTTCCGTTTTGAAACAGAAATGTTCGGTCATGTTCTTTCCCGAGGGAACGAGATCAGCTGACGCCCGCATAGGGAGATTCAATGACGGGGCTTTCCACCTCGCCCTCCGCTCCCGGGTCCCCATCCTTCCGCTTGTCGTGGACGGCTCGCACGGCTGTCTTCCGAAGAAGAGCTGGCTTTTCAAGGATATGCACAGGGTAACGCTCCTCGTGCTGCCCCCGGTGGAAACAGAGGGAATGAGCCGGGACGATGCCCCGCGGCTTCGTGAAAAAGTGCGGGGGATGATCGTCGACCACCTGGCACATCTGCGGGGGGCTGACCCGGCAGATGTGGACAGGCTGGCCGTCCGTGAGGCTCCCACTGCCAGAAGCCATCCCTAGCCGAGCACGCGAACGAGCGACTGTATTGTCACGTGAGCCAGGTCGTTGTCAACCGCGAGCCAGTAGAGCGCGCGACCTCGTGAGAAAAAAAAGTGAGTCTGGCCCATCCCGTAACAGATGGCAACCCTCCGCTCTCTCACATCAATGATCCGGAAGTGCCCGAACACCGGATTCCCTGCGGCAATCCGATCCGCCATTACCTTCTCAACCTGAGATGCCTCCCCCGGGGTTTTGTAGAGCGTAACATAAAGCG
>JBATTW010000481.1:0-9745 GCA_049670805.1 Bacteroidota bacterium
CCTCTCGTCGATGAGATAGGCATCGGTGAAAACCGTGGCGGTCGTGTTCTCCATCCCGCCGTGAAGGAAGTCCTGCACAGGTATCTGCGAGTAGGCCGCCCAAGGGTAGGGAATCCCGGTGTGCTCCGCCAGGAAATCCAGGGCCTCCACCGTGTAGCGGTAGGTTGGCTCCACCCTCTCGGGGAATTCCGGGTAGTACCAGTTGTGAACAGGGACTCCCGCCTCTGTCCGCTGGTCGTCCTGCGCGTAGTTCCCGATACCGATCATCACGAGGTACGTTGTGTGCGGGTGCTGCATCCCATAGTGCCAGGTTTTTGTCCCGTTGCCGTTGTCGCGCTCTGCCAGCATTGTTCCATTGGAGAGGACCTGGTACTCTCCGTCGAATGTTATGATAGTCTCCGTGGTCAGCTTGTCGTTCTGCAGGTCGTAGCAGGGGAACCAGTGCCGGTTGTTGGTCCCCTGGCCTTGTGTCCAGATCTGCCGCCTGCTTCGGCGCGTGGAATCGTTCCAGCCGACAAAGAAGATCCCCTTCCGCGGCGTCGCTTCGTAGACGAACGTTATGCTGTCCCGCTCGTCCCACCGGAGAGGCGGGTCGCACCGGAGTGTTATCCCCTCGGATGAGGTCTTGAATTCCGCCGGCTTTCCACCCAGCGTGGCTTCGCTGACCCGTATTCCCGGCCCGTGGAAAAAGATCGTATCGACCCGCTCCCTGAGCGGGGTGAATATGTGCGTGACACGTCCCCGCACAATCCCCTGCCGGGGGAGGAAGGAGACCTCCAGGCGCATATGCTCCATGTCAACGGGGTGCTCGGGCGGCTTGTATGTCGGTTCGTGGTGGAACCGGGCCGTGGGGTGGCGGCTCTCCTGCGCAATGGCGCCCGAGGTGCAAAGGAGAATCGTGAGGGCCAGGAGAGACTGACGGGCGAAAGATGAGGTATGACTCATGGTTGCCTGCTGAATTCTTTCTGGAAGGGAGACAAAATATACCAAATCCAGACCAGAAAGGGTAGGCCGCCTTGCCGGGGGACGGGGGGTTTCTTACCTTAACGACAAATCCGTTCACCAAAGGGACCGCATATGAAATCGACGAAAGCAATCCAGTTTGTAGCGCCCGGTGAGGTGAGAATGGTCCAGGTGGAAACACCCCCGCCGGGCACCGGAGAGGTTCTGATCCGGACAATCGCCACCGCTCTCTGCAACCATTCCGAGTTGAGAAGTTTTCACGGCGGTTCCCGGGAAGCGTACGGTTCCAGCTATCCCATGCTTCCGGGAGAGCCGGGCCATGAAGGTGTGGGGCTTGTCGAAGCTGTCGGGGCGGGTGTGTCGGAGTTTTCCCCGGGAGAGACCGTGGCACTTACCGGCTGGGGCGGAGAGCCGGCTCACCGTTCGATGATCGTCCGTGATGTCGCGCAGATTGCAGGGATCATCCCTGGGGACCGGGATCCGTCGGAGGCAAGCATACTGGAGATGTTTGCAAGCGCCTATCACTGCGTCAAGCGTGGCTGGGAAGGTGGGCGCTACGAGAACGCCCGTGTCGGGATCATCGGGATGGGGGCGATAGGATTGTGCAGCCTCCAGTGTATACGTCTCTGGCCTGTGCGGGAAATTGTCGCGTTTGACCTGAGCAGGCAGAAACTTCAGGTTGCCGAAACCCTGGGGGCGGACCGTTCCGTTCTCGTGTCACGCCTTGATACGGGGGACCTCGGGAGCAGGTACGGCCGGTTCGACATTGTCGTCGAGTGCACCGGTGCCACGGGTGGACAGGCGATCGCGCAGTCGCTTTCTCCCGGGGTGGTCATCAATGTGAGCTACATTTCGGATCCCTTCAGCGTGGATCAGACCGCCTGGTTCCGATCGGAGACAACGGTCTACAACCCCGGACTCCCACGGGCGAATGATCTGCGGGCCGTTGCTACACTCTACAATCGACGCCTTATCGATCCGGGTCCGATGATCAGCTCCCGGATCAGGCCGGACACGGGTCAGTACCTGGATGCGATCCGGGAGATCCAGAAAGGGGAGATTGTCAAGACACTGATTCTGTGGGATCAGGCGTGAATGGTCATGCACCTTCCTGCTTCCTGTGTCGCAGCCGGTCCAGAGCGACAGCAAGCACGATGATTGCCCCTGTAACGATCTCCTGGACCCAGTTGGGAAGTCCCATCTGCGAACAACCGGAGCGGATGACCGTCATGATGATCGCACCCACGATGCTTCCCAGGATGGACCCTTCGCCGCCCGAGAGGCTTCCCCCGCCGATGACGACGGCCGCGATCACGTCCAGTTCCACTCCCACCGCGACCGTCGGGTCCCCGACCGTTAGCCTGGAGAACTGCATGATCCCGGCGACGCCTGCGAGTCCGGCGCTGAGAGTGTAAACGAGAATCTTGACGCGTTCTACCGGCACCCCGCAGAGCCGGGCCGTCTGTTCGTTGGAACCGACCGCGTATATGTGACGCCCCAGCTTTGTATAGCGCAACATCCCGGCCACCAGGAGTGCAAGGAGGATGAGGATCCAGACGCCGGTCGGAAAGAGCTGCCAGGATTGACCGGGCCGGAGCGCAGCCAGCAGATCCACAAGCCAGGTCAAAGGGGCGTCTATCTTCTGTTCGTGTGCCAGTCCCTTTGCCACCCCCCGGACGACAAGGAGTGTCCCCAGCGTCACGATAAACGGGACGACACGCAGCCGCGTGATAAGAAAGCCGTTGCAGAATCCGCACAGCGCCCCCGTTGCGATCCCCCCCAGCGCCGCGGTTGCCGGGTCCAGACCGGCCTGTTGAAGTGCGGCAATCACCACCGTCACGAGAGCGATGATCGATCCGACCGAGAGATCGATCCCGCCCGAGATAATGACGAGTGTCATCCCCAGCGCGGCGATTGCCACGATGGCGGTCTGGCGGGCGATCGTCTCCAGGTTGTGCGCGGACGAGAAGCTCGCGGGCCCGATCAGGGCGAAGAGCCCGAAGACCAGGAGGAGCCCCAGGATCGGACCCAGACGGTTGAGCCATTTTTTCATGCTGCGACGTCTCCTCCGGTTGATTCCAGCATAAGTCTGTGTCCGTCCCACTCCGAGACGGCCCGGGAGGGCCCGAGACGGCCGCGGTGCATGACCGCGATTCTGTCGCATACGCCCAGCAGCTCAGGGAGATAGCTGCTCACCATCAGGATGGCTCTGGGCTGCATGCTGTTGGCCGTGTCTCCGGTGGCGAGCCGGTCAATCAGCTCGTAGATCTGTGATTTGCTCGCCACGTCAATCCCGCGCGTTGGTTCGTCAAGAAGGAGAACATCAACCTCCTCGTGGAGGAGCCGCGCGACCGCAACCTTCTGCTGGTTTCCCCCGGAGAGATCCCTGACCCGCTGCGCCGGTCCCCTGGCCCGAATGCCCAGCCGCCTGATCCAGCGGAGCGCCTCCTTTTCTATCCGGCGGGGGAAGATTACTCCAAACAGACCTCCCTCTCTCCTCAGGTTCATTGTGATGTTGTCTGCGACGCTCAACCCCGCGGCAAGACCCTCCTTCCCGCGGTCCTCGCTCAGGAGACCGGCTCCCTGGTTCCACCGGTGCACCGGGGAAAAGGAGCCGCTGTAGATACCCAGCTTGATTGTGCCGCTTTTCACCGGGGCAAGTCCGAAGAGCGCGCGGAGGAGCTCCGTTCTCCCGGCCCCGACCAGACCCGCGATCCCCAGGATTTCTCCCCGCCGGAGTGTCAGTGAAGCCGAGAGTGGTTTTGGCAAAGAGGAAAGCTCCCGGATCTCCAGGAGAACCTCGCCCGGTCTCCGTTCTGATCTGGGATAGAGTTGCTCCACGCTCCTGCCGATCATCATCCCTACAATCTGCTCTACCGAATGTTCGGCACTGCTTCCCCCGCCGACCGAGCGGCCGTCCCGCAGAACGGTGAAGTTGTCCGCGATCTGTTTTACCTCTTCGATAAAGTGCGAGATGTAGACGATGGCGTGACCCTGCCGCTTGAGACGCGCGATGAGCTCGAAGAGCTTCTGGATGTCGTGAATGGAGAGTGTGCTGGTGGGTTCGTCCAGAACCAGTACCCGGCATCCGACGGCGAGAGAACGTGCTATTTCCACGATCTGTCGTTCGGCGATGGAGAGGGATGCAACACGCTGTTCGGGATCGATATTCGCGTGACCAAGCTGGTTCAGCGCTTCGGTGGTCCTCTGTCTGGCCTCTCCCCGGCGGACAAGACCCATGGTCGTGGGTTCCATGCCGAGCAGAACGTTCTCTTCGACCGTGAGGTGGGGGGCGAGGGAGAGCTCCTGGTAGATCATTGCCACGCCGGCGATTCGTCCGGCGTGGGAGTCCTTTGGCCGGAAGGGGACCCCGTCCAGCTCCATGGTCCCTTCGTCCGCCCGTATCGCACCGGAGAGAGCTTTCATCAGTGTGCTCTTGCCGGCACCGTTTTCCCCGACAAGAGCGTGCACCTCCCCGGCGTGGACGGCGAAGTCGACGCCGTCCAGCGCGACGGTGCCGCCAAACTTCTTTTGAATGCCGCGCATCAACAGGCGCGGCATCGCCGATGGATTCACTCCTCCAGCCACGTGGAGAGGTCCGGCGTGAGTCGCTCGACGATCTGGGGATCCTCCATGTTCTGGGGTGTTGCGACGGTTACTCCCGTGTCAATCCGTTTCTCGACCTGCTCTCCTCTCAGGTGTGCGACGATGGTGAGGACGCCGCGGTAGCCCATTTCAAAGGGATTCTGGAGGACGAGGCCGTCCAGCTCCCCCTTCCGAAGGGCCTCCACCAGCTTGGAAGAGCTGTCAAAGCCGACAAACCGGACCCTGCCTGCAAGGCCTCCATCCTGCAGTGCCCGGAGCATCCCGAACGTCGTCGATTCGTTGACGCAGAAGATCCCGTCGATGGTCAATGTGCCGTCAGGGCCTTTGAGGGGTGCCAGGAGGTTTTCGCTGGCTCTGTACGCCGTTTCGGTCGTCGGGCCCCCGTACTGGTTGGAGCTGACGACAACGATGCCCTTTGCTTCCGCTACCTCATCCAGAAACCCCTGTTCCCGGTTTGTCGTGCTTGCCGATCCTTCCAGGCAGCGGAGCATGATGACACGCCCGTCTCCGTCCAGGAGCTCCACGAGTTTCCGCGCGCCGAGTCTTCCACCTCTATAGTTGTCCGTTGCCACAAAGCTCACGTGGTCCTCGCTCTTCAGGTCAGAGTCAATGATTACCACGGGAATGCCCCGGCTCTTCGCGTCTGCCACGGGTGCGCGGAGAGCGACATCGTCAAGCGGCGCCAGAACGATCCCCGAAACGCCCCGACTGATGAAATTCTCCATGACGGAGATCTGCGCCTCCCGATCATCTTCTTTGAGCGGGCCCTTCCATATGATCTCCACGTCCAGTTCAAGGGAGGCCTTGACGGCCCCGGCGTGTATCGACTTCCAGAACTCGTGTGTTGTTCCTTTGGGGATGACGGCGATCGTCGTTTGCGTCGGTGGACCCGGCTCATCCCGGTTGCCGCACCCCAGAGTGAATAGTCCGAGAAGAACCAGAAGGGTCGGTGTGGAGCATCGCATGGCAGAACTCTCTCTACAGTTGATGAATTTCGGTTGCGCCCGCCTTTACGGGCCCACCATGAGGTACGTAACGATGCTGGCCACATAGCTCGTGAGACCGATAACCAGGAGCGTCAGCTCCAGAAAATAGAGGCGTGTCTTCTGGTTGCGGTAGCGGATGATGCGCGATAACGTCTCGCGGGCATCGCTCCCCATGATCTGTGTGGTCCACCGGATCCGCAGGCTCCCCAGGAGGAGGATGACAAGCGCGCTGAGGACAAAGACGATCCCGAAGGCCATGCTGTAGCGCGCAAAGAGATTGGTCTGGGCTATCTTCGGCCCCGAGAAACCCGTGATCGTCAGTGCGAGCGTTCCCAGCGTGAGAAGTAGATGTGATCGGGCCTGTATGACATCGAAATGGTGCCGAAGGAACTCGATGCATTTCGAGGGTTGGCCGCCAAAGAGCTCCAGCAGGTGGTCTGCCTCTGTTTCGGCGGTGACTCCCGATGGAGGGGGGAACCGGTTGGATTTCATCTCCTCAGAGCCGGTCATGTCACCAGGTCCTCCTGATGGGATGCGCTTCAGTGTTGAAGACAACGCTGGAGAAATCCAGCGTCTCCGGCGGTGCAAAGAGAAGGTAGAGATACTTGAGTGTCTCTGCGAGAAAGTAGCCGTCCATCCTGTCGAACCGCTCCTTTGTCCTCACGTCAGCCAGTTCCGTGTAGCCGACATCATATCTGCAGTATGCTTTCAGGCTGTCGAACATCGTTTTCCCCATCCGGAGGTACCTTTCCTCCCCCGTGATCTTGTAGAGGAAGTAGGCGGACTCCATGATCTCCGGGTTCAGAAAGAAACGGATTCCGGCGGGTTCCATCTTTTCGTAGTCAAACTGCTCGGGTTCGATACCGTGACGGTTCCACATGGTCATGCAGGATGCCTGGAGTTTTGCCGCAGGATCCAGCTGTCCGCTCGAGGCCAGAACGGCCGGGAAGAACGCATCCAGTGCGCCGAACCACCGTCTGGTCCGTTTGCCCGTGTTCATGTCCGCGTGACCGTACCAGAGCCCGGTCTCGGTCGTATCGGCAAGATAGCGGTGCACCGCAGCAACGCTCGTTTCCCACATCTCCATGCACTCCGCGTCGTCGAAGAGGACCGCGCACTTGTAAAGGTACTCGTAGTAGGAATCGATACAGGCGCTGAGATGGCTCTCGGTGTTTGTCCATTCCCCGGTCTCTACATCGAGTGCCTCCCCGACGAGATCCAGGGGGGAGCGTTTCTCATAGACCTTGATGAGCGCATCTTTGGCGGTGTTATAGTAGAGGGGGTTTCCGGTCAATTTGGAGAGGGTCCCGTATTCGATCAGAAGTGTCCCGATCTCGCCCGGGTTGCTTATGTTTCCGCGCACGGCTCCCGTTCTGAGATTGACGAAGACGTAGGGGAGCCCTGTCGGGGACTTGAATGCCGGGAGGAGTCTCTTGCAGAGATCCTCCGCCAGCTCCAGGAGACGGGCGTCCCCGGTCATCTGGTAGCCGGAGAGGAGGCCCCCCAGGACCCTTATCGTGATCTCGAAGTTCTTGACATACAGGTCCTTGTCAAAGGAGAGGTTCTCTACGAGGAACTGGTGAACGCTATCGGCCTCCTCGTCCAGACCCATGAGTATCATCGTGTCGAAAGCTTCTATCATCGAGAGATGAAGGGGATCCCCGTACCAGTCCGAGTAGGTCTTGCTTATGGGGAGCAGCCGGTCATGGCCCCAGGCGTAGGTCTTGTACCCATTCCATGAATGGATGAATTCCGCCTTCACCTCGTCCGCAAGTTGCTGCCGGTTGATCTCTCCCTCGGTCTCGGGTGTGCAGCCCGGGAACAGGACCGTGAAAAGGATCGCGAGAGGGAGGGCGAGTAGCGTCCTGGATTTCATTCTTGTCACCGTTGGTTGAGTGCGTGTCAGATGAAGAAATGCTCTTTGACGATACTACCAGGTTGCCTGTATCGGGTGAGCCTCGGTGTTAAAGATGACCCTTTTGAAGTCCAGCGTCTCTGCCGGGGCGAAGAGGAGGTAGAGATACTTCAGCGTCTCGGCCAGAAAGTAGCTCTCCATCCGGTCGTATTTTTCTTTCGTGATTACGCTGGCAAGCTCTGCATACCCGGCCTCCACGCGGCAGTAGGTTTTGAGGCTGTCAAACAGGGCTTTACCAACGCGGAGGTAGTGCTCGTCTCCGGTGACCTTGTAGAGGTAGTAGGTAGACTCCATGATCTCCGGGTTCAGGTAGTACCGGGGTCTGACAACCTCCATCTTTTCGTAGTCGAATTGTGCCGGCTCGATCCCGTGCTTGTTCCACATCCTCAGGCTTGACCGGAAGAGATCGGCGGCGTGTGCGGTATCCCCGACCAGCGCCAGCACCGCGGGAAAGAAGACATCCAGCGCCCCGAACCAGGTCTTGACCCGTTCCCCGGTGTTCATATTCACGTGGCCGTACCACGTTCCCGTGTCCCTTCTGTCCAGGACGTGCGCCTTCAGGGCGACGAGGCTGGTGTTGAACATCACTTCGCAGTCCTTGTCATTAAAGAGGATCGCGCCCTTGGCCAGGTACTCATAGTAGGAATCTATGGCCGCACTGATATGGCTGGTACTGTCGACCCACTCGCCCGTTGTGACATCGATCGCCTGGCCGACCAGGTCCAGCTTGGAACGTGATTTGTAGAGCTGAAGAAGCGCGAATTTCGCGTAGTGGTAGTACTTGTTATCACCGGTAAGTGCGCTGAGTGCGCCGAACTCCAGGAGGAGCGTCCCGATCTCCGCGGGATTGCTTATGGAATCCCGGACTGCGCCGGTCTTGAGGTTCACATACACGTAGGGCATCCCTGTGGGAGACTGGAATGCGGGGAGGAGCCTGTCGCCCAATTCCTTTGCAAGATCCAGCAGCCGGATGTCCTGTGTCAGCTGATAGGAGGAGAGGAGCCCTCCCAGGACGCGGATGGTCATCTCGAAGTTCTTTACGTAGATGTCCTGGTCGAACGAGAGGTTGTTGACCAGAAACTCCCGGACGCTGTCCGCCTCCTCGGTCAGTCCCATGAGTTCCATCGTGTCCAGCGCGTCGATCGGAGTCAGGTAGATGGGGACGTCGTGCCAGTCATAGTAGCTCTTGCTCAACGGCTTCAGGATGTCGTGCCCCCAGGCGTATTTCTTGTACGCGTTCCACGCGTGAAGAAACTCCGCCTTCACCTCCCCGGCAAGTTTTTCTCTGTCGATGGGTTGGTCACCCTGTCCCCGTGCCGGGGTGTTGAGAAAGGCTGTTGCAAGAAGCGTGACAACCAGCGTGCGACGTAGTACCATTGATCCTCTCCTTCTCATCAAGATCTCTATCTGTTAACTGCGAATAGTGGCGCTCACCTGCAGGACGGAGAGCGGTGGAAGCTCCAGACGGAAGCCCGACCCGTCCCCTTCCACGGCATGGGGCTTGGGTGCGATCTGTTCGGGCTCTTTGAACGTATTGGCCATATTGAGGTCACGGTGGTGCAGAATCTCCGCCACGGGTGATTGGATGCGTCCCCGGGTTGTCACGCACCGTATGCTCAGGTCGGTGTCGGGCTTCGGATTGACCAGCGTCATGACCAGTTCATCCTCTCCCCTGGAAGCGGAGACCGAAAGCCCCAGATCGGACTCGTCACCATGCTGGACAGGCAGGGCTGTCTTTCCCCGATGGCCCTTGCACATCCGGAACACATGGTAGGTGGGTGTGCGTATGCAGTGCTCTTTGTATGTCAACAGGGGGGACTGCAAGACATTCGTGACCTGGGCGATGTTGCACATGCCCAGCTTCTCGGCCTGCCGGTGGAATACGTTCAAACCCAGACCCGCGGCAAGGCCGTCCTTTATCGTGTTCTGCTGCCAGAACAAGCCGTGTGTCTTTTCGACCTCCTTGTCGCTCCTGTCCCAGGTCCCCCATTCGTCCACGGCAAGCTTTATCCTTCCGACACGTTTGTCTTCCGGATACGTCCCGATCAGGTTCCACTGCTCACCTATCGCCTTCTCCAGCTCTGCAAATGACCCGAGCTGGGCCTCCATCGTCTCGTTTGTGTACTCAAGATCCTTGCTCTTCCCCCAGCTGTAGAAGTGCATTGCGAAGGCGTGAAGCCGAACAGCCCAGGTTCGATGCTTGTGAAACGCCTCAAAGAAACGTCTTGTCCACTCCAGGTCGTTGCTGCTCGGGCCCACGGCGATGAAATAGGGG
>JBATTW010000482.1:0-22992 GCA_049670805.1 Bacteroidota bacterium
CTCGAATGTTTGGATTCCATGTTGCAATTTTTCCAGGCATATTTGCTGTTCTGCTTGGTGTACATCTTGTTCTCGTGCAGCGGCAAGGAATGAGCGAACCGGTCGGCGACGAGGATGCTGAGAAAGACGAGTCGAAGAGGATGCCCTTCTTCCCGAACTTCATCCTGCGGGATCTCCTGTTGTGGCTCCTCGTGCTGAACCTCCTGACCATACTCGCGGTGGTGTTTCCATGGGATCTCGGGCAGAAGGCGGATCTTTTTGCATCGGCTCCGGCAGGGATCAAGCCCGAGTGGTATTTCCTCTATATGTTCCAGACATTGAAGTATATTCCGGCGCAGGTGTTGTTCATCGACGGTGAAGTGCTAGGCATCCTGGTCTTTACTGTCGCGGGGATTCTCTGGACGCTTGCTCCCTTCCTGGACAGGAAGAGTGAGCGTGGAGAGAAGAACACGCTGATCAACTACATTGGACTGTTCGCCGTGGTGTACATCGTCGTTTTCACCATACTCGGGTGGCTCTTCTGATGCGCGTTCTCCTTATTCCAGCGATCATAACGATTTCTGCGCTTTTTGTCCCGGTCTCGGGAGCTCCGGAGACGCCCAATCAATGCATGGAATGCCACGAACTTTTGGAGGATCCGGTTGCAGAGCTCTTCAAGGGTGACATTCACCATCAGAAAGGGATCTCCTGTGCTGATTGCCACGGCGGGAATCCTGAGCTGGAGGATATGGAAGAGTCGATGAGCGAAGAGGCCGGCTTTCGCGGGGTGCCCGACGGAGACGACATCTCCGCGATCTGCAGCTCCTGCCATTCCAGTGCCGAGACCATGCAGCGGTTTGGTTCTACCCTGAACACGGATCAGTTTACGCTGCTGGGCACGAGTGTGCACGGGCAGCAGGACGTCTCGGGCGAGGAGCGCATCCTGCAGTGCACATCCTGCCACAATGCTCATGGTGTCGTACCGGTCGATCATCCATCATCACCGATTTTCCCTTTGAACATCGTGGCAATGTGTTCCGAGTGCCATTCTGATGCTTCCTACATGCAGCGCTACAATCCGGCCCTCCCCGTGGATCAGCTGAGCAAGTATCGGACCAGCGTTCATGGGGATCTCAACGAGAAAGGCGATCCCCGGGTTGCTGAATGTGCCAGCTGCCACGGAGGGCACGACATCCGGCCGGCAGCAGATGTGAAATCCAAGGTCTACGCAACAGCTATTCCCGCGACCTGTGCAGAATGTCACGCTGATTCTTCATACATGGGACCGTATGGCGTGGCTACCGATCAGTATGAGGAGTACACACAGAGCATCCACGGGGTGGCTCTCCTGGAGAAGAACGATCTTGCTGCTCCTGCATGCAACGACTGTCACGGCAACCATGGTGCAATTCCCCCGGGCGTCGCGTCAATCTCAAAGGTGTGCGGTACGTGTCACGCATTAAACGCCGAACTCTTTGCCGAAAGTCCGCACGAAGAGGCGTTCGATGAACTGGGGATGCCGGAGTGCGAGACGTGCCATGGCAACCATGCGATCGTTGCAGCAACCGATCAACTGCTCGGGGTTGACGAGGAAGCAGTCTGCAGTCAGTGTCACAGTGAGACGGATTACCCGGAAGGATATGCTGTTGCAAAGATAATGCGACAACTCATCGACAGCCTGGACGCTGAAACGGAAAGTGCTAGGACGCTCATTGAGGAGGCAGAGCAGAAAGGGATGGAGGTGGCCGAGCCGAAGTACAATCTCCGCGAGGCACGACAGGCCCGGCACGAGTCCCGGACCATGGTTCATTCCTTTGACGGTGACAAGTTTCAGGAAGTTGTGGGGAGGGGGAGGCAGACAGCTTCTGATGTAGCTGAGGAGGCCACGCAGGCCATTGATGAGTACTATTACCGCCGGACGGGTCTGGGCGTTTCGACCCTGATCATCACCGTCCTTGCCATCTCGTTGTATCTGTACTTGAGGAAGATCGAAAGGAGACCCCGGGGAAGGGGAAATGCTGGGACTTCAACACAATAGGGAGGAGTAGTACCATGAGATTACTGACCACAGCAGCTTCAGTTCTTCTCTGTTTGCTCTTTGTCACGACGGCAAGTAATTCGCAAAACAAGTATATCGGCACAAAGATGTGCAGCGCGTGCCACAAGCAAAAGAAGGCGGGAGAAACCTACAAGGTCTGGCAGAAGAGTGCGCATGCAAACGCGTACAAGACGCTGCAGACGGAAGAGGCTGATAAGATTGCAGAGGAAAAGGGTCTCGAGAAACCTGCGGCTGAGAGCCCCGAGTGTCTGAAATGCCACGTGACCGGCGGCGGGACTGCAGAAAACTTGGGCAAGTCATTCAAGATATCGGAAGGCGTAACGTGCGAAGCGTGCCACGGAGCGGGATCGGGATACAAGACCCTTCACAGCAAGCCTGAAAACAAGGAAAAGGCCATTGAAAAGGGCCTGATTGTCGGGGACGCGAAAGATGAAAAGCTCTGCATAACCTGCCACAATGAAGAGAGCCCGACCTCCAAAGAGTTTGACATGGCCGAAATGTGGAAGAAGATCGAACATAAACTTCCCACTGAAGAAAAATAGTCCGATCGTGCCTGGGTGGTGTCGATGGTGGCGCTCGGGCGATTTCCAGGGTCCAGCCGTATGGCTGAAATCTTGCAAGAAAGGGTCTGATACTGGTGACTATCACGGCCTCCCCCGCCTCAAAGGCGGGGAATGGATCCGGCATTCATGAAAGGCAACATGCTATGAATACCCGGTGCAGTGTTGCGATTGCACTCTTCGTGTTCACGTTCTGGGCCCCGGTCGCTCAGGCGCAGATGTTCAGCGGGAGGCTCGTCACCTCGTTCTACACGTGGGAGCAATTTGACACGGTCGGTTCCTCCTCCACGTACCTGAGGGCGTACCAGGTTGCTCAGCTTTCGTACAAGCACGGCGATTTTTCTCTCAACACTTACCTCCAAGGGGCATTGAATGCGACGAATGCGTTTGGAGATCTCGGGAGAATCAGGGCGTACAATCTGTACCTTCGCTGGGCAAACATTGGCGATGTGCTTGACCTGGATGTCGGCCGTCAGGCGATCTACGCGGGCGTCGGCAACGGTACGATTGATGGGGTTCTTCTCCGGGCAAAATTTCTGCAAAACAGACTGAGGGTCATCGGGTACTGGGGCGCAACGGTGGACCCCAGGTTCACCGGAGTTCAGAAGAATTGGCACGATAACCGGGCATTTGGTGGTCAGATTATAACAACAGCTGTTCGCGGGCTTCGTCTCGGTGTCAGCTACATGAACAGGCGCGAAGAGCGTGAGGCATACGCCACACTGCGGGCCAGAGACACCACATTCGAAACATACCCGTACTACATCTCAAGCGACAGCCGGGCCTACGAGTTTGTCAGCGGGGACGCCTATTACATCTACAAGAGGATTTTTTCCCTCTACGGTCGGTATGATTATGATGTGAACTTCTCGAAGACTGGGCGCGCACAGGGAGGGGCACGCGTCAACCTTACCGATGCGTTGACCTTGACCGGCGACTACATATATCGTTCCCCGCGGATCAGCTATAATTCCATCTTTTCGGCTTTTGTGGACAACTCGGTGAGTGAGGTGGAGGGTGGTGTGGAGTACGGATTCACGCCGCTCGTCAGGGCATTTGCGCGGTATGCAAGGGTGACATATACCAGTGCCGAAAGCAACCGCTGGACGGTCGGTGTGAACAACGGCTACGGGAGCATCAGCTACTCCGGGAGCGACGGCTATGCCGGCCAGCTTCAGTCTTTCAATCTCACCGGTTCGTATCCGCTCATGGAGAACAAGCTCGTGCCGACCCTGGGGTTCAACTTCGCCTCGTACAGGTTGAGTCCGGAGGATGACCGCAACGATGCTCTGAGTTTTCTTCTCGGGCTGATCGTTCGTCCCATGCGGAATCTCTGGTTTGACGGACAGGTCCAGTGGTTGACCAACAGCGTATACAACAGGGATCTACGGCTGCAGCTCAAGCTTACATACTGGTTTGCTCAGCGATTCTAGGTCTTTTACAGAGGAGTTTACGTAATGATAGGCCGCTATCTCCTACTCTGCGCGATCCTTGTCGGGGCACTGGTTACAGCTGTGGCACACAAGGAATCGGCGCCGATGGCCTGGCCGGAACACCAGGGCCCACGCCAGCTCAAGTTTTCCCACCAGTTTCATCTGGACGATGTAGGGCTCGCATGTGAGGACTGCCACGAAGCGGCGACAAGTGCGCTGGCGGAGGACAATCTTCGGAGTACGCACGATAATTGCATGGCGTGTCACGAGGATCAGCTGAACGAGGAGTGCGGCTACTGTCACACGGATCCCGATAACCCCGGGGCTGTTGTCCCCTCTCCCCGCCATATCATCTTCTCACACGAAAAGCACCTCCAGATGGAAGACACGGCGTGTGAAACGTGTCACCAGGGTCTTGATCAGGCGGAGGGCGCCGGGCCGGAGAATATGCCGGTCATGGAGACCTGTAACACCTGCCACGATGCCAGGGAGGCGACAAACGCGTGTGAGGCCTGCCATGTGTCGTTCACCAATCTCATACCCTCGGGTCATCTCGTGGGCAATTTTGCCCGAGAACACAAGCGGCTGAGCCACATCGGTGCGCTGGATGTTGACTGCGCGACGTGCCACGATCAGAATTTTTGCGCCGATTGCCATGCCGCCGGGGGACTGGTTCAGTTTGGCGGGCAGGGCAGACTGACGACAGACCCCTCCCCTCGGGCCTCACCGTCGGATTCGCCAGATCAGATGATGCTCACGATGGCTCACGATCTCAATTATCGATTCACGCATGGGATCGATGCCAGAAACCGAACCGCAGATTGCTACAACTGCCATGTGGTGCAAGAGTTCTGTGCAGAATGCCACATGCCGGGCGAGAACATGGGCGCTCCTTCGTTCAGGCCTGTCTGGCACAACGGAGGGGGATTTGTCACCCAGGGGAGGGGATCAGGCGGTGGTCGTCATGCCGAGAACGCCCGTCGTGATATCGAGAGCTGCGTCAGCTGCCACGATGTGCAGGGGATGGACCCTACCTGTATCACATGCCACTTCGATGCGGACGGGATTCGGGGCACCGATCCAAGGACACATCCGGCAGGGTACATGAGCGGTGAGAATGGCCAATGGCATACCAACACGGGGGCGACGTGTTACAACTGCCATACAGATTTCAATGCCCGCCCTGATGGGGTAAGAGGAAGGAACTTCTGCGGGTACTGTCATGGATAACCAGGTATGGAATTCGATGATGAAGCGCATCCACGTCTTGTGCTCGTTCGCTGGTCTGGCAGGAGCGGTAGTCATGCTCCAGTCCTGTAGCGAGTTGAAAGAAAGTCTGCCCGCCCCATCCACCGAAGGCGGGATCGTCCACGAAGAGGGCTGGAGCGACGTCACAAGCCCGATCTTCCATGGCCGGTACCTGAAGGCGCAGCCGCCGCCCTGGATCGATGAAGAATGTGTTCGCTGTCATGCGCAGTCGTACGATGGAGGAGTAAGTCAGGTTTCTTGTTTCACATGTCATCCATCCTATCCGCACTCAGCGCGGTTTCCGCAGGATAGGCATACCGTTTATCTACGCGATAACATGTACCCGCTGGATGAGTGTAAACTCTGTCACGGTCTGGACTACGACGGCGGTCAGATTGTGGAGAAGGGCTGCATGGAGGCGGGGTGTCACGTGGATGCCAGTGGTGCGAAGAAATCTCCAGAGGTCTGCAATACCTGTCACGGGGTCTTCCGGGCTGCCGCGAGTGATTTTCTCTCATCGGCTCCGCCGAAGGCTGTTGCCGGTGAGACCGACAACACGTTTCCCGGTGTGGGTGCACATCAACCACATCTCATAACAGGAGACATCGGGAAAACGTTGCAGTGTCAGGAGTGCCACACCGTACCCACGGTCTGGGATGCACCCGGGCATATCGATCCTCCGCTGGCGGAGGTGGAATTCAATGACACGCTTGCGAATCTAACGACTGCAAATGGTACCTATACACCCTCAAACCTGAGTTATGATCACCCCACGTTTCAGTGCAGCAACACGTACTGTCACGGGAACTGGGTAGCTGATCGTGAGTCTTCGCCGAACCAGTTCGGCTATTCGGATTCCGTGATGGTGGGGAACAATGCTTCACCTGTGTGGACGGGTGGGGCTGCCGGAGCTGAATGCGGGAGCTGTCACAACCTTCCTCCGACAGGCCACATCCCTGCAGGATTCGGGGCTTGCGCGAATTGCCATCCAAGTGTCGTGAGCAATACTGGTGAGATCATCGATACATCCAAGCACATCAACGGAAAGATCAACGTGTTCGGCACGGAGCGTTCGTTCTAACAGGGATATCAGGCAGAGGGGAGAAGCAGCCCCGTTCTCACTACAACAGTGGGAGCGGGGCTTTTCTTGTGAGAAGGTTCCCCTCTGGAGGTTCCCAAACCTGAGAATCTGTGTTGAATTATGCCACACAAGTCCTCTTTTTGGTCGGAATTCAACGAAGAACGGTGGCATAGGAGTTGAATCTGTAAGAACGAAACCGGAACAAACGAATCCAATTCAGGTCATGAGAATCCGTGCTGTTGTTGTTGCGCTGGCTGTTCCGTTTATCTTCCTGTTGCTCGTTGCCGCTGCGTACGGATGACGGGTTGTGGGGTGAGCTCCGGTTGTTGAGACGATCGCTCTCTCTGGGGCGTTTTCTGAATCTCTGATCTTTCCCATGGTATTCCAAAAAGTGATCTTTTTCACTCCTGCAAACTCTTTCCCACGGATTGGAATACCTCCTTCCTGTTGTGCCAGGAGTATCCCCAAATCCCGTCCCTATTGTGGCATTTCACCCTTTTTTGATACCGTTGCGGTGGCACGCATGTTGACCATCAACTATTTACTCTATTCTCGGGAGCTTCAATGACTGTTCTTGGAAATTGGCTGGTTCTTTTTGGGTTGGTCTCCGCTGCAGGGTCGGCAACTCTCTACTTTCATGCGGCGTTGCGGCAGAAAACGCCAGGGATTCTCCCAAGGGCACTTCTTGGGACGAGTGTTCTCGGTATCGTAGCTGCTTCAGTTGCCCTCCTTCTCCTGCTTCTTTCGCACGACTATTCCAACGGGTATGTTTACGGGTACAGCGACAGCTCCCTGCCTCTGCACTTTCTCCTCTCGAGCTTCTACGCCGGGCAGGAGGGAAGTTTTCTCTTCTGGGTTCTTTGCTCGGGGATTTTCGCGCTCGTTCTGTGGAGGTATACGAAGAAGGAGAAGAACGAAGCCTGGGTGATGAGTGTCTACATGGCGGTGTATGCCGCCCTCCTTGTCCTGGTGGTTGTGAAGTCGCCGTTTCGTTTCCTCTGGGAGATGTACCCTGATGCACCGGTCGGTTTCCTTCCGGCGGACGGGCGCGGACTAAATCCGCTCCTCCAGAATTTCTGGATGGTCATCCATCCGCCGGTTCTCTTCGTCGGGTTTGCCGGGATGGCTGTCCCCTTCAGCTATGCGATAGCTGGACTCTGGAGGAGGGAATACACATCGCTCACCACTCAGGCCTTCCCGTGGGTCCTCTCGGTTGTGGCTCTGCTCGGCCTCGGGATCATGCTGGGCGCGTACTGGGCGTACGGCGTACTTGGCTGGGGTGGTTACTGGGGGTGGGACCCAGTGGAAAACTCGTCTCTGATACCGTGGCTCACCGCAATCGCCCTGGTACATACGCTTGCCGCCCAGAAGCGGACCTCCAGGTATGTTCGGACGAATTTCTTTCTCGCCATCGTGTCGTTCTTTTTTGTCATATACAGCACGTTTCTGACGCGGAGCGGGATTCTTGGTGATGCCTCGGTACACGCTTTTACAGCGGCCGGTGCGACGGTCTACTGGATGCTCCTCGTGAGTCTGGCTGCGATTGCAATTGCGGGGACGGTGATGCTGGCGCTCCGCTGGCGGGAAATGGAAGCCCCCGAAACCAGCAGGTCGTTTCTGACACGTGAGACCGCGCTCGGGGCGGGTGCGCTCGTGCTGCTTCTGAGCGCAGCGGTTATTCTGTTCGGCACGAGTCTCCCCATCTTCTCGAATTCCAGTGTCGAGCCAGCGTTCTACGACACGACAAACCTGCCAATTGCCATCCTGATGGCGTTTCTTGTGGGCTTCAGCCTCACCATGCAGTGGGAATTCCCTGACGGCAGGGACACGCTTCGGCGGTCCTGGAAGGCACTGGCCGTATCACTTGTGATTACACTAGTATTGGTCTTCGCGGGTATGCGTGATGTGGTCATGGCGATCTTTGCTTTCTCAGCTATCTTCACCCTGTTCGTCAATGTGGAGATTGGGTTGAAGGTGGCCAAAGGTGACCCGCTGTATCTTGGTGGGAAACTGGCACACATCGGTCTGGCCCTCTTTTTTCTCGGCGTAATCAGCACCGGCCGCTTCAGCAGCTCTCAGCAGGTGGTCCTGCCGCTGAACGCGCCGCGCGACGTTCTGGGCCATAGGATGACATATGTTGGTCACTCACCTCTAGCGGACGGAAAACACGGCTTCACCGTCGAGGTAGAACGAGGCGACAGGAAGTTTCAGATGGTACCGGTGATGTTTGACGCCGGTGAGCAGGGGGTGATGCGTAACCCTGACATCCTCTCATTTCTTACGCACGACGTCTACATCTCCCCGTTGAGCCTTGAGCGGGGAGATGACACCCATGGTGGGCGGGAGGTACACACCATTGCCAAAGGACAGACGGTATCCGTGGGGGATGTAAAGGTGACATTCACCGGGTTTGACATGAACCAGCACGGGATGGCGACGGGCGAGATGACCATCGGGTCAGTTCTGAAGCTGGAACGGGAAACGGAGAGCGAGACGATTACCCCCATGATGGTCCACCGGCCTGACGGAGAAGTGCAGCACAGAGATGCGAAGTCCCGGCTGTTGAATGCTGGCATTCAACTCATGTCGATGAATGTCGGGGGAGGAGGAAGTCACTCGACAATCACCGTTGGCGTACTGCGACCCGGGGACTCCCCCTCGCAACAGGAGGCCCTTATTGTAGAGGCAAGTATCAAACCATTCATCAACCTTCTCTGGGCGGGGACGGGGCTCATGATGATTGGCTTTGTTCTCTCCATTCTCAAACGATCGAAGGAGGCGTGATGGAGCCCAACCAGGTAAAACCTCTTCCCCACAACGCTCCGGGGAAGTACTACACTACCGAAGAGTGCGATGGATGTGCGTACTGTGCCTCGGTTGCCCCGGATAACTTTGACTATGAGAGATCATCAAACACCTACTTTGTGGCGAGGCAACCGCAGAACTCAGAAGAAGAGGAATATGTGCTCGAAGCATTGGATGACTGCCCGGTGGATGCTATCCGTTCCAAGAACGGGAGGACCGTCCGGCGGAATGCATGATCAATGGCGTAGCCCAACCCACGACTAGCACGAGGACACAGAGTCATGGACAGGAAAGAAAAGAAGCATCCGGATGTGGAGCCGAAGGATTATTCCACCGAAACGCACCTCATCTATGGTAAGATGGAGGATCCGTGCTGGGACTACAGTCACCATCTCTTGCCCCCCATTTCGTCCTCCGCGACCTTTCGACTGGACAGCGCGCAACGGGGGGCGCAGGGTTTTACGGAGTTCGCCCACTCGAGTGACGAGGTCTCCGTTCAGGCGCATGCTCCGATCTACATCTACGACAGGCTGGGTGAACCGAACAAGGACATGCTGGAGGCGAATCTCGCGTTTGCCGATCGTAGTGACACTGCGGTTGTGTTTGCGAGCGGCATGGCTGCCATTGCCGGTGTTCTGGGAACGCTGACGGGGACGGGGAGTGAGATCGTCGCCCACAGGATCCTCTACGGGTGCACCTACTCTCTCCTGACAAACTGGTATCCTCGCATGAAGATCGGTGTGAGGTTTGTGGACTTTACGAACCCAACGGAAGTCCGCAAGGCGATAACTGACAGAACCCGGGTCCTGTACATGGAGTCTCCGGTTAATCCCACAATGCGTCTGGTCGACCTGAGAGCCATTGCGGATATCGTTGCTTCAGTCAACAGCACCCGCGACGAGCAGACAAGACTCTATACAGTCGTGGACAGTACATTTGCCACTCCGTTCTGTCAGAGGCCGATTACGCTCGGAATCGATTTTGTTGTTCATTCCCTGACCAAGGGGATCGGCGGCTTTGGCACAGATATAGGAGGGGTAGTTGTTGGTCCGGAATGGAGCCGTGACATGTTGTTGCTCTACCGGAAAGATTTTGGTGGCGTTCTCTCCTCCAAAAGTGCTTGGCCGGTACTCGTCCAGGGTCTCCCTTCCCTCGCCGTGCGGATGCGTCAGATGCAGGCGACGGCGATGAGAGTTGCAGAGTTTCTCTCGACGCGTCCGGATATCGAGTGTGTCCAGTATCCCGGGTTGGACTCGTTCGCGCAGGCGGATCTGGCACGACGGCAAATGGTTGACTACGATGGGGAATTCGCTCCAGGCGGAATGATCTACTTTGTGATGAAAGGAGAGTCACCTGTGGATTCCCTCGAGCGGGCGGCGCGGTTTATTAATGATATCGCGCACGATGCCTACTGTATCACACTGGCCGTAAGCCTGGGGAACATCAGGACACTCATCGAGCATCCCGGGTCGATGACGCACTCGGCCATTCCGCCGGAGGAGCAGGTTGCCAAAGGGCTCGATCCAGGCGGTGTCCGACTGGCGATTGGCCTGGAGAAACCGGGTGATATCGTGAAAGATCTTGAACGCTCGCTGAACAAAGTACGGTAGAGTTTCCTTTTCCGCGGGTCAAAACAGCAAGGAGATGTGCCGATGGCCAAGGGGAAAGTCATTTTCGATATTGAGAGATGTAAAGGATGTGATCTGTGTATCGAGGCCTGTCCGCAGGGCAGCCTGGAGCTCACGCCTGAAATAAACGAGCAGGGCTATCATTATGCGGTTCTTGTGCAGGACAACTGTACGGGGTGTACGAACTGTGCGATTGTCTGTCCGGAGGCCGTGATCACGGTCTACAGGGAGAAGAAGAAGAAGAAGGTCCCCGTCGCCAGGATCACCAATGTGAAGGAAAACATCACGGTAACGATAGACGGTGAAAGGCCATGACATGAGCGATGTTCGGTTAATGAAAGGCAACGAGGCCCTGGCGGAGGCTGCGATTCGGGCGGGCTGCCAGGCGTACTTCGGGTATCCCATTACCCCGCAATCAGAGATCCTGGAATACCTTTCCGACGAGGGACGGAAGAGGGGAATGATCGTTCTCCAGGCGGAGAGCGAGGTAGCGTCGATCAACATGGTCTACGGCGGGGCAGGTGTGGGTGCGAGGGTGATGACGACCTCTTCGAGTCCGGGTATCAGCCTCATGCAGGAAGGACTTTCCTATATCGCCAGCGCTCAGCTCCCCTGTCTCGTTGCGAATGTCAACAGGGGCGGTCCCGGGCTTGGGACGATCCAGCCATCGCAGGGGGACTATTTTCAGGCGACGAAAGGTGGTGGACACGGTGATTACCGCCTGATCGTGCTGGCTCCTTCGAGCGTGCAGGAGATGGCGGATTTTGTCTTTGATGGATTCGACCTGGCCGACAAGTACCGAAACCCCGCGATGATTCTGGCCGACGGAGCCCTGGGGCAGATGATGGAGAAGGTCGAGTTTAGAGAGTACGATCCGGCTGAGCATGTGCCGCCAAAGCCGTGGGCAACTGTAGGAAAGCCGCCTACACGTGCGCGGAACGTCATCACTTCCCTGCAGCTGGAATCGGAAGATATGGAGAAGGTGAACCTCGAGCTGCAAGAGAAGTTCCGCACGATCGCTGCGAAAGAGGTTCGGTTTGAAGCGATCATGACTGAGGATGCCGTAGTGTTGCTTGTGGCGTACGGGCTGAGTGCGCGCATCGCGCAGAAGGCTGTTGAGATGGCGCGGGCGGAGGGTATCCGTGCCGGGCTCCTGCGTCCGATTACACTCTGGCCGTACCCATATGACGCCGTCCGTTCCCTGGCCGAGCGGGTGCGAGGAATCCTCGTTGTAGAGATGAATGCCGGCCAGATGGTGGAAGACGTACGGCTGGGCGTTGAAGGCAGAGTCCCGGTCTCTTTCTACGGACGGATGGGTGGCATTATCCCATCGCCCGAGGAGGTGTTGCGGGAGCTGAAACAGGCGATTGCGAAGGAAACCACGAAACAGGTGGAGGTCTCTTGATATGAGCGAAATGGAGGTTATTGAAAACAGGCTGACCGAAGAAGAACAAGAGCTGTTCGAATGCGTGTATGAACGGCCCGAGACGCTGACCGATGTACGCTTTCACTACTGTCCGGGATGCGGACATAGTGTGGTGCACCGTCTCCTCATGGAGGTCGTGAACGAAACGGGGATTCAGGAGGATACCGTAGGAGTGGCGCCGGTGGGCTGTTCGGTTCTGGCGTACAACTATCTTGATATTGATATGCAAGGGGCGGCGCACGGCCGCGCAGCTGCGGTGGCATCGGCCGTAAAAAGAATCCTGCCGGAGAAGTATGTCTTCTCGTATCAGGGTGATGGAGACCTTGCCGCCATCGGCATCGCGGAGACGATACATGCCGCAAACCGGGGGGACAATTTCCTTATCGTCTTCATCAACAACGCCATCTACGGGATGACGGGTGGACAGATGGCACCAACATCGTTGCTCGGGATGAAGACCTCGACTTCGCCTTCCGGCCGTACGGTGGAGACCGAGGGATATCCGATGAAGATCTCTGACATCGTGGCCATGTTGCCGGGAAGCTACTATGTGACGCGACACTCGGTCCACAATCCAAACGCAGTCCGCAAATTGAAGAAATCCCTCATCACAGCGTTCGAGTACCAGAAGGAAGGGAAGGGTCTCTGTCTTGTGGAAGTGGTGTCCAACTGTCCGTCCGGCTGGAAAATGACTCCCACCCAGGCTAATGAGTGGCTTGTGGAGAACATGTTCCCCATGTACCCCCCCGGGGATATCAAAGTACCCAAAGCGTGATGAGACCCGAAAAAGGAGAAAGCATGACGCATGAACTATTGATTGCCGGGTTTGGTGGACAGGGTGTTCTCTCGATGGGGATGACCCTTGCTTATGCCGGTATGGTGGAAGGCAAGGAGATCAGCTGGATGCCGTCCTACGGACCGGAGATGCGGGGGGGTACGGCGAACTGCATCGTCATTGTGTCTGAAAGTAAAATCAGTTCTCCGATAGTCACGAGTTTTGATTCGGTTGCAGCCCTCAACCAGCCGTCGCTTGACAAATTCGAGCACGCCGTCAAACCGGGCGGATTGATCCTCTTTGAGTCGACGAGCATCATTCATCCCCCCACCCGCGCCGATATTCAGACGATTGCGATACCTGCCAGCGATGAAGCGGTCAGGTTGAAGAACAGGAAAACCATGAACATGATCGTCCTCGGAGCTTTTCTCGAGAGGACCCGGCTTGTGCAAACCGAGTCTGTCATGAAAGCGCTCCGAAATGTCCTACCGGAACGGTATCACCACCTGCTGCCTCTCAATGAGCAGGCGCTCCGCCGCGGTATGGAACTGGCAACACAAGCAGAAACCGTCTCGTGAGGTATCCCCATGGAGAATAAGTGCGTTCATTCATGCAAGGGTCTCTGCAGCGCTCTGGAAGTTGCCGAACACAGGGAGCGGGAAGCGATCAAGGAGTACCGGGAGTTTGCCTCAACGTGTGATTATCCCGATGTGCGGGCTCTCCTCGAGAAGTTGATTGGGGAGCGCGAGCGGGCTCTCCAGTCGCTTCGGGCGACACGGGAGATGCTCAACGTACGATTCAATACACTTGACAACATCAGCGATAGCTTCGCTTGACATGCCTCATCATCGTAGAGAGTCATTAGACTGGAGCGAGATGTCCCTTCAGGATGTCCTCGAAATCGCCATCGAAGATGAGGAGGAGGCACGAGACTACTACAAGCGTGCCGCCGAGTTGACGGGAAACCCACACACGAGGCAGATGTTGTTGAGTCTCTCTGACATGGAACAAGGTCATGCGGATCAGCTCCGAAAAGAACTGGGTGAGTTGATCCTTCAGAGAGATCTCGAGGCGGGAATGGCGGATTAGTTGGTTTTTGCGGGCATTCCCCTTCGGCGGAATGCTTGCTTTTCCTTGAGGCCCCCGCAGAGGAGAAGGGGGCCGCGATGGCAAGGGAGTCCTGAGAACATCATCCGCACATCACATCTGGAAAGGCTATCACCTCCTTATGAGCAAGTACACAATTGCATGGCTGCCCGGTGACGGTATTGGCATCGACGTCATGGAAGCCGCCAGGTTAGTCCTGGACGCACTCGAGTTGGATGCCGAGTATCCTCATGGAGACATCGGCTGGGGATACTGGTGTACGGAGGGAGACGCTTTCCCTCAGCGCACCATCGACCTGCTGAATTCAGTGGACGCTGCCATGTTTGGTGCGATTACATCCAAACCGGTGAAATCAGCGCAGGCTGAGCTGGCACCCGAACTCCGTGCGCAGGAACTCCGATATCGGTCTCCGATCGTCCGGATGCGACAGCAATTTGATCTCTATGTCTGCCTCAGGCCGTGTAAGGCGTACCCTGGAAACCCGCTGAATTTCAAAGAGGATATCGATCTCGTCGTGTTTCGGGAAAACACAGAGGATCTGTATGCGGGCGTTGAATTTTATCCCGTGGTGGAGCAGGTTGCCTCTGTGCTCAGGGATGTCTCGAAACCCTTTGCACGCTTTGCCGACCTGCCTCTGGACGAATATGCGATCTCGTGCAAGGTGAACACGAAGAAGGGTTCCGCGAGAATTGTCAGAGAGGCGTTTGAGTTCGCAAAGAAGCAGGGGCGGAAAAAGGTAACGGTTGTGCACAAAGCGAACGTGGTCCGAGCCACCGACGGGCTCTTTCTCGAAGAGGCAAAGAAGGTCGCGAAAGACTATCCTGATATCCAGACGGATGATGCGAACATCGACGCCATCTGCATGTGGCTTCTCAAGAATCCTTACAACTATGACGTTCTGGTTGCGCCAAACCTCTATGGTGACATCATCTCGGACCTGTGTGCGCAGATGGTTGGCGGGCTGGGCTTCGGATGCTCGGGCAACATCGGCGAGAAGCTGGCCGTTTTTGAACCGACGCACGGTTCAGCTCCCAAGTACGCCGGACAGCAGAAGGTCAATCCCATCGCCACCATTCTCGCAGCGAAGATGATGCTGGCCTGGCTGGGTGAAGCGGAGAAGGCTCAGCGTCTGGAGGACGCCACCGCCGCTGTCATCCGGGAAGGAAAAGCCCGAACGTATGATATGGGTGGAGCGGCCAGGACACGTGACGTTGCAGAGGCGGTGGTTGAACAGTTGTAATGAATGTCGAATGTTGTGAATGAGATGAAGACCGAAAACACCATAATTCATGAAGTGGGACCACGGGACGGCCTGCAAATGGAGAAGCAGACGGTCCCGAAGGAGCAGAAGTTGAGGTGGCTCGAAGAGATGCTCACCACCGGACTGGACATCATCCAGGTGGGTTCCTTTGTCCACCCGGTCAAGGTCCCTCAGATGGCCGACACCGACAACCTGTTTGTGGAGCTCACGCGATCCGGGAAGAAACCGCCCGGGGTGACCCTTTCGGGTCTCGTCCTAAACGAAAAAGGACTGGACCGTGGACTCGCGTGCGGGGTGGAGATGTTCTGCATGGGTGTCTCGGCCAGCGAAACACACAGCATGAAAAACACAAGGATGTCGATTGCGGAAGCGTCCGATCGCATCATCGCCATCGCGCGGAAGGCTCAGGAGTCCAACAGGCGTGTACAGCTCTCTGTTCAATCTGCCTTCGGCTGTGGCTATGAAGGCCCGGTGCCGGAGGAGCGCGTGCTCGGGATTGTCCGACGGTTTCTGGATGCCGGGTTCCGGAATATCAGCCTCGCTGACACGGCCGGACACGCATCACCTGATCAGGTCGAACGCATTTTCGAAGCAGTCCTGGCTCTTGACGACACGGTTGAATGTGCATGTCACTTTCATAACACCTACGGACTGGCTCTGGCAAATTGTTATACGGCTATGAAGGTGGGGGTGAAGTCATTCGAATCATCGATGGCGGGTCTTGGCGGTTGCCCTTTCACCAGGGTTGCGGGTGCAAATGTGAGTACCGAAGACCTGGTCCACATGCTCCACCGGATGAACATTCGGCGTGATATACATCTAGAAAGACTGATCTCAATTGCAGAGGCCGTCAGCACGTTTTTCGAGCGGGAAATGCCCGGGATGGTCTACAAGAGTGGGCCAATCCCCAAGAAACCGGTCCCTGCGTAAGGCCTGATGCGTGGATCAAACCTTTTATGAAAGAGACGAAGAACTTTGAAACTGCTAGCAGGAATCCGGGTCCTTGACCTGACGAATGTGCTCTCCGGGCCGTTTGCCACTGTTCAGCTGTCGCTGCTCGGAGCCGAGGTCATCAAGGTCGAAAACCCTTCCGGCGGTGACCTGGCCAGGAAGCTCGGCAACGTGCCGGAGCTGAATCAGCGGCTGATGGGAACGAGCTTCCTCGCTCAGAACGCAAACAAAAAATCGGTCACGATCAACTTGAAAGAGCCGGAAGGGCGCGAGATTTTCAAGAAGCTGGCGGAGACGGCGGACGTTGTCGCGGAAAACTTCCGGCCGGGTGTGATGGACAGGCTTGGAGTGGGTTACGAAGTCCTGAGCAAGGCGAACCCCCGTTTGGTTTTCTGCGCGATTTCCGGGTTCGGACAGACCGGTCCGGATGCTCTCAAACCTGCGTATGACCAGATCATTCAGGGTTTGAGCGGGGTGATGGCGGTCAACGGTGACGAGCGACTCAACCCTCTCCGCTGCGGGTTCCCGGTCTGTGACACGGTCGGGGGACTCAACGCAGCGTTTGCCATCATGGCCGCCCTGCTCTATCGGGAGAAGACGGGAACCGGTCAATTCATCGACGTCTCTCTGCTGGATTCAATCATGCCGTTGATGGGCTGGGTGGCTGCGAATCTTCTCATTGGCGGTAAGCAACCTGTGCTGATGGGGAACGACAATTTCACCGCCGCCCCATCCGGGACTTTCGTAACACAGGACGGATCGATCAACATCGCGGCAAACAAACAGGAACAGTGGGAGGCCGTCACAGAGGTCCTCGGCGTTCCGGAGTTGAAGAAGGACGCGAGATTCGAGAAGCGGGACGACAGGAAGAAGAACCGGAAGGAATTGACACCGTTGCTCGAAGAGAAACTGAAACAGAAACCGACGGCCCACTGGGTTGAGGTACTGAATGCGAAGGGTGTGCCGTCGGGTGAGATACTGGGGCTGGAAGCTGCGCTGATGGCGCCGCAGATCCAGCATCGTGAGGTCATTCAGACGATTCAAGCCGAAGGTATTGGTGATATCCAGCTGTTCAACCTGACTGCGAAATTCGACAAAACGCCGGGAGAGGTTGAGTCCCCGCCGCCGGTCCTCTCCGCGCACACGGAAGAAGTCCTCACGCAAGCAGGGTACAGCAAAGAGGAAATCGCCGACCTGAGGAAACGCGGAGTCGTGTAGAACATCAGTGGAAGAAACGCATGGGAATGACAGTTGTAGAGAAGATACTTGCCCGGGCCACGGGCAGGAACTCAGTCAAGGTGGGCGACGTTGTCGAGCCCGATGTGGATCTGGCCATGTCGCACGAAAACGCCGCGCTGGTCATCAACCAGTTCCTGGAGGTGTTCAGGGGAACGAACCGGGAACCGGAGATATGGGATCCCTCGAAACTGGCGATCATATTCGATCACCGTGTGCCCGCTGAATCGCCAAAGACCGCCAGCAACCAGAAGAAGATCCGGGAGTTTGTTGCCAAGCACACGATTCAACGATTCCACGACATCCGGGGTGATGTGGGTGGGATCTGCCACCAGATTCTCCCCGAGAGCGGCTATGTGCGACCGGGCGCGGTCGTGGTCGGGACTGATTCGCATACGACGAGTCACGGGGCGCTTGGTGCGTTTGCCTTTGGCATCGGGGCCACTGAGATGGCCAGCGTCTGGACCCTCGGCACCGCCGTGAACATCGCTGTCCCGTTAACAATCAAGGTGAACGTCACGGGGGAGTTCCAGGATTACGTCGGCCCGAAAGATTTCATACTTTACCTGATTGGCAAAATCAGTGCGAACGGAGCGAATTTCAGAGTCATCGAATTCCATGGCGAAGCGGTACGCAGGATGCCCACATCGGGTCGCCTCGTTATCTGCAACATGTCTGTCGAAGCTGGCGCGACGGCCGGGATTGTCCCCGCGGATGCGGAAACGGCACGCTACCTTCGGGAAGAAGCCGGTGTCCTGGATCCGGTCGAGCCGGTCGTTCCGGACAGCGACGCTGAATACGCTCAGATCATCGACGTTGACGTCACGGATCTGGGTCCGCAAATAGCCTGCCCGCACACGGTGGATAACGTCGAGGCGATCGGGAAGGTTGCAGGGACGATGGTGCATCAGATTGTGATCGGATCGTGCACGAACGGGAGGCTGGATGACCTCGAGATCGCCGCAGGGATCATCAGGGGGAAGAGGGTTGCTGACAACGTACGAATGCTAGTTTTTCCCGCATCGGGGAAGATCTACAAGAAGGCGCTCGGACAGGGATATATCGGAGATTTTGTAAGTGCCGGCGCGGTGGTGATGAATCCCGGGTGCGGTCCCTGTCTTGGCGTGCATGAAGGTGCGCTGGGTGACGGGGAGATTGCCCTCTCGACGACCAACCGCAATTTTAAGGGTCGGATGGGCAATCCGAACTCGGGAGTCTATCTCTGCTCCCCGGCTGTGGCAGCTGCTTCGGCGGTTACAGGTGTCATCACGGATCCAAGAAAAGGAGCGTGACATTCATGGCAAAGGTAGTCCTGGTACTTGGTAACGACATCTCCACAGATGTGATCTACCCCGGCCGGTACATGGCGACGGTGCTCCCGACGGAGACGCCTCAGTTCGCTTTTGTGGACGATACGGAGTTCAACGCGAAGCTCCAGGCAAAGGAGATCCCTGCGGGTAGCATTATTCTCGCCGGAAAGAACTTTGGCTGTGGTTCGTCCCGTGAACAGGCTGTGTCAACGCTCAAAGGCCACGATCTTGTGATTGTTGCGGAGAGTTTTGCGCGCATCTTCCTGCAGAATGCCATCAACCTCGGTCTCCATGTCGTCACCGCTCCGGGCATTACAGCCTCTGAGGGAGAAGATCTGGAAATCGGTCAGGACAAGGTGGTGAACCGGACCGACGGGAAGAGCTATCCGGTGGAGCAGCTCCCAGAATCCCGCCGGGCCATTCTGGAGGCAGGCGGGTTGATCTCGTACACGCGAAAGCGTCTCTTGCAGAACAAAGCACAGGCAACACCATGACTCCCGATACCGTAGAGCGCAACAAGGTCAAGAACAAGACGTTTACCTACAAGACCAGCGTCACCTGGACGGGAGGGAGGTCCGGCACGGTGAGTTCGGAGGGTAAGCCCTTGCTGAAGGTTTCGAGTCCCCCGGAATTCAAGGGTGAACCGGGCGTCTGGAGTTCAGAGGATATGTTTGTTGCTTCGGTCGAAGTGTGCCACATGGAGATTTTCGTTGCGTATGCAGCCCGCAAGGATTTGGAGATAGTCTCCTACAAGAGCCACACGAACGGAGTGCTGGAATACATCGATGGGGATTATCGATTCACTCGAATAGTGATCTTTCCGACCATCACGGTGTCCAGCCGGGTGGCGGAGAGCGAAGTCCACTCTCTCTTGCGAGAGGCTCAGAGGCATTGCCTGGTGGCGAATTCCATAGCCTCGATTGTCGAGGTAAACCCTACCATCATCGTCCAGTGATGGTGCGGGCCGGGGATAGAGCGCGGCAGCATACGGTGGAATTATTGCTATTGGGATGGAATCTCGATAGTTTATAAAATTGTTCGTTCTCTGTATACCTGGTTGGAGGTGTTGATGGGAAGTCTGTTCTCACACATCGATCTCTCGCTGCTCCGGAAATATGACACGCCCGGACCGCGGTACACGAGTTACCCCACTGCCCCGCTCTTCAAGAACTCGTTTACCGTGGAAGATTTCACGAACGAGATTGAAGCCACGAACGACCCAGACGCAACCTCCGACGTCTCTCTCTACCTTCACTTTCCCTTCTGCGATACGCTCTGCTACTTCTGCGGCTGCACGATGCTGGTCACGCGTGACCGGCAGCGGATCGAGGAGTACAACCAATTCATCAAGAAAGAGATCGATCTGGTCGCTCCCAGGATGGCCTCCGGCCGACGGGTGGTCCAACTCCACTGGGGCGGGGGAACGCCATCCCATCTGTCTCCGGTGCAGATTCGCGATGTGGCCGGGCACACCCTTTCCTCGTTCACGGTTGACGCGGATGCGGAGATAAGCGTTGAGATCGATCCGCGCGAACTTACGCGGGAACATCTCGTAGCGTTGCGAGAATCAGGGTTTAACCGGATGAGCATGGGTGTTCAGGATTTCAACCAGCGTGTGCAGGAAGGCGTGAACCGGATCCAGCCGGAGGGGATGACGGCTGAAGCATACGGCTGGGCCAGAGAGCTCGGTTTTCAGAGCATCAATCTGGATCTCATTTACGGGCTCCCGTTCCAGACCGTCCGGACGTTTGAAGATACCGTCCGGCGAATCATCGCTTACAGTCCCGACCGGATCGCCGTCTTCAACTACGCTCATGTACCGTGGCTAAAACCACATCAGAAACTCATCCGTCAGGAGGATTTGCCGGATCCTGAGGAGAAACTGAGGATCCTGAAGATGACGATTGAACTCCTCTGCTCGCACGGGTACGAATACATTGGGATGGACCACTTCGCAAAGCCGGACGACGAACTGGCAACTGCCCAGATGGAGAAGACGCTGTACCGGAATTTTCAAGGCTACTCGACGAAATCGGGGGCGGATCTCTACGGGTTCGGGATGTCATCAATCAGCCATTTCCAGAATATCTATGCACAGAATGTCAAGAAAATGCCGGAGTACTATGCCGCTCTTCGGGATGGCCGGTTTGCGACGCGCGTCGGTTATCGGATGACCGAGGACGACCAGGTCCGGAAATACGTCATCATGCGTCTCATGTGTGATCTCGAGCTGGACACCCACACGGTGGAGAGGCGATTTGGCATCGTATTTGACGAGTACTTCAGCTCTTCGGTGGAGACGCTGGGGCGGTTCGTGGATGACGGGCTGGTAGAGATTTCTGACGGCCATATCTCGATCGTTGGCGCCGGCCGTCTCTTGCTTAGAAACATCGCAATGTGTTTCGATGCCTACATCGAGTCGATGACCAAAGAGAAACCTATCTTTTCACGCACCGTCTAGTGACCATCGGAGGTGACCATGAACAGGAGGGCTTTTTTCAAGTCGGGCTTGAGCGCATCAGCCCTTACAGGGTCATGCCTTTTCTTCGGGAAGTATCATGGTGCCCTCTCGGCCCCGGCGTTCCTCTCAGAATCCCTTCCGTACGATCTCGTCGCCGTGCGCGGTGGAGAAGCGGATCTCATGTTTGACCGGGGGATTGAAGCCCTGGGGGGGATGAAGATGTTCGTCCGGAAAGGGCAGACGGTGGCGGTCAAGCCAAATATTGGCTGGGATGTCACGCCGGAGCGCGCGGGGAACACCAACCCCGGATTGGTCCAGCGAATCATCGAGCATTGCTATGATGCCGGTGCACGTCAGGTCTACGTGTTCGACCATACATGTGATAACTGGCAGGGCTGCTACTCCCGCAGCGGTATTGAACGGGCTGCGAAGGATGCGGGTGCGAAGGTCGTCCCCGGAGACAGTGAGAGCTACTACCAGTCCGTGAGCGTGCCCGGAGGTCGATCACTGTCGGAGGCCAAGGAGCACGAGATCATCCTGGCCGCGGATGTCTTTGTCAACGTGCCGGTTCTGAAGAGCCACAGTGGAACAAGACTCACCATTGCCATGAAGAACCTCATGGGTGTTGTTTGGGATCGAGGGTTCTGGCACTCGAACGATCTTCATCAGTGTATTGCGGACTTTGCCGCCTACCGCAAACCGGATCTCAACATTGTTGATGCATTCGCGGTAATGAAGCGGAACGGGCCCCGTGGGGTCTCCGTCAAAGATGTTGTTACCATGAAGGCACAGCTCATCTCGACCGACATAGTGGCGGTGGACACCGCAGCCACCAAACTCTTTGGCACCGAACCCGAGGCGGTACGGTACATTCATCTTGCCGCAGACAGAAACGTGGGACGAATGGACCTCGAGAACCTGAAGATCAAGAAGATCGCGGTGTAGCTCGATGGAGTTGAAGGATCTGAAGAGGATTCGTGTCGTTGTTTCCGTCCTTGTGTTTGCTCTCGTTACCTATCTGTTCCTGGATCTAGGGAACGTGGTCTCTCCCTGGCTGAGCAGTTTTGTTGTCGCATTTCAGCTCCTGCCGGCGTTGACAAAAACCCTCGTGTCTCTGGGCCTCTGGACGATCGGTGGTGCCGCCATCCTGGTCATCACCTTCCTCTTCGGGCGTGTCTACTGCTCGTCTTTGTGTCCCTTGGGGACACTGCAGGATGGGGTGATTCACATTGCGGGCAGGGTGCGGGGGCGGCGAAAGTTTCGGTACAGCAAGCCGGAATACCCTCTGCATTACGGAATCCTGGTTATTACCCTTTTGCTGTTTGCCGCAGGGAGTCTCTTCCTGCTCAATATCCTGGAGCCGTTCAGTTTGTACGGGCGTATGATGCAGGGAATCGTGCGCCCTCTGGTCGTTGCGGGAAACAACCTCGCTAGTCTGCTGCTCAGGGGTTTCGATATCTATGCGGTCTACACTATTCCCCTGCATGCTCCTGCGGCCGGTGTCCTTGGCTCGACGATTCTTCTCCTCGGTATTGTCGTCTACCTCTCGTACTACCATGGTCGTCTGTTCTGTAACTCTCTCTGCCCGGCGGGAGCATTGCTGAGTCTGGTTTCCCGTTTTTCACTCTTCCAGATCGTCGTGGATCGAGAGACCTGCACGGAATGCGGGTTG
>JBATTW010000483.1:0-1623 GCA_049670805.1 Bacteroidota bacterium
CCCATGCGTCAGTAATAAACTCTCCTTTGATGCGTAGCTTGGGGACAATCCGCAAGGCCAGGTTTGCCTGAATATTGTAGCTCTTCGACGGGTTGAGAGGGACGATGGATCCGTCTCCTGTGGGCCCACCGACAAGGTCGCTCGTGTCACGGGTAAGAGGCGCGAAGTAGTAGGGGTCGGCGGAGGAGGATCTCCTGGGATCATCGGTAGGAAATCCCTCTCTGGAGAGATACGAGTCCTCAGGCACATAGAGCCTTTCCCCGTAGAGCCATCCGTTGTTCCAATTGTAGACACCGGAGCCGAAGAAGGTCAACTTGTCGGAGAGAATCGGTCCACCCAGGGCCACCTCCGTCCGGTAGGCGTTGGTGATGTCGTATCCCCCCATGTTGTACCAGAGCTCGGTATCGTTGCTGACGTAATCGCCCGTTAAGACCCTCACGTTCCCCGACCATCGGGGTCCGCCCTGGCGTGTCACGTAGTTCACGACCCCGCTCAACGCAGAGCCGTATTCGGCGTTGAACGTACCGCTGGAGACCGAGACCTCTTCCACCGCGTTGACCGCAACCCCGACAGCCCGTGTGTTCCCGAACGGGTTGTTGACGTTCATGCCGTTGATGGTGTATGCAACTTCGTTCCCCAGCCCGCCGCGGATATGGAGACTCCCGTCGTCGTCAACCACGATTCCACCCTGGAGACCGATCACCTGGCTGATCTCCGTGACAGGGAGTCCTTCGATTTTCTCCTTGGAGATGTTTGCCACCGGGTTGGTGAGGTCCTGCCGGATGAGTGGAGTCCGTTCCGCCTGGACAACCACAGCGTCAAGCTCCACGCTTCCCTCGTCCAGCATGATGTCCAGCGGGGTCGTGAAGTCGACCGAGACACGGAGGTCATTGATCGTGTACTTCTTGTAGCCGACCAGCGAAGCCACCACCGTATGGTTCCCGGGTGGGATATTCAGAATGACGAATCTTCCTTCGATATTCGTGGATGCGCCGTAGGGGGTTCCCTGGACGATCACGTTGACGCCCGGAAGAGGCTCGTCTGTCTTTGAGTCCTTTACGACCCCGGAGATCTTTCCCGTTTCCCCCGCGTGGAGCGCGGCCGTGAGGAAGAGGAGACAAATTAGTGTGTAGAGAATGGGTCGAGACGCACTCATACGACACCTTTTGCTAGTTATTTACATACAGGCATGAGATCGGTAAGACACCGGGGGATTCCTGAATCAAGCCCTGCCCCTCTACCATCCACTCGAAGTTGGTGTGCTGGCGCTCTTTCCCAGCGCCATAATTTGTCAAATATAGAAAAAGACCCCTCTTTAGTCAAGACGATAGTCCCCCTTTTTCACTGCCTGGTGGTGCAAATGCTTGATTTTCCCGTTGAAGATCTTACCTTTTTAGTACTGTCACGCCTATCACAAATCATTTGGCTTCACGTCTCACCAACCAGTTGGGAGGACCCATGAAACAGTTGGTACTTTTGGTTCTGCTGGCCCTGTTGATTGTCGGGCTGGCCGACACCGCGCAAGCGCAGTGGAGTTGCCTCTACGCGACCTACGACGATGGATCGAACGGTACCGGCCACAACACGATGTCGGTCGGTGTCATGGGCGAGGATGCATTCGTT
>JBATTW010000484.1:0-4537 GCA_049670805.1 Bacteroidota bacterium
GCTTTCAGAAGCTCGATCGGTGACTCAGCACTCATCTCCGAGGAGATAACGCTCGTCAGGTAGTTTTCGAGTGGAATGTCATTGATGACGGTGATCAAACCGTCGTCCCTCTTGACGAACCGCAGGGACCCCTCGAATGTCTGGTCCTCCTTCCGCTCCCAGTGAAACTGAACGCCGATAACCACATCCCGGATGACGAATCGGCCTCCGTTAACCGGAGCGCATGCGATCTCGCGTCCACCTGCCAGCTGATTTCCGGAGTCGTCCTGGATGGTCATTTCCCCCCCACTGACACCAACCGAGAAATCACCTTCCCCGATCCTGTCTCCGGTCAGATGGAACTTCCCTTTCCAGACTCCTCGGGCCGTCTGGAGACCTTCAATGATACCAACGGAAATGATCGGTTCCTTTTGAATCATCAAATCTGTCCTTTCACTTCATGATTCTGGCGGGCTCTCGGCATCTCCCTCGGCCGCCATATCGATCTTCCCCTCCCAGAGGTACTTCCTGGTCTCCAGCACGATGACATTGCTCAGGACCAGAAGAGAAAGAAGGTTCGGGAGTGCCATGAAGGCATTTGCGATATTCGAGAAGGTCCAGACGACAGGAACCGAAAGCTGCGATCCGAACATGACGAAAACCACCCACGCCCAGCGGTAGGGACGCACCGCTCGTGACCCGAAGAGATACTCCGCGGCTTTTTCGCCGTAGTAGGACCATCCAAGGATAGTCGAGAAGGCGAACGTCAGCAGGGCGACCGCCAGAATTGTCGGTCCCACCACCCCCAGACCGGTGAACGCATCTTGTGTCAGAGATGGACCGCTCAGCCCTTTGAGCCAGGCCCCCGAATTTACCACCGTTATCCCTGTGATCGCGCAAACCACAACGGTGTCCCAGAACGTCCCGCTCGATGAGACCAGTGCCTGGCGAACCGGGTTCTTCGTCTGTGCCGCCGCTGCCACGATGGGCGCGCTTCCCAGACCTGACTCATTGGAGAAGAGCCCCTTGGATACGCCGTGACGGACAGCTTCCCTCACCGTTGCCCCGATGAATCCACCTGCCACCGCGTGCCCGGAGAAGGCACTGGTGAAAATCAGTTCTATCGTGCCGGGAATCTCCGTGTAGTTGAGCGCAAGGAGAGCGAGGCAAGCCCCGACATAGAGGAAAGCCATGAGCGGAACCAGGCGTTCACACACCTTGGCAATCGACCTGATTCCACCGATGATGACAAACGCGGTCAACAACCCCAGTATGACTCCTGTGAAAATCGGCTCGATCCCGTACGTCTCGCCGAGCGTCGTCACAATCGCGTTTGACTGTACCAGGTTCCCGATCCCAAAAGCAGTGATCGCCGTGGCCCCGGCAAACGCCAATCCCAGCCATCGGGATTTCATGCCGCGCTCCAGGACATACATGGGACCACCGGCCATCGCCCCCGAGGCCGTCGTTACCCTGTACTTCACAGAGAGCAGAGACTCGGAGTACTTCGTCGCAATTCCGAACACACCCGTTATCCACATCCAGAAGACAGCACCGGGCCCGCCGGACGCAACTCCTATGGCCACACCGATGATGTTCCCGGTACCGATCGTCGCGGCCAGAGCCGTGGTCAGCGCTCCAAACTGACTCACGTCCCCCTTCCCTTCGCGCAGGCGGCCAAGAGAGATCTTGATCGCTTTTCCCATATACCTCTGAAGAAATTTCAGGCGGACGGTCAGGTAGAGATGTGTCCCGAGCAAGAGGAAGACCATTGGCCACCCCCAGACAGCATTATCGATCTCCTTGAGAATCAATTCGATCTGTTCCATGATGAGCAACCAGGGATGTTCAGAGGTCGGACTGTGAAGGTCGGAATGAAATTAGAGAAAGATGGGCCAAAATGCAACGAAGGTGGGATAGACCGGATGCGGCGGGCCCACCAGAGGACCGCCGCACTCCGGAATTTCTGTCAGCGCACGATAACCATCTTCCTGGTCTGGACAAAGCCGGGACTCCCGTCCACCGGTGAGGCTGTCAACCGATAGAAGTACGCCCCTGAGGGTAGTCCAGGATCCGAGAAGAGCGTCCTGTGTTCTCCAGCTGCCTGGTTCTCGTCGACCAGTACCGCGGCAACCTGCCCGAGGAGGTTGTACACTGTCAGCGTCACGGCAGACCTTACCGGAAGAGAGTATCTGATCAGCGTGGCCGGGTTAAAGGGATTAGGATAATTCTGCTCCAGCGCGAAAGCCAAGGGCACCCCGGGATCGGTCCCTTCGACAACGCCGGTCAGAGCGTTCCGGAGTGTGTAGGAGGCAAACTCCGTTCCGAACTCGTCAACAAGTGTCAGGCGAACCGAATCCTCTCCAAACACGGTGACCCTTCCGAATGCGTCATTGTACTCTTCGGTGGTCACACCCTGCCCACCTTGATTCCAGATGTTGATCCCAAAGCTCGCCAGCAAGCCGGCCAGCTGAGAATTGGTGATGTCCAGCCCTCCAGCCATGATCTCAGGCAGGCCCGCGTTTTCCCCGTCATCCATGGCGGCCGTGTGGGAATCGCCGCTCAGGACAATAACATTCTGTACCCCGTTCTCAGTAATAAAGTTCAGCACCGTATCCACATCCGCGGGAAACCCAACCCACTTGTCCACCAGCTCAAACGAAACGGCGATGGGAGACGCTCCAGGCGGTAGCCTGGGGTCATTCACAACAACATTTTGAAGGGCTATACCAGTATTAACCGCCGTTGCGAAGCCTTTGTTGAACGGAACGGAGCTGACAATGAACTTCCACGTCGCCGTGGAGTTCTGGAGACTCGAAAGAAACCAGCTCAGCTGGTTCTCCCCGCTGCCGGGAGCCGTGTCCCGGCCAAGAATAGTGTGGTCCGCGACGGGTGTGATCTCCCACTGGCCGGTCGAACCGTTCTTGGAGAAGATTTCCATGTTGGAACTCCTCTGGGCTCGGAGGTCCAGCATGAAGAGCTCGGCATTCCCGAAAGTGAATTTGTGATAGATCCCCCGCGACTCGTTCACAAGAGGATAGGTAGGCACGTTCTCCTTGTATCCTCTGATGCTGTTCTCACGTGCTCCCGGAGGGTTTGATATGTCACGGGCTATGAAATCGGCGCCATACGCGTTGGGTCTGATGGGAACTTCGAAGCTGGATGTCGTCGCCGATGCGTTGTTGTTCATGAAATCGTGATCATCGTAAACGTAGTCAACGGGAGCAATGCGGAGCAGGCTGTCCATCGGGTAGTCCGGGCTGTACCGGGTGAGGTATGTAGCCTGGACGCTGGCATAGTCTGCAGCAAAGAACAAGCTGTCACCGGGGAGGTTGTCTGTCGTATCGGGGTATCCCCAGTCGCCCAGTTGAAGAAAGAACCTTGGAGCCTCTTTCACGACCTGGCGGTACAGGTTCCCGTCAGAAGTCGGGCTGTTCTGCTGGCACGACCCGAACGCAAAGGTAAAGGTCGAGCGGGTACCGGGCGTTGGAAAAGTCATGAATGCCCCTACACGGGAGTGGGGGGTTCCCCCGATCACGGCCCTGTAGTAGTACCGTGTGTCCGCCTGGAGCCCCGAGATGTCCACGATGACGGCAAAATTCCCCTCCGGAGTAGCAGTGCCCGCGGAGCCGGACACGGGTGAAGAGAATGCCTGGTCGGTGTCAACCTGGACGGTCACCCCTCCAGCGCCGGTAAGTCTCATCCAGAACCGGGCAGACTGGTCCGTCACCCCCCCAACGGCAATTGCGTGTGAGAGAGTCTGCGCCCCTGCAAAACAGGGTACGAGAATCATCAAACCTGCGAGCAACACGTGAGCCCTCCCCTGCCGAATTACTCTCAGCATAGGCCCGCTCCTCTCTGGTCTTCGTGAAAGAGAAAGGTGAAGTTACTTGTACTACAACGTAGTAGCTTTGGGTCTGGTTCCTCCGAGAAGACTACCGGATGAGGACCGCTCGCCTGGACTGCACAAACTCACCGGCACGGATCCGGTACAGATAGACGCCGCTCGGGACGTTTTCGGCATTCCAGACCAGCCGGTGTAGACCTGCCACCTGGTCTTCATCCACCAGTGTCGCGATCTCGCTCCCGAGCAGGTTGTAGATCTTCAGGATGGTGTGTTCCGACCGGGGGAGCGAATACTCCAATGTGGTACTCGGATTAAATGGGTTGGGGTAGTTCTGAAAGAGCTGGAATTCCACAGGGAGTGAGCCCGAGGCAACTATGCCTGTTGGCCCGCCGGTGACTCCCAGGTAAACGGCACTTCCCCGAAGAAGGGCGGCTGCCGTTGTGTCGAAGCCGTGTGCAGAGACGCAGTTCATATCTTCGTAGGTCAGGGCCATAACGGTTTCGGCGTGATTATACCAGAACCAGCTTTCGGGATAACGGCGTGGCGCGCTATACATCCAGCTGACAAAAAAGTCCCATGGCTCGAGCCACTCCGCGACAGTTGCCCGTACGGCCCCTATGTACTCTTGTTCCAGTTGAGCGTAAAACGTGGAAGTGCCTGTAGCGTCGTGGTACACGAAGTAGCGTGTGCAGTTGGAGGCCGAGTGCATAT
>JBATTW010000485.1:0-2662 GCA_049670805.1 Bacteroidota bacterium
TTGTCAGAAAATTGTCTCCGTCGTACTCCCATCCCATGGAGATGTTATTCCACCAGGTGTCCGGAGTCACCTTTGCCCAGTTGTCGGCAGGGTCTTCCCAGGTTCTCACCCACCGCGCCATTGCCCAGGGAATAAATAGCAGTATCCCCACTTCTCCAGCAGCGACCCAGAACCGTTTCTTGGATTCCCAGGGGGTGTAGGGTGTGTCCGACTGGCCATCCTGTGGCACCATCATACTGGAGAGGGGGCTGTTCGTATGGAGACCGAACGCCCCACCTCCCGATGCCAGCAGCCCGGAGGCGGGAGAAGAGAGGGGCGTCAGACGCCCCGAGTTCGCAAGGCTGACCCAGGGATCCTGATTGGTGTGCCTCCTGGCTGCAGAACCGGCGGCGTGTGCTTGAAGGTGTAACATGAGGAACATCAAACCAAGCAGATAGACCATTCCGGTTCTGCCTTGGCGAAGCCTCCCCGTCTTCATATCACCTCCATCTGTTTCTTCATGGCGTTTATCCTCTCATAGGTGCTCTTTGAAAACGATGGCTTAACCGAATCTGAAGTCTCCAATCATACCGCTTGTCACCGTTGCTGATATGTCCTCCATTTCTGAGTGCCAGGACCCATCAGGAGAATGAGCAACGGCGGCGATATTCTATACAAGCCAAACCTCTGGTTGCCAATCGGACTCCGCAAGAGACTCAGGACCGCTCGGGCAGACTGCGGTGGGTTCATTCGCACGTCGCTAGCCGAGAACATGATCCATTTCAGCCAAACCTAACACGATTTTCCTGTTGAATCAAGTCCAATCCGGATTGCTTCTGACGTCTCCCGGCCTATATTGGGGGCATGCTGAAGCAACCTCGCCTTAACTCCATAGATCTACTCCGTGGCCTCGTCATTGTCCTCATGGCGCTGGACCATGTCAGGGATTTCTTCACTGAGACGCGAATTGATCCGCTCGACCTTACGGAGACGAGCGCTGCGCTCTTCCTGACACGTTGGATCACTCACTATTGCGCCCCCGTATTCGTCTTTCTCGCAGGGACCGGCGCCTTTCTCTCACTCTCCCGCGGCAAATCCAAATCCGACCTATCCAAATTTCTCCTTTCGCGAGGCCTGTGGCTCGTAATCGTGGAGTTCACGCTTGTCCGCTTCGGATGGTTGTTCAATCTGGACTACACGTTTACGTTTGGACAGGTAATCTGGGTGATCGGTTGGTCCATGGTCGTTCTTTCCGGGCTGGTTTTCCTCTCCACGAGGGTGATAGCAGCCGTCGGAATCCTCATGATCGTGGCGCACAATGCTCTGGACGGGTTCACCCCGGAACAGTTCGGCTCCTTCGACTGGCTCTGGCAGATCCTGCACGTTCGGTCGATCATCAGTCTGGGAGTCGAATCTCTATTCATCGTTGCGTACCCGCTCATTCCGTGGATCGGCGTTATGGCATGTGGATATGCATTCGGCCAAATCGTCCGGATGGAAGAAGGACCGCGACGCAAGGCGCTGCTCCAGATCGGCCTGGGGGCGACACTGGCTTTCATTGTGATTCGCGCAGCAAACCTCTATGGGGACCCCCTACTCTGGAGTGTTCAAGAGAGCCCGCTCTTCACTTTTCTGTCGTTCATCAACACCACGAAATACCCTGCTTCACTTCTCTTCCTCCTGATGACTCTCGGGCCCTCGATAGCTCTGCTCGTTCCGTTCGAACACGCGGGAGGGCGCATTGCTCAGTTCTTCATCGTATTCGGACGAGTCCCGTTTTTCTTCTACATACTTCACATCTACCTGGCTCATTTCCTGGCCTTTCTTGTCGCCAGCGCGACCGGACACGAGACCTGGTACATGTTTGCCAACAATGCCCCCTGGGGGTGGCCCGAAGGGTTTGGCTTCGGTCTACCGGTGGTGTATGCTGTCTGGGTGGGTGTCGTTCTACTCCTCTATCCGGCATGTAACTGGTACGCAGATCTCAAACGTCGCAGCAGACATCCGTTGCTGAGCTACCTCTAGGTAGGATGAGAGACACCGACGAGATGATAGCTCGACTCATGAACGGCCGGTTCGTGGGATACCTGCTCCAGGGGATTCTCTTCCTCTGGCTCGCAGCGGGCATCAATCTCCAGCATGACATCGGGCTGGCGGACAACGGTGACTACGCCAGGTCGATGGGGATGTTCTCGGTCGGTCCTGTGGGAATGGAGGGAAGGCGGCCGATCGAGGGGACGGAGCGGTGGAGTCTTCGGTACGCTGACAGCTGGGTTCCGGCGTGGCGCCTGAACTGGGAATGGACTCGGCCGAACACGTCAGCACTTCTTCTCTGGATACCCGGGGTGGGAGTGAATTATGTCTTTGTGTCCGATTCCGTCCTCTACCTCCCCATCGTCTCGCTGTTGCCGAAACTCCTGCTCGCCCTCTTCCTCTGGCTTCTGTTCAGGTGGGTTGACCACCACGCACCTGAGAAGCGGAATCTCCTTTACCTCTCCTTCGGGGCTCCCACTCTGCTCTTCATGACGACGACCGACTACTTCGCCTATATGAACAGCTTCTACCAGGAACAGGCGTCGTTTGTTTACCTTCTCGGCGGCCTCGGGTCACTCGTCTACCTGCACCGGAAACCCGAATCGGCAGGGAGGTTACTCCTGAGTGTTGCCCTTTTCCTTCTCCTGGC
>JBATTW010000486.1:0-3354 GCA_049670805.1 Bacteroidota bacterium
TGGTCGGCCTCACTTTCCTGCGTACGGCTGAACGGAAGAAGAACACCCACCTGCGCGCCGATGCCAAAAGCCGTCAACCAGAGAGCCCGTGTCTGCTCGGGTTCCTTCTCCAGCGCCTTGTCCAGCGCCATTCCGCCCATCTGGGCAATAAGCGCCTGGCTCATCCTCTCGCCCCCGTGTTCGGCCACTGCATGAGCCACCTCATGGCCCATTACGACCGCCAGACCTGTTTCGGTCTTGGTTATCGGGAGGATACCCGTGTAGACAACGATCTTTCCCCCGGGCATTGCCCAGGCATTGGCATCATCGCTTTCGACCAGGTTGACCTCCCACGCGTATCCGTTCAGATGGTCCGACAGACCCTTCTGGGCGGCAAAGTCCTCCACGGCCTTCTGGATTTTGCTTGCCACCCGCCTCACCATCAATGTCTTCGGCCCATCCTTGCTAATGGTGGCACTGTTGACAAACGTGCCGTACTCCTGATAGCTCATAGCAAGCAGCTGGGAGTCGGGGATGATGTTCAGCTGTTGACGCCCCGTGAGGGGAACGGTGCTGCAGGCGATGAACAGAACCGCCATCACCAGCGGCATGAATCTGGTACTCTTTTCTGGCTTCAAAATGTGGTCTCCTTTGCGAAATCCTGAGGTTCTCACAGCATTCCTGTAAGGGTAATGTACAGAGAGAGGAACCTCAAGTGCAAGCAGACGCCTCAGCCCCAGAGGAGCAACCGGAGCCCCGCTGCGAGCAGTATCAGTCCGATGGCCCGACTGAAGACCTTTTCTGAGATGGAGAGAAAAACCTTGTTCCCCACGTAGATCCCGAGGAGGAGACCCGGCAGAGAGACGCAGTAGTAAAGGAGGACGGTTTGATCCACGAGCCCGGTTCCGGAATAGGTTGCAACGCGCGCGACGGCTGCAGCCAGGAAGATCGGTATCAGAACCTGACGCAGTGTCCTTTTCGCAAACTGTCTACCGAAATGCCAGAGAACCGGAGGACCGCTGATTCCGAGAAAGCCTCCCATGAGTCCCCCCGAACCCACAGCCACCATATCGCCGGCCGATGCACGGGAGGGAAGCGTATCTGTGAGATGCGATTCACCCGCGTGTGAACGGAAGAAGGTAAACCAGACAGCCAGCATGAGAATGGCTATGCCCAGAACCAGCCGAAAGAGATCGGGGCTGACCAGCGAGAGGAGAATCCCTCCGGCTACCGAACCGACGACGATGGTCACGGCCAGCGGCAGCCAGTACCTCCTCCCCCCCGCAACCGGGTCCATGAAGAAGAGGATCGCCCCCGCGGTTGCGTCAAGAATCGCGATCAGGGGGACAACCGTGTGTGGGGGAAGAACCATGGAACCGATTCCGATGACGACCAGCGCGGGACCGAATCCACTCACCGCCTTGACGAAAAAAGCGGCAAACGCTACAAAAGGAAGGAGGAAATGCTCAAGCTCCATTCTGCCCCACCATCAACCTGTTCTGCCCTATATGTGACCCGGCATGGTTTTTGCCTCAAAAGATTGATAGATTCAGATGTGCCACGATCCAGGAGCAGTGTGTCCCCCCCGCCCCTTTCCGCCCTTCTGATCGACTACTCCGGACAGACGCAGATCCTGCTTGCCGTCCTTCGATCACTGGCACAAATCAAGGGCATCAAGCTCCATCTCCTCGTGGACCAGAGGTGGCACCCTGTCCGGCTCTCCCGGCATGTGTCGTCATTCACCGCAAGTCGGCCCAAGGCCCCCGACGCAGAGCGCCTGGACCAGGTGGAACGCCTCGTCCGCAGAAAGGGGATTGATGTCCTCATCCCCTCCGGTCAGGACGCTGTCAGCTTCCTGGGTCGAAACTCCGCGGCACTGAAGAGGATCTGTTCGGTCTCCCCCGTTCCCGATCCGGAAGCCTATGAAACGGCAACCGACAAGTGGCTCCTCATGCACGCGCTCATGGAAGGGAAGTTCTCCTGTCCCAGAACTCTCCCGCTGGAAGACCCAGCGGTCACGGAGAGGAAGGTCCGCCAGCTTTTGTTCCCCGTTCTCCTGAAGCCCGTCCATGGAGCCGGAGGAAAGGGTATTCTGAGATTCGATTCGCCCGAAGCGCTCACCCTCGCTCTGGAAGGCCGGCACGGAACACCGGACCGGTACCTTCTCCAGGAGTTCGTGGGAGGCTATGATATCGACTGCAGCGTTCTCTGCAGGGACGGTGCTGTTCTCGCCCATACTGTCCAGCGGGGAGTACTCCCCGGCACACAAAAATATGCTGCACCGGCAGGCATCAGACTGATTAAAGAGGAGAAGGTGCTCGAAACCGTGCTCCCCCTCCTGAACCTGCTGCGGTGGAGTGGTGTTGCCCACATCGACCTGAGATACGATCCTCAAGACAGAAGCTACAAGATCCTGGAGCTCAACGCGCGATACTGGCGCAGCCTTCTGGGTTCTGTCTATGCCGGAGTGAATTTTCCTTACCTGGCCTGCCTCGCCGGGCTCGGCATCGACTTCGCCCCACCGGAGTACCGTGAGACCCTCTTCCTCCATGAACACCGGGTGGCCGCGAAGCGCCTTCTGCAGCAGGTTAGCCCACGCCTCTCCCCCCGGTTCCATTTTCGAGAAACAAGCCTGAGCCGCGCCCTGACTGATCCTCTCCCCGATCTCTATCTCCTGGCCCACAGAGAGAAACCCGGCCGGGGCTGACACCAACGACCCCTGCCACGGAGAGCCGCAGTCAGTCACCCAGGTGCCGGAGAAGCTCGAGCGGTTCCTTGATCAGACCCAGGGCACCTGTCTCGGTCAGCTCCTCTTCCGTTCGGAACCCCCAGAGAGCACCCAGTGGAAACATCCCGGCAGCCGTCGCGGTCCGCATGTCCGTCCCCGTGTCGCCCAGATACAGGAAGTCCGAAGGTCGCAGTTTCAGAATCTCGGTGATTTCCAGAGCTCCCGCGGGATCAGGCTTCTTTGGAACACCCTCCCTTTGCCCCAGCACCGGCTCGAATCTCCATCGAGGAAGGAGTCCATCGATGCACTTCTTTGTCGTCTCGTCCGGTTTGTTGGAGAGAACCGTCATGCGTATTCCCCTCCCCGTCAGCGCGTCGAGCAGCTCCTCGATACCGGGATACGGCTTCGTTTTCACGTTCCAGTTGTGCCCGTAGTCTTCGCGGAAATCCAGAAGACACTTCTGAACCATCTCGTCGCCGTTCTTCCCTTCGGGCAGCACGCGCCGGAACAACGTGGCGGCACCGTCACCCACATAGTACCTGTAGGCGTCGAGCGGGTGGGTGGGAAAATCCCGGGAAGTGAGCACCCTGTTGACCGAGTCACAGAGATCCTCCAGCGTATCCAGCAACGTGCCGTCAAGGTCAAAG
>JBATTW010000487.1:0-1600 GCA_049670805.1 Bacteroidota bacterium
GTTCGGCGTGCTCACGGGACATCTGCTTCGTTCGGGTCTCTCGAGGGAGGAGAAGACCGTCTGGATGTTCGTCGGGGGGAACGCGCTCCTTCTGGCCGGGGTCATCCTGGATATCTGGTTGCCCATCAACAAGAATCTCTGGACGAGCAGCTACAGTGTCTTTATGGCGGGATGGGCGCTCGTCTCTCTCGGGATGTTCTACTGGATCATTGACGTCAAGGGATACCGTAAGTGGGCCACCCCCTTCCTCATCTACGGGATGAACGCAATCACCGTCTTTGTGCTCGCCGGTCTCGTGGCGCGGGTGTTCTCCCTCATCAGGATCCCCCTGGGAGACGGCACGAGCACCTCATTTAAGGTGTTCCTCTATGAGAATCTGTTTGCGGCAATTGCAATTCCCGTCAACGCGTCACTTCTCTACGCACTCTTCTTCATCCTCCTTCTGTTCCTCGTTGCATGGGTGATGTGGAAAAAGAGATGGTTCGTGAAGGTGTAGTCCTTTGTTACAGTGTTCCACCATTCAGAGGTGTCGTCGCATGCGCATCCACTCGAGTGCAGGCCTTCTCCTTGCGGGTCTCTTTCTTGCCGGACATCTCGTGAGCGCGCGCCCACAGATGGGCGATGTGGATGCCTTTGCGAAGGAGATCCGGCGTCTGGAAGCGGAGTTTGGCGGGCATCTGGGGTTCATGGCAAAAAACCTGGAGACCGGCGAAACGGTTTCACACAATGCGGATGAGCGGTTTCCCACAGCCAGCGTAATAAAACTTCCGGTGATGGCCGCGTTCTACGATCTTGTGGGGCAGGGACGGGTGGATCCGGATGCTCCCGTCGTCCTCAGGGCGGAGGACAAGAAACCGGGCTCGGGGATTCTGCAGTCTCTCTCCGACAGCTCCAGGATCTCTCTCCGCGACGCCATCCGGCTGATGATCACCCTGAGCGACAACACCGCCACAAACCTGGTCCTGGATCGCCTTGCCGCCACCCACGAAGAGAGGATGGCTGTGGTGAATGACTTCCTCGCAAGGCAGGGGCTGAAGAACACGCGGATTCTGAACAGGCTCTACACCTGGGAGACAAAGCTGCAGACCGAGGAGTCCATCCGGTACGGTATCGGTGTCGCGACGCCGGCGGATATGGTCACGCTTTTGGAGGCGCTCCACCGGCGAACACTCGCCGACTCGGGTTCGTGCGAGGAGATGCTGAGCATCCTGGAGGGGCAATTCTACTCCAGCATGATACCCCGATTTCTCCCGTCAGAGACGTGCGAGCGTTTTTCTGTTGCACACAAGACCGGGGGGATACAGGAGACAAAGGTGGATGTCGGGCTCGTTCTCTCGGACAGGGTCAACATCGCACTCGCGGTCTTTGTGGACAAGCACCCGGACCATCGGGGCGGTATCGACAACCGGGCCACACTGCTGGTTGCCCACGTGGCCCGTGCCATCTGGAATTACTTCACCGGCGATCGCCACTACCGGACGCGGAAGGTGGTGGAGGATCACGTGGACTGGAATTTCTTTCCCGGAGGACGGTGGGGGATCTATCGATCGGGCGTGGCTCCGTTTCCACACGAGAAACGGACCGAGGGATACACCGGAGG
>JBATTW010000488.1:0-12578 GCA_049670805.1 Bacteroidota bacterium
GCCCAGAAATCTACAAGCACGGGCGTGTCAGAATTCAACACCTCCTGCTGGAAATTTGTATCATTCAGCTCAATAGGCTTCATAGCTGCTCCTGTTAGATTAGTTCTTCGACTTAAAACCGTTCGAGAATTTCACGCTCCTCGGACCGAGCATTTTCGTCACGTCACTTACGAAATCGTCGGAAGGTTCAATCGGATACCGGGGCGCCTGAAATACCCGCGAGGATCCGGTATCCTTAACGTTGAGAAAACAGGGAATGTTCCCTTTGTGGTGCTCCATGACCTCCCGGAGCCGCGCCGCGGTCTGCTCCTGGAAGTCGGAGACGTTGATGGAGAGGATGACACTCTTCGTGAATCTCTCCCGGACATTCTCCATGGGGATGACTTCGTTTACGAGAATCCTCAGAGAATCACCGTTCAGCTCTCCCCGTCCCACCACCAGCACCATCATGTCCTGCATCAGGAGATGCTGGTACTTTGAGTAGGGATCGGAGAAGACGATGCAGTCCCCCTTTCCGGTAAAATCCTCTATGGTGACAAATGCCATCGTGTTGTTTCGCCTGTCGATCTTCCGTCGCACCGCCGTTACGATACCACAGGCCCGCGCCGTCGCCCCGTTGGAGAAACGAGACACATCACCCAGCTGGATATTGGCAAACTCCTTCACTTCCTCTTTGAATTTCAGAAGCGGGTGTCCGGAGACGTAGAAGCCAAGCACACTCTTCTCGCGGGCAAGCTTGTCCGGCTCAGCCCAGGGCTGCGCCTCCAGGAGATCGGGATAGCGGATCGACGGAGCTGCTTTGGGCCCCAGGCTATCGAACAGCGTTGCCTGTCCTGCCGAGGAGTGGTTCTGTGCGGATTGACCGAAAGAGACGGCACGTTCGATGTTTTCGAGAATCATCGCCCTGTTCGTCCCCACTGAATCAAACGCCCCAGCCTGGACGAGGCTCTCGAGGCACTTCTTGTTTACAAGCCGGAGGTCCACCCTGCGGCAGAAATCAAACAGGTTCGGGAATTTGCCATCCCCTGATCGCGCCGCGATGACACTCTCGATAGCCCCCTGCCCCACGTTTTTGATTGCGCACAATCCAAATCGGATCCCCTCGGGCACAACCCGGAAGTCGTTCAGGCTTTCGTTCACGTCAGGCGGGAGCACGTTGATGTCCATCTTCCTGCAATCGTCGATGAACTTGACAACCCTGTCGGTGTTCCCCATCTCTGACGAGAGCGTGGCAGCCATGAACTCGGCCGGATAGTGCGCCTTGAGGTATGCGGTCTGGTAGGCGATGACACTGTATGCCACGCTGTGAGACTTATTGAAACCGTATGAGGCAAACTTCTCAATTAACTCGAAAATCTCGGCGGCGGTCTTCTTCGCGATCCCGCGCCCCACGGCCCCCTCCACGAACTCCTTCTTCATCTCCGCCATGAGTCCCTTGTCCTTCTTCCCCATCGCCCGACGCATGAGGTCCGCCCTGGCCAGCGTGAAGCCCGCGACCTCACTTGCAATCCTCATTACCTGTTCCTGATAAACGATGATCCCATAGGTCTCTTTGAGGATTGGCTCAAGCGCTGGATTTACATATGAGATCTTCTGTTCGCCATGCTTCCGGGCAATGAAGTCACCGATCATATCCATCGGACCCGGCCTGTAGAGAGCGTTCATCGCGACAAGGTCGTTGATGCAGGTCGGCTTCAGTCTTCTGAGCCAGTCCTGCATCCCGGAGCTCTCAAACTGGAATACCCCTACTGTGTCACCCCTGGAGAACAGGTCGTAGGTGGGGGCATCGTCTTCCGGAAGGGCATCCACGTCAATGCGGACTCCGCTGTTCTCCTCGATCATCCTCACAGCCCCTTCCATGACGGTCAGGGTGCGTAGCCCCAGGAAGTCCATCTTCAGCAATCCGGCAGTCTCGAGGTCCTTCATGTTGTAGCCGGTCATGACCTCAGTCTGCGGCGTCTTGTAGAGCGGAACGTAGTCGCTGATGGTACCCGGCGCAATGACGACTCCCGCGGCGTGCATGCCTGCATTCCGATTCATCCCCTCGAGTACCAGAGAGGCGTCCACAAGAGTCTTCATCCTCGGGTCAGGGCTCTCCTTGACCCACTTCAGGTCCGGTATGGCGTCAAGAGCATCTTTCAGGGGTCGGACCCTGCCGAGCTCCACGGGGATCTGTTTTGTGATGGATTCCACCGTGTTCAGCGGGATTCCCAGGACACGGCCCACGTCTTTCAGCACAGCCCGCGATGAGAGGGTACCGAATGTAATGATCTGGGAGACGGAGTCCTCCCCGTACTTGTCACGGACATACTGGATTACAAGCTCCCGCTTGTCGTCTGAGAAATCCACGTCGATGTCGGGCATGCTGATCCGATCAGGGTTCAGGAATCGCTCGAACAGCAGACCATGCTTGATCGGATCAACATTTGTAATGCCGAGCGAGTAGGAGACAATACTACCCGCTGCGCTCCCCCGGCCGGGCCCGACCCAGACACCACGCTCACGCGCGGCCTGGATGAAATCCTGAACAATGAGAAAGTACCCCGAGTACCCCATCCGCTTGATGACACCTAGTTCATGCTCCAGCCGCTCATTCAGCTCTTCGGGAGCATCAGGATATCGCCGATTGAAGCCTTCCCGCGTGAGCTTGTCCAGATATCCTTCGAGCGAATCCACGCCGGCGTCGGAAGGTATCGGGAAGGCCGGCATGTGGTTCTTTCCGAGATCCAGCTCCAGGTCGCACTTGTCGGCAATCTCCAGTGTAGATTCAACAGCCTCAGGAAAGTCCTTAAACAGCTCAACCATCTCCTTGGTTGACTTGAAGTACGCCTGATCTGTCTGATAACGGAGTTGAGTATAATCCGGTGTGTTGGTGCTGCTGGCGTCCGGAATGAGAAGCATGATGTTGTGGGCAACCGCATGCTCGCGCTTGAGGTAATGGACATCGTTCGTGCAAACGAGCTTCAGGCCCATCTTCCTGGCAAGTCCTGGTGCCTTTTCCCGGATGATCGCTTCCTTGTCGATCCCGTGGTTCTGAATCTCGATGTAGAAATCGTCACCGAGGATTTCCCTGTAAATGCCAGCAGCTTCATACGCCCCTTCGTCGTTCCCGGACGCGAGGTATGCGGAGACCACCCCACCTGCGCACGCTGACAGCCCGACGAGACCCTCCCGGTACTGACCAAGCACTTCGACATCTATTCTTGGCTTGTAGTAGAACCCCTCGAGGTGACCGATCGAACAGAGTTTCATCAGGTTCCGGTACCCCACCTCGTTCTTGGCCAGCAGCACGAGATGATGGTAGGGCGAGCGTCGACCTCCTGTCTCCGAAGCCTGTGCACCCCTCGTACGCCTGCTCCCTTTTGTGACGACATAGGCCTCCATCCCGATGATCGGCTTGATGCCAGCCTTCTTTGCCTTCTTGTAGAACTCTATGGCCCCGAACATGACGCCATGATCAGTCAGAGCAACTGCGGGCATGCTGTTTTCCCGCGCGGCATTGACGAGATCGTCGATTCGGCAGGCGCCGTCAAGAAGGCTGTAGTGAGAATGGTTGTGGAGGTGGACGTACTGTGACATGATCTCCATGATTCGCGTGTAACGAAAAAGCTAACCGCTCGGCGCTCCAATAGCAATAGACCGAAAGGGAAACTTATGAACAACTTTTGCATCAACGACTGTGGACAGCTACCCGGAGTGTGAATCGTCGAATGAACGAAGCGTTCGTAGGATCATTTCCGATGCGGTACAAGTAGCGGTCAACTCACATTCAGAGCCAGGAGTTTCATCTCGGTCATCTCTTCGATCGCATAGCGCACTCCTTCCCGACCGAATCCTGAGTCTTTCACCCCCCCGTACGGCATGTGATCCATTCTGTACGCCGAGGAATCGTTCACAATGACGCCCCCAACCTCGAGCTCCTCGTATGCGTAGAAAATGTTCTTCAAGCTGTTTGAGAAGATCCCGGCCTGCAGGCCGAACACCGAGTCATTCACCATCCGAACCGCGTCGGCGAAGTCGTCAAACCGCTGAATCGTGACGACCGGTGCAAAGACCTCCTGCGCGCAGACGCTCAGGTGTGCCGGCGTGTCTACGAGAATCGTGGGATCAAGCATCGCACCTCTCCGGTTGCCTCCACACAGAAGGCGTGCTCCCGCAGCAACGGCCTCCGAGATCCACGTCTCCACCTTCTTTGCCGCTGCCTCGGTAATCATCGGGCCCACTATGGTTTTCTCATCCATCGGATCCCCGACAGCGACCGCCTTACTCAGATCAACAAACCGATCCAGAAACCGGTCATACAGAAGATCGTGGACGAAGATCCGCTGAACGGCAATACACGACTGGCCGGCGTTTCCGTACGACCCGGGGATGAGACTCTTCATCGCCAGATCCAGGTCAGCCGAATCGTCAACGATCACACCTGCATTCCCACCCAGCTCCAGCAGCACCCTCTTCTTCCCGGCCCTCGCCTTGAGTGCCCAACCGACCGCTGGACTTCCGGTAAAACTGATTGCTTTAATCCGTTGATCTTCAACAAGTTGATTCGCCTCACCTGCAAGACAAGGTACTATGTTCAAACCCCCTCTGGGGTACCCTGCAGTTTCAACGATTCTGCCCAGTTCGATCGAGGTCAAGGGTCCGTTTGAGGAGGGTTTCAGCACGACGGTGTTCCCCGATGCGATGGCGGGGCCGAGCTTGTGTGCCACCAGGTTCAGTGGAAAGTTGAACGGTGTGATGGCACTGATTGGCCCGAGGGGAAAGCGGCGGACCAGCGCGGTACGCCCTTCCGAGTTGGGCGCAAGATCCAGCGGGAGCACGGTCCCCTCGATCCGTCCCGCTTCCTCGGAAGATAGACGAAACGTCAAGACACAGCGATTCACCTCAACACGGGAAAAGGAGATGGGCTTGCCCGTCTCCAGCGTTATCAGGCACGCAAGCTCCTCTTTCCGCCGACCTATCTCATCGGAAATCTTTCTGAGAATCTCCGACCGCTCGTGAGATGAAAGCCGTTTTGTATGGTCGAAGCTCTCAACTGCCGCGGAGATCGCCTCCTCTATGTCTCCCGAGGATGCCTGGTAGACTTCTCCCACAATCACGCCTTCGTACGGATTGACCACCGGCCGCTTAGCGGTTGAGGTGCGCCATTCCCCGTTTACCAGAAATCTCGAGGTCTCCATCAGCTACGCCAAGAGTTGCGTGATCTTTTCTACGGCCTCCCCTACAGATGTGTAGGTGCGTTCAGCCGACTTTCTTTCTTTCACCTCGACCTGGTCTTTTTTCAGGTTCTTCTCGCTCACAATCACCTGCCATGGCATCCCGAGCATGTCCGCATCCTTGAATTTGAATCCCGGGCTGACGTCTTTCCGATCATCGAAGAGAACCTCTACGCCGGATTCCGCCAGACTCCGGTAGATTTCCTCCGCCCGGTCTGCTACCTCCTGGCTTTTCCCCGAGATCGCAATAAGATGGACCTGATACGGAGCGAGCGCCTTGTCCCAGATGATCCCGTCTTTGTCGTGATTCTGTTCGATGTGACAGGCAACGATCCGCTCCAGCCCGATCCCGTAGCTTCCCATGATGATGGGTTGCTCCTTGCCGTTCTCGTCCAGGAAGTACGCGCCCAGCGCATCGGAGTACTTGGTGCCCAGTTTGAATATGTGACCCAGCTCGATACCCCGAATGACCCTGAGCCTCCCGCCGCCGTGGGTACTCTCTTCCCCCTCTTCTATTGTTCGCAGATCGAAATATCCGTCTATCTTGCAGTCACGCTGAAGGTCGATATTTATCAGGTGATAGTCATTCTTGTTCGCGCCGCTGACGAGTCCGTTGGCCCCTTCCAGCCTCTTGTCGGCAATGATCTTGAAATCTTTGAGTTTCACCGGACCGATTGATCCCGCATCAGCCCCCGTCAGTTCGGTGAGGCGCTCCGCCTCGATCGGCCGCACCTCGGCCCCCAGCACCGAGGAGAGCTTCGCCTCATTCAGCACATCGTTCCCCATCATGAGGACCAGGATGGGTTTTTCCTCTGCCCAGTAAACAACCGATTTCGCGCACCTGCCGTGATCGACCTTCAGGAAGGCGGCCACTTCGTCGATCGTCTTGACGTTGGGCGTATGGACTTCCTTCAGCGATTCATTCCCGTCAGTCCGTGTTGCAGGCGGCATTACCGAGGTGGCAACTTCCAGGTTAGCCGCGTACGCCCCATCTTCCGAAACGGCAATGACGTCTTCACCCGAAGGCGATTCCATCATGAATTCCTGTGACCCGCTCCCACCCATTGCACCACTCGAAGCTCCCACTACAAAGAACTTCAGGCCGCACCGGGAAAAGATCCGTTTGTACGCTTCCGCATGGAGGTCATAGCTCCTGTCCAGCCCGTCCCACGATCTATCAAGCGAATAGCTATCCTTCATCACGAACTGCCGTCCGCGGAGGACACCAGATCGCGGCCGTGGCTCGTTCCTGAATTTCGTCTGGACCTGATACCAGATCTGTGGCAGATCTTTGTAGGATGAGATGTGGTTCTTGGCAATCCAGCAGATGACCTCCTCATGCGTCGGGGCCAGCACAAGGGGACGGTTCTTCACGTGGAACAGAGTGTCTCCAAAAGACTTCACGCGTCCTGTCTGTTCCCACAGCTCGAGAGGAGTGAGAGCGGGGAGGTGGAATTCCTGCCCGCCGATAGCATCCATCTCGTCACAGATGATGTTCGACACCTTTTTCATCACCTTGTAACCCAGCGGCAGGAAGGAGTAGATCCCCGCGGAGAGTGGCCGGATAAGACCGGAGCGAATCATTAGCTGGTGTGACGGAATGGTCGCCTCGGAGGGCGTTTCCTTGACAGTAGGGATAAAGGCAGTAGATAGTCGCATAGGTAATTGGTTTCTTGACAGAAGGGCCTACGAATATAGGAAAAAGCCGTCTCAAAAAAAATACCCCCGCGCCGGCGCGCAGGGGCATCTTTTTTCGGAAGAAGTTGGATCGTTACTTGACGCGGTAGAACTCGATCCTTCTGTTCTTTGCCCTTCCGTCGCGCGTCGTGTTCGGAGCGATCGGGTAGTCCGGCCCCATCCCCCGAGCTATTACCCGGGCGGGGGCGATTCCCCTGTTCACCAGGTAGCTGCGGACCGATTCCGCTCTCTGCTGGGACAGCCGCATGTTTGTGTTTCTGCCGCCCGTGTTGTCGGTATGCCCGCGGATTTCAACCTCGATCGTCGGATTCTGCCTCATCGTGTTCAGCACCGTCTGCAGGATCGCCTCAGACTGGGGAGTAATATCGGCGCTTCCAGACCTGAACGTCACGCCTTCCAGGACGACCGCCGCCCCCACCGCAGCCTGCAGCTCGGGTTTCTTGATATCATCCGACGGGTCGAGAGGATTCGTTCCTCTGTCGACCTCCACGCCGTCCCGTGCGGTCCCGCCGTCCGTATCAGGGTTCTTTGGATCCGACTTGTGGACGTTCACCTCTTCACCATCGTTCAGCCTATCCCCATCTGTATCAGGGTTGGTCGGACTGGTCAGGTGAACAGCAACTTCAGCACCGTCCTTCAGCTCATCCAGATCAGTATCCACCTTGAGCGGATTGCTGCCGTATTTCCGGACTTCGTCACCATCGTTGAGCCCGTCACCGTCAGTGTCAGCTACCTTTGGATCTGTCTTGTACGTCCTGACCTCCTCACCATCGGTCAGCCCATCGCCGTCGGTGTCAGCGTTGTTGGGATCGGTGGTATACTTCTTCACCTCCTCACCATCACGGAGAGCGTCCCGGTCCGTATCCGGACTCCGCGGGTTGGTCCCCAGCTTCCTCTCCTCGCCGTTGGTGAGGCCGTCGTAGTCGTCGTCGTCCGAATCGCTGGAACCCAGGTAGAAGTGAAGACCGGCCTTTGCCGTAGCATAGCCATCGGGCATCGATCCTTCGATTTTCAGGTTGTCGGTCCACTCATCCATGAAACGATAACCGACGTCTACCACGATAGAAACGCTACTGCTTGCAAATGCCTCCAGCGCGAACCCGACAGGAATATGCATGGTCTTGTACCATTCGTTCTCCGGCGTGTATATGCCGTAGCCATTCTGGCGTTTATACATCATCCCGCCTACACCCACGTACAAGAACGGAGCCACCCGGCTCCCCGGTGAAAGGTTGAACCATGCGACCAGCGAGACGGGAATACCGTCGACTTTCAGAAAACCCTCGGTCCTCTGTGAATCGAGCTCCTTCTGCTCGACTTTGAGCTGCTCGTACCCACCCATGAGGCCGAGTGAGAATACGCGAGATAGGCCGTATCGGAAAACAATGTCACCGCCAGGGCCGATCTTCCGGTCTTTGTAGTCGTTGAACCACATGTTTGCGCCACCCCGGAAGCCAATAGTTATTCTTCCGTCGGTATTCTGAGCGGGAGCAAGTTGATACGCAAAAAGGAGAAGCATTATGGTAGCTACGAATTTCACCGAACTACCTCCTGTTGTGGAACAGATTAAGAGTCGTGACCCATGTGTGAACACCAAATATAGAAATTTTGGCTGAAACCTTCAACTCGGCCCTGATTCCGGGCTGCCAGTAGGTCGACCAGAAGACGGCGAGAATATACGCGAATCTGCAACCCATGTTTGTGCGCCGCGTCACCGATGTGTGTCGCGACCGGCGCGGCTGCCATGCCTGCCACAACTGGATCGAGAACGCGCTTCAAGAATTCAAAAGTAACTTCTTTTGTTTCAAGTAGTAACGGTAATTCTCAAATGTAACGTCTGCTGGTACCCGATGGTCCAGGCACGGTAAAAATCGTCCCTTTTCAACCAGAGGCAACAGGCGCTGGATCTCTTTGTCAATACTCTCCTTGCCCGCGATCAACGCCAGCTTGTTCACTCCCCCTATGAGCAACAATTGATCCCCGAATTCCTCCCGGAGCACGTATGCATCCGTATGAGCCGCCTCAAGAGGAAACATGCATTTGATGCCCGCCTCGAGCCACCCTGGTACGAGCTCATTGATCCGTCCGTCACAGTCGAGGAGATTGACCTCAACCCCCTGCTTCCGGAGTGCTCCCGTAACCCGCCGGTACCGGGGAACCAGCATCTCCTGAAACATCTTTGGTGACATCAGCGGCCCCTTGTTGTAGCACATATCCTCCCACCACCAGGCAAGATCCACAGGCATGCCGGGCAACGCCCGGTCGATCATACGAAGAGTTAATTCTGTAAAGTGGTCCATCATCTCCTCCACCCACTCCCTCTCCGTCATAAGGGCCACGGAGAGCCCTTCCACGCCCATCCAGTTCCGAAGCCAGCCATATAGTGACCCGGCGCGAAAGATAATCGGCCTGCCACTGGCCTCGGCTTCGCGTACGGCTGACTCGATATCACCGATTCTCCCTTCCGCATCAGGATCGAGTCGCTCTTCCTTTAGACGGTCCCAGTCAGCCTTCGTCTTCAGACCGAACTCCACATACCGCGGAATCGAGGAACTATCACGAAGCACTTCACAGATGTTGCCCTCTACATCCCGGATGATCTGCCGATCACCCTCTTCGCGAAGGACGGTTGGCTCGAACTCCGGAAACAATCCGGTTTTGACGGGAAGTTCAACCCAGATAGTCACACCTTCCAGGCCCAGATATTCCTCCGCTTCAGCATCTGATGTGACGGTAGACGGGAGTCCCTGCTTGTGCCAGAGGGTGAATGTCTCGTCCCAGTAACCGAACTCCACATTCGGGAGACGATCGGGTCGATCGCCATTAAAAACTGCCTTGAGTCTTTCCCGGGTGGTCATGTATCAGCTCTGAGTGAGTAGACTTGAATGGAAAAGCCCCATCCAGATCGGACGGGGCCTTTCATATCAACATTGCGGATTCCCCCGCTATTTTACGAGAATCATCTTCTTCACGTCTTCGAAGGCGCTACCCTCAGCATTCAAGGGCTCGACGCGAAGGCGATAGAAGTAGGTACCGCTTGCGAGGCCGGGCACCCAGGAAGTCCGATGGTAGCCTGCCTCCTTTTCCCCGTTAACAAGTGTGGCCACCTGCTGACCGTTCACGTCAAACACCTCCAGGCGAACCAGGCTCTTTGTCGGGAGCCGGTACGGTATCGTGGTGGAGGGGTTGAAGGGATTGGGATAGTTCTGCATCAGCTCGAACTCTTCCGGGATCCCCATCGCGACATCGTGCACATCTGTAGCCACATCAATCTCAATCACCCAGACGTACGCATCCTCTGCCCAGACACCGAAGCTCGATCTGTAGTTCACAAAAGCGTATTCGTCCTTGCCGTCCTTGTCCATGTCACTTGCTGGGTAACCATAGAAGAGCCGGGGATCAATCGTCGGCGAGTCCGTTGGACCGAATCCACTCTCTGTCCAGATGTCAAAGATCACCTGAAGATCCCAACTGGTCGAATCTGCCGGATCCCCGGTCCCCTTGTATTCCAGGGAAAAGATCTGACCGTTCTGCTCCCCGGCAATCATGAGATTGGCCTTTCCATCCTTGTCAGGATCGGCGATGTACATTGCCCTGAACTTGCCAATATTGGTCACCGGGATCTTGTAGAGCTCTTTGATAGCCGTGGAGTCCATCTGGCTCACGTCTGTAACGCCGGTAACAATGAAGATCTGGTTATTGGGTTCCGTCCCCGCGATATAGAGTTCATTGACACCGTCATTGTTCACGTCTGCGACCCTTGCCGCGTCGAGTGCACCATAATCAATCCCCTGCGGCGAGTAGAGCTCGTCCACAGAGAAAACTTCGGTATACTGCTTGTCGCCGGTGCACTCAAAGATCCGCATGGTAAACAGGTCCCAGACAACGGCATAGATCTCCTGATTTCCATCGTTGTCCAGATCTCCCGTAGTCGCATTGTAGAGTGATCCGCCGAAGGTATCTGCGTAGTTGAACTCCACCACCCAGGAATGGAACGAAGAAAACTGCCCTTCAACAGACGCTACCATGACCTCCCTGGTGCTACCCCCCAGACGGTCTCCCGTTCGCGACGAGCAGATGAGCTCATTGACCCCATCCTTGTCGATATCCTCGATCGTAAGGCCATAAGGGCGGAAATCGACGTTATCGGGTAAACCAAAATTCCACCCGCTGGTCGGATCGTACTCGCCTGACCCGGCGTTCAGGAACCCGTAGTTGTTTTCCCCCACCACACCGTTCCATTCGAAGGCCCAGACCCGAAGCGGATTTGGGTCAGTCCCCACCACAGATGGCATTGATGTGACAATATCGACGGTGCCGTTGTTGTCGAGATCCCCCACGGCTATTCCCGTGAAGTCATTTGCTGGCAGAGGAAATTTGTAATACCAGACAAGCTCGTATATGTTGTCGGCAGTGGCTTCGTACATCACAATGGCATTGGTATCACGGCTCGTCCAGGCACAAAGAAGTTCCCCCCATCCGTCCTCGTCGGTATCAAAGCCTGCCTTGACAATGGCAACCTCGGAAGTTGCCTGTGGCTGCTGGAATGGCAACTGGGTCAGCTTCCAGACCAGATCCCAGCTTTGCGCTTGACTCATCGAAACAACGCAAACCACGACAAACACAAAGAGTAGAAGTCGCTTCATGGTTATCCTCCATGTTGTGGAATAGACGTAAGCCTGCGTACTGGATACGATAGTAATCGGATCGAACATTCACAAGAGGTTTCTTCCCCCGGCGGGAAAATTCTTCCCGGGGATTCCATCCCTCGATATGTGGCCAGGGGGGGAGAGTTAACGAGGCAGGATGTTCTTGTTTACCCGAAACAGGTTCTTCGGGTCCCATTTCGTCTTGACATCAACGAGGCGATCGTAGTTCTTCCGAAATGCATCGTGAAGCCGGTCTCCGGTTTCTTCTTCCGTGAGGAAGTTGAGGTAGGTTCCTCCGGTCGAAAACTGGCGCAGGTCCTCCCACGCGTTACGGGCCCAATCGATATTTGCCTTGTCCTCCCCGGGCGAATCCCAGGAGGCTGTGATGTTGAAGACTGATTTCGTCTCACGGTTGCCGACAGGTGAATGATCTTCCGGGAGTCGGTTCAATGCACCGTCAAGTGGGAAGAGCACGACACCGGAGTGGGGTGACTCTATTCTGCCGCCGTGTTCGATGAACTTTGAGAGCATCTCAGGCTGGTGCCCGGCCAGATATTCAGATTTCCAGTAGTAGCGCCGGCCGTCCGGCTGAGTCGCATCCAGTATGCTTTGCTGTGAGACATATGATCGTTTCTGCAGGACGTCGCCCACCGGAGAACCGAAGGCCTTGATCGGTGCTACAAGCTTCTCGCCCTCTTCAACCGGACCGCTGTAGCAGACAAACAGTGCAGCAATCAGCTTGCCGTGGACTTCCTTTGGCAACCACGGTGCCGGCGGCGCAAGTCGCAGCACTGCAACAACGGTCAGTTCCGGCGGTGCTTCTGCGCTGAGTGTACGAAATAGTTCGAGGACAGCAGGCGCATCTTCACCACGCCACGCAACCGCCCCCCCGACGATTTCCGGGCCCACGGGGAAAAGCTTGTATTCAATCTCTGTCACGACACCGAAGTTGCCTCCCCCACCCCGCAAACCCCAGAAGAGATCCGGATTCTCTTTTTCGCTCGCGCGCACAACC
>JBATTW010000489.1:0-22532 GCA_049670805.1 Bacteroidota bacterium
CAGTACTACTATGAGGAGGCCACGCCAAACGACCATTTTATTGGGAGTCTGAGCGGTCCCGGCTACTTCTATCCAAAGGCATACCCGGTTGACAGGCTCCCCGGTGCCCTCCGGATTGCCGACACGCTGATGCAACGGTTGGACCTGCACGCGTTTGGCATCATGGATTACGTCGAGGGGAATCGGAAGGTGGGGAACGTGGACCTGCCGAAGTACATCGTGGACATCTACTATGAGAATATGCCTCATGTGTCGGGATTTCTGAACGGTTACGGCCCCGGGAACACGTATGACTGGCGTGAGGGGCGGCCCTTCATCTCCTACAACTACTACGTTGACATACAGAAAGGTGCCGAGGAGGTGATGCTGGACCTCAAGGAGCTGGCCCGTTTGAACCCGAAGCGACCCTACTATCTGGCCATCCATGTCCGACAGAACAACGATGTCCAGCGGATGTCCAGGATCGTTGAGGGGCTCGGACCCGAATTCGAGGTCGTTCCACCACGCGAATTCATGATTATGGCGGGGGAGAAACCGACGATGACCACGCGGTATCTGGATTATCGTCCGAACTTCTCGGGTCACTGGAAGCTGGACGCAAAGGCGAGCAAGAACATTTTCCCCACATCATTCTTTCTTGATGTGGACCAGAGGGGGAATATCATCACCCTGACCACGACAGCTCTCTACTACCGGTTTATACATCACCGGGAGCTGAAGACCACCAAGACCCTCGTCATCGGCGGAGAGCCGGTGGCCTCCCTGGAGGAGCGGACGCGACGCATGGGCCACCAGGCCGCCTGGTCTGATTCCATTTCCACACGGGCACGATGGGACGAGGACGGAAAGAGATTGATATTTGTTACGGATGTTACGCTGGAGACGTCTCAGGGGACGATCCCCGTATCATCCAGGAGCACGTTTCGCCTGGCTGATGGCGGAATGACTCTCATCGTGGAAGAGTGGAGATCTTCCAGGGACGGGGAGGATCCGGCCACGATCTTTGTCTACCGGAAAGTGCTCTGAGTGCGAGGTGTAACGGACACGACGGTTAACAGGAGAAGAGACATGAGAGGAACATCGGTTGTATTGCTGGTCACGTTGCTCGTTGTAGTTTTCACACCCCGGGATTCGTATGCAGCCCCGCAGGAGCAGGAGAAGAGGGAAGTGACGGTGATGAACATTTCGGGATATTTTGAAGCGGTCAACGATCTCCCGTGGCAGGCCATGATGCTGAGTCTGCAGGGTCTTGCAAACAAGGAAGCTCCCAACATTTATCTCATCTATCCTGACAGCTACAAGCATCCCAATGTTCGTGACGTGCTGGGCTACTACGAGAAGCGGCACGGCGTCAATACGACCCTCGTCTATTCGGTTGACGATGCCGTCAGGAAATACAGACAGCATCTCAAAGGATACGTGATATGGGACCCCGATGTCGTCCCCTCCCTCATGGTCGCCTTTACCGTGGCGGGGCTGGAGGAGGCGCTTGTCATCACCGACGAGTATCTCTACCTGGTGGAGGAGCTGGGGCTTGAACAGGTCGCGGATTTCCGGAAGAAATTCCGCGGGATGAAGGATGTGGATATCTTCCGCTGGGCATACGACGAATACTGGGAGAGGTGCAGCAAAGACTACCTCGTCTATCTGGGTGAGTGGTGCAAGGGTCTGAGCGGGAACCCCGGCATGCAACCCGGCATTGCCGACTTTGGAATCGTTCACAAGGCCTTCTTCACCGATCTCTCCGCGAGCCCGGAAGACGCGGCTGAGTACAGGCTGGCGAACAAAATCATGAGCGAGATGAACGACTATGCGTATGTCTTTGGCTGGCACTCCTACTGCAAGGACCAGGAGGCAGAGCACCTGACACTGGTCTCCCGCAATGCGCTGGTGATTGCGGAGGGCCTCGCGACGCTCCCGAACATGAGCTTCCACGGCCAGATGCCGGTCTCTCCCGGATTTGAATTCAAGCAGAAAGCCCGCTCCAACCCGGATCCAAAGGTGGAGAACAAGGTCTATGTCACACTCATACAGAGTGACGGGCTGGGTATCGGGTCATGGCTGGGTCCCGGCCGAGGAGCAATCCCCTACGGGTGGGAGACGAACATGGAGTGGATTGACCTGGCGCCGGCCCTCCTCCAGTACTATTACGAAGGTGCAACGGAGAACGACTTCTTCATCGGGAGCCTCAGCGGTCCAGGGTACCTGTATCCGAAATCCTATCCGCCGGAGAAACTTCCCGGAGTGCTCCGGAAGGCGGACACGCTGATGCAGAGGCTGGATCTCGACGTCTTCGGCATCATGGATTACACCCAGGGAAACCGGATGGCCGGGAACATCGATCTCTCCAAGGAGGTCGTGGACACATACTACCAGAACATGCCCAGCGTGGTGGGATTCCTGAACGGATACGGACCGGCGAACACGTATGACTTCCGGAAGGGACGGCCGCTTATCTCCTACCAGTACTACGTCCATCCGCAGAAGACCGCCGAGCAGGTGGTGCTGGACATGAAGGAGCTGGCGGCGCTCAATCCAAAACGGCCCTACTTCCTTCCGGTGCATGTACGGGAGAGCAACGACGTTCAGCGGATGGGAAAGATCATGGAGGGTCTGGGTGAAGAATTCGTCGTCGTTCCTCCCACCGAGTTCATGATCCTGGCGGGAAAGAAGCCCACGATGACAAAGCGGTTCGTGGAATTCCGTCCCGACTACTCGGGTCACTGGGAGCTGGACAAGAAGGCGAGCATAAATATCTTTCCTCCTTCCTACACCATGGATATCAATCAGACGGGGAACGAGATTACCATAAGCACAAAGGGGTACTACAAGCGGTTCACACACCACCGGGAGCGGAGCACGTCCAAGTCGCTCCTCATCGGCGGTCCCCCGGTGCAGGCACCCGATGAGCGGTGGCGCCGTTTCGGACACAAGGCGGCCTGGGTTGGGTCTATGGCGGTACGCGCGCGGTGGGGAGAGGATGGGAAGACCCTGCGGTTGATCATGGATACCGAGGTCGAGACGTCTCAGGGGACGAGCCCCCTGACCTCCACGAGCGATTTCAGGCTCTCCGATGGGGGTATGACGCTCACGGTGACCGAGCGCCGCTCCAGCTGGGGAGGCAAGGAGCCGGTTACTATCCTCGTCTACAGAAAGGTCCTGTAGGTCGGCTTGCGGGGGGCGTTCACCCGTCCCGATGCACGGTCTCTGAAGAAAATGCCGGGAGGCAGACAGCGATGTATTCAGCCCCCTCGTCATGGGGGGTGCTGTAGCGGACCCGTTCGTTGCGATAGACCATAACGGCCTGGCCGGCATGGACCTCCAGTTTCTCCTGCCCGGACTCGACCAGCAGCATTCCCTTCAGCACGACGGTGAACTCGTCAAATGCGGGTTTCTGCCCGGGCTCGATCCAGCCTCCCGGACTCCTCATCCGGGCAATGCTGACCCGTTCGGTCTGTGAGTTCACGCGCCCGATATATTCCTCGATGACCTTGGGTTTGTTCCCCGCGGATTTGATGATCGAAGGTGAGGGGACGAGTTTTGGCATCTGTCTGGCTCTCCTCTCTCAATGCGGTGTGGTGGTCTTCTCCGGGATGCGGCGCCTGGTGTCTATCGTCCATGTCGTGTCGAACGTCCTGCCCCTGTCCCGGCTGAGTTGGGCGTGCCACCGGTAGCGGTCCTTTTCCACATCGTGGAAGATGAAGTAACTGATGGTTGATTCTCCGCTATCGGTCTCGAAGAGGGTAAGAACGATCCGGTCACCCTCTTTTTTCCCCCCGAAGTAGAGGATGCTGTTGAACCTGTTCGTCAGGTACATGCATTCCCAGCGCCGCATGGCTCGGTTGTATATCCGGACAATGGACGTTGCTGCTTCGGGAAGGTCGGGATCCACATCATACCAGTCATGTTCCAGGATCGCGTGGCCGTTGAGAAGGTGAACGGCCGAAGGGTTTGAAGGAAACCGGGCGACCTGTCCGCCAGGGAGCGTGATCTCCTGTTGTGCGGTCCAGTCCCCGATGAGAAAGTCAAACTCCCGGGCCTTATCCGGCCGATCGGGGGCAGGGCTCCCGAAGGTATCCCCGCCAACCATGAAACTGCTGTCCGGCTCTCTCCGGAAGTAGGATTTCTCCTGATGCAGTCTCCAGTTCCCGCCGCCGTCATCGGATGTTTTCAGTGTGAGAAGAAGGGAATCGGCGGAGAGGGAGTCGAGCGTCAATTGGTACTGCGTGACTACGGTGCTCCCGTTCCGGCGGATGGCGTTTGTGAGGAGGAGATCGGGACCGTCTCCGGTCCCGTCGAAGATCGTGATGTTCTCCGCAAAGCTGCTTGCCACACCCATAGTCCAGAGCCGGATGACCTGGTTGAAGACGAGGAAGCTGACGGTGTTCAGCTCATCCCCCCTGCCGTTAAAATCGGGGCAGTGGAGTCTCTCCATGATGGCGTGGCCCCGATTCATGGGTGTGACCATTGCCACCCCCGCGGCCGTATGGTAGGTGGTGTCGCTTGTAGCGGTCTTGATCCGGACATCCCACTGACCCAGATAGGAGTTCATCCGGGAGAGCTCTTCGGGGGCAGAGCTGCTCGGGCCGGAGAGCGTGGCGCCGTCGTCAAAGATCCTTCCGTCTCTCAATGGTTGCGCGGAGAGATTCTGGAGGAAGAGAAGGAGTGCACTCAAGCCGAACAGCGTGAATCTGGCCATACCATATACCTCCGGATCATTGAATCGGGTGTGGAATTTCGCCGGGTCGAAACCTACCGAGACGGCGGGAGGAGGAGGTCAACGATGCCGTCCAGCATCTCGTTCGAGATCTCGTTCCGGTTTGAGAGAAAGACCACCGTGAGACCCTCGTCCGGAAACCACTGAAGGTTGTTCCGGAAACCCCTTGTGCTTCCCCCGTGGTAGATCCTCCGCTTTCCGCGATACTCATCCAGGCGCCGGCCGTATCCGTACGGCACCTCCTCACCGTTGTTCAAGAGTGCGGGGAGGAAGGCTCGGGAGAGGGAGTCACGGGGGATCAATACCTCCCGTTCCTGGAGGAGGTCCAGCCATCTGACCAGGTCCACCAGCGAGGTGTAGATGCCGCCGTCTCCCAGGACAGCGCTGGTACTGCTCTGATCTGTCCGCACCCAGCCCGGGTCACTCCGGGAGTACCCGTACGCCCGGTGGGGGACCGTAGAAACGCCCTCTTCAAAAGCCACCGTGTTTGTCATTCCCAGCGGGCGGAAGACCCGGGCTGCCAGGAACTCCGCGAACAATGTATGCGAGATCTCCTCCACAGCCATGGCCAGCACCGCGTAGCCGGAGTTGCTGTAGCGGAACTCTGAACCCGGCTCGAAGTAGGTGGAGTCCTGCTCCATCATCAAGCGGAGGACGTCACGATCCCTTACCTGCACCTTTTGCGTGTCGGGCAAAAGGGTCTCGTAGTCAACCAGCCCCGATGTGTGCTGCAGGAGATTCCGGATCGTAATGGCAGACCCGTATTCCGGGAACGCGCTGAAGATCTCAGTGAGCCTGGTATCGTAGGTCAGCTTCTTCTCGTCCGCGAGGATCATTACGGCCATCGCCGTGAACTGTTTTGTCACGGAGGCCAGCCGGAAGTTGGTCTCCGGCTGGACGGCCACCTCTTTTTCCAGGTCTGACATTCCCAGGCATTCTTGAAGGAGAATGGTCTCCCCTCTGGTCACCATCAGTGCCGCCCCCGGCCGATCGCTCCCCTCATAATCTGAGAGAAGGCTCTTGATCTTTGAAGCTGTGAGGCTCCAATCGGGCATGGGGTTGGAGGTCTTTTCGGCCGGCGGCCGTGAAGAACAGCCGGCGGTGAGGAAGACTGCAAGCGTGAGAACAGACCCCGCGTGAACGGTGAGGCGGTGTGACTTCATGACCTCTTCTTGAAGGAGAGTGGAAGTTAATGTATGACGGTGGGAGGAATTATGCAAAGGGGGAATAGAAGACGCGACAGAGACGTGTGTCATGCCTTCTGCCTGATGGAGAGAAACCCGATGAGCGCTGCTGTGGCCATCGAAGCGCCTGCGAGGAACGTGGCCGGGGGTCCGTACGATGCCCAGAGTGCGCCGGCCGCCAGGCTTGCAAACAGCGTGGCCATGCCGCTTGTCATGCCGAAGATCCCGAAGGCAGTTCCCCGGAGGTTGTGTGGCACAACGTCGGCAACCATTGCGGCCAGCAGTCCCTGGGTAAGGCCCATGTGTAATCCCCAGAGTGCGGTCCCGAGAGCAACGTGCCACAGCGTATCCGCCAGGGCGAGCGTGAGATCGGAGAAGATCAGCGATACGAGCCCTGCAGCGAGCAGGCCTCTTCGTCCGAAGCGGTCGGAGAGCCGGCCGAAAGGATAGGCTGTCAGGGCATAGGCCACGTTCAGAATCACAAAGACAAGCGGGATGAAGCTTGGTGCGAGGCCGAGACTGTGCGCCCTGAGGAGCAAGAAGGCCTCGCTGAAGCGTGCCAACACGAAGGCGCTTCCCGCGGCGACGACAAACCAGTAGGCAGATCCTAATCTGGCGAGGCTACCGCGGTGGAGGACCGGCTGCCCTGCTCGGTCTGGCCGGTGTGGTGACTCCCTGACCGCGAAGGCGAGGATCCCGAGGGCAAGAGCAGCTGGGATTACTGCGGCCCAGAATACGACTCGAATGCTCCCGCCCGTTGCAAGCATGAGGATCATGGCCAGCAGGGGGCCAAAGACCGCACCTGTCGAGTCCAGCGACTGGCGGAGACCGTACGCCGCTCCTCTGATCCCTTCAGGAGAAGCATCAGCGATGAGAGCATCCCGGGGGGCGCCGCGTATGCCCTTCCCGAGACGGTCAATGCTTCGAGCGGCGAAAACCTGGGTGGCTCCTGTTGCGAGGGCAAAGAGTGGCTTTGTCGCTGCAGCGAAAGCATACCCGACAAACGTCAGTCCCTTGCGTCGTCTCAGTCGGTCACTGAGGGTGCCAGAGACAGACCTGCTCGTGAGTGCAATTGCTTCCGCGACACCCTCGATGAGCCCGACAGAGATAGCCGATACATGGAGTGTCGAGACGAGAAAGACGGGGAGCAGACTGTGGATCATCTCCGAGGAGACGTCCATGAAGAGGCTGACGAAACCCAAAGCCCATACAGTGCGGGGAATGCGTTTGACAGTTGCAGCGGACACGTCTGTCAGGTCAGCGTGTGGACGACCATCCCGTCCCGGAGTTTTGGTTCGAACCATGTCGATTTGGGGGGCATGATCTTGCCGGCATCGGCGATGGCAAGCAGCTCGTCAATGGTGGTGGGGAAGAGGGCGAAGGCAACAGCCATCTCGCCGGAGTCCACACGCTTCCGGAGTTCCGGGAGGCCGCGTATGCCTCCGACAAAATCGATCCGTTTGCTTGTGCGCGGGTCCTGGATTCCAAGGATGGGATCCAGGACCTCACGCTGGAGAAGAGAGACCTCCAGACGTGCCACGGGATCGGACTGATCCTGCGTCCCGGGGAGGGCCTGGAGCGTGTACCACTGAGAGGGGAGGTACATGCCGATCTCCCCCTTTCCAGAGGGTCTGGCTGGGGCCGATGAGGGCCGGACCTCGAAGGATCCGGCCAGCTCCTTTAGAAACTCCTCCCGGGTGCGGCCGTTGAGGTCTTTCACAACCCGGTTGTAATCCAGTATGCGCAGCTGGGTATTCGGGAAGAGGACCGCAAGGAAAAAGTTATACTCCTCCTCTCCCGTGTGGTCCGGATTTCGATCGGCCATCTCCTTTCCTACGCGAGCGGCGGCGGCAGAGCGGTGATGTCCGTCGGCCACATAGAAGTTTGGCACTTTCTCGAATTCCGCCTGGAGATGCTGTTTTGTCTTCTCGTCCCGGACTACCCAGAGGCGATGCCCGATCCCATCTTCCGCGACAAAATCATAGACAGGCTTCCCGCCGCAGACTTCCTCTACAGTATCCTCGATGGCAGGGACCGAACGGTAGGTGAGGAAGATAGGGCCGCTATGGGCGTTGGTGACCTTCACATGCTTTGTCCGGTCGTCTTCCTTCTCCTTCCGCGTCAGCTCGTGTTTCTTGATAGTGTCGTCCAGGTATTCTGCAACGGAGGCGCATCCCACGAGGCCGTACTGTGTGTGATCACCCATCGTCTGTGAGTAGACATAGAAGCAGGCATCGGCATCCTGCTCGAGGATACCCTCCCGGATGAGTCTCTGGAGGTTCTCATGCCCCTTCCTGTAGACAGCATCGTCGTAGAGGTCCGTCTCCGGCGGGAGGTCGATCTCCGGTTTCCCGACGTGGAGAAAGGAGAGCGGTTTCCCCCGGGCTTCGCTGCGCGCCTCGTCCGAGTTGAGAACGTCGTAGGGTCTGGAGGCAACCTCCGCGGCTCGCTCCGGCAGGGGACGGTATCCTCTGAATGGGCGTAGTATGGCCATCTGGTGGATCTAGGAGAGGTTCAGGATCTTCTCTATCGCGCCGGTGACCTCCTTGATGTCGACCATCGTCAATTCACCCATATGCGCGATGCGGAAAGTCTTCTCCTTGAGATCTCCGTAGCCGTTGGAGATCTGCATTCCCATCTTCCCCAGCTCGCCGTTGAGGTCCTTGACGGAGATGTTCCGTGTGTTCGTGACCGTCGTGAGCGTGAGTGACGCGTATGCCTCCTCGGGGAAGAGCGCGAAGTGCTTCTTTGCCCAGCCCCGGGTGAACTCGGCCATCTCCCTGTGTCGGGCAAATCGATTTTCGAGTCCCTCCGCAAGTATACGGTCCAGCTGGAAGTCGAGGGCAAACATGTGTGAAAGCGACGGTGTCGCGGAATACTGGTGGTCTTTCGACTGGACGTACTTGTAGATCTCCAGCAGATCCAGGTACCATCCTCTCTGCTTCACCTGTTTGCCGTGCTCGAGGGCCCGCTCGGAAGCCGAGCAGACCGCCAGCCCCGGAGGAAGGGCCAGAGCTTTCTGCATCGACGCGATGCAGACGTCTATGCCGAGCTTGTCCACCTCGACCTTCGCTCCCCCGAGGGAGCTCACCGTGTCAACCAGCCAGAGGACGTCGGGATACTTCTTCCGCACCTCCGCGATCTCTTCGACGGGGTTCATCACCCCGGTGCTTGTTTCGTTATGGGTCACGGTCATGACATCGTACTTTCCGGTGGAGAGATACTTGTCCACGATGTCAGGCGTGACCGGTTTTCCCCACTCGGCTTCCCATTTGTCGGCAGGAATGCCGTTTGCCTCAGCCATCTTGTACCACCGGTTCCCGAAGGCCCCGACGGAGAAGACCACGGCCCTTTTCGCCGTGAGCGACCGGATCGAGCCCTCCATGAGTCCGGATCCCGAACTGGTGGAGAGGAGGATGGGATTCTCGGTAAACATCACCTTGCGCATCTTCTGGGAGATTTCGCGCTGGAGTTTTGAGGCGTCCTTGGTCCGGTGGCCGATCATCGGGGTGGCCATCTTCTGGAGAACCTCGGGCGCTACTTCGGTAGGACCGGGGATAAAGAGTTTCTTGTGCATGGGAACCTCTCGTTCGACTCGTGTGTAGTACCGCTCCGGGAAAATCCACAAAAATCAATCAAGATGCAATTTGCGGACGCTCTACCACTTCTTGCACCTCCCTCCCAACATGCCTATCTTATGAATACGTGTGACGAAACCGGAACTTCGAACAGACAGGCTTCTCTACCGATTGATACGCTCCACGATCCTTCTCCTTCTTGCCCTTCCCTTCACGGCGTTCTCCCAGGGAATCATCATCAACGAAGTCTACAACTCCGGCGGTTCGGACGAGTGGCTGGAGCTTCTTGTCGTGGAGGACAGCCTCAACCTCAGCGGGTGGACCGTACGGGATTTCAGCTCCGACGGGACTCCTCAGCTTCCCCTCGTCTTTGCCAACAGCAGTCTCTGGAGCTCCCTCAGGAAGGGGACCATCATCGTGGTCGCCCGTCCCGAAATGGGGATCCAGGAAGACCTGGATCCCTCTGACTTCATCCTTCAGGTGTCGGCCGGCAACACGGGCTACTTCTCGGGAAATCCCTTCTTGATTGCCGGTTCAAGTGATGCCCTGCAGATTCGCACCCCGCCCGCTCTCCACGTCTCGGGTCTCTCCTGGGGGGCGAACAACGCCGGGAGCCTGCCTGACCCGAAGATCCACTTTTCAGGGAGCCTGGATGGAGGGCGGACGGTCTACTTCGACGGTGGCTCGGTTGGAGAAACAACATCGCCTTCTGCCTGGGCCTTCAACAGCGCTTCCTCTTCGATGGGATCGGGGAACAGCTCCGTCAACTCCTCATGGATCAACGCACTCCGTCTGACAGCTGACGGTTCGGGCTCCGCGTTCGTGCAACCGGATACCCTCTCTGCCGGTGACCAGACTCCGCTCACCGTCCTTTTCCGTCGCGATACCGCCTTCACCCTTCTGGATCTGCGGATCATACTCCCTGCGACCTTTGCATGGTCGCGCTCTCTCCCGGATGTGGAGTACACCAACATGGCTGCGACGGCCAGCGTGAGCGGTGATACGATACTGTTCACGTCCGTGGCAATGAGTGCCGACTCGACCCTCATCACGATCAACGGAGTGACCGCTCCTGACAGCACGGCGGTCTACCCGGTTGAGGTGCAGACACGTGCATCCCAGGAATTCCGGAATGTCAGCCCGCTTCCGTCGATCGTGGTCTTTGGTCTCCCCGAGCCGATTGGCGACGTGAAGCTCAATGACGTCAACGGAATTCCGTTGAGGGTCAACACGCTGGTGACGATCAGGGGCGTCATCACCGCCGCAAACGAGTTCGGGAGCCCCTCCTATCTCCAGGACAACTCCGCGGGGATGGCGATCTACGGACCATCCTTCTCCGCTGCTGTGCAGAGAGGGGACGAGGTGATTGTCACGGGCCTGCTTCAACCCTTCGCGGGACTCACCGAGATCGTGAATCCGATCCTGCACTGGGTTGTCGACAGCGGAAACGTGACTGAGCCGCTCCTCCTCACCCTCGGCGAAATCGCGGGCGACGGTGCAGGGGGTGTGGAGCTTTACGAAGGGTTGCTCGTCCGTCTCAACGGCGTCCGTGTCCTGGGGAGCGGTGTCTGGGCGGGGGGGACGAACTACCAGCTGACCGACGGGATTGAGGCGACGGAGATCAGGATAGACAACTCCACGGATCTCGTAGGTGCGCCGATTCCCGCCGGTTCGTTTGACCTTGTGGGGGTCGTGGGACAGTATGTCACGTCGTCACCCTACATCGGGGGGTATCAGGTGATGCCCCGCACCACAGAGGACATACTCACATCCGGCCCTGTCTTCCTCACCTTTCCGGTAGAGAGCGAGATTCTTCCGACCCGGCTGACCGTTGCATGGCTGACGCTCCATCCAGGCACATCCATGGCGCGGCTGGGGAGAACCCCCTCCTTCGAGATGGGACTTTTCGGGAGTGAGGATCTCGTCACGGACCATGCGGTTTCGTTCGACGGGCTTGATCCCGCGACCACCTACTACATCCAGGCGTTCTCCGCTGCCGGTTCTGACACCAGTGTCGCCTCGGCGCTTCTCGCTAGTACCGCGTCTCCGCTTCAATCGCCCGGTGAGGTTATAGTATACTTCAATAAGAGCGTGGACCCCTCTGTTGCATGGTCTGACACGGCGCTGGGTAATCAGAACCTCGTCTCCCGCCTTTCAGGCAGGATCGGTGGCGCGCATCGTTCGATTGATGCGTCCCTCTATAATTTGAGCGGTGCGGCGGGGACCGGGGTGGCAAACGCCCTCGTCAACGCCAAAAGCAGGGGGGTAAAAGTGCGCGTGGTGTGCGAAGAGGACAACCGGGATCACTCCCCCTTCAACCTTCTTGCGAACAACGGCATTCCCGTGATCACCGATGCGTCTGATCCGGTCCTCAAAGGTGCGGGTCTGATGCACAACAAGTTCTTCGTCTTTGACGCACGGGGCGGCGCGCCGGAGAGCACCTGGGTCTGGACCGGCTCCTGGAACCCGAGCCAATCGGGTACGTTTGATGACGAACAGAACTCGATTGAGCTGCAGGACGTTTCCCTGGCCCTGACGTACACGCGGGAGTTCGAAGAGATGTGGGGCGGAAGCGCTGACCTCCCCAATCCGGCGGGGTCCCGGTTTGGAGCGAGGAAGACCGACAACACCGCGCACCGGTTCATTATCGGCGGCAGCCGGGTGGAGTGCTACTTCAGCCCGAGTGACGGGACGACATCCCGTATCATTGCCAGGATCGACAGCGCTCGGCACTCTGTTGCCTTTGCTCTGCTGACGTTCACCCGGAGCGACATCCGGACAGTGCTTGTCGCGCAGAAGGTGCTGGGACGGGCGGTCCGGGGAGTGATGGACAACAACACCGATACCGGGACGCAGTACTACAACCTTATCGCCGGGGGTGTGGACGTTCAGCTCAAATCGGGCTCGTATCTCCACCACCACAAGTACGGAATCATTGACGGGGAAGACCCCACCTGGGACCCGGTCGTTATAACGGGATCGCACAACTGGACAAACGCTGCAGAGAACTCCAATGACGAAAACGTGGTGATGGTCCGGAATGGCCGGATTGCCAACCACTACCTGCAGGAATTCGCCGCGCGCTACTATCAGTACGGGGGCAAGGACACGATTGCCGTATCGGTCGAGGAGGTGGGTGGTGATTTTCCTTTCCGGATCGCTCTCGAGCAGAACTACCCCAACCCGTTCAATCCCGCCACGACCATACCGTTCGATCTTCCCGTGGCTTCGCGGGTGCATCTGCGTGTCTACGACCTCCTCGGGAGGGAAGTCGTGACGCTTCTGGACCAGGATTTCTCGCCGGGTTCGTACCGGGTACGCTTCGACGCTGCCGGGCTGGCGAGCGGCGTCTACCTCTACCGGCTGGAAGCCGGCGGCGGTCTGTTGCAGAGAAAGATGCTCCTCCTCAGATAAGGGGGGGGTGGGCCCGTATTGCATCTCAGGACCCGCTTTGTTACTTTCGATCCATAATTTCCCATCACCTGGTCACCCGCGCAACGGAGCCGGATGCGCAAGTACACCGTTGAAGAGATACGGCGCTGTTTTTCGACATCAACCGACTTCAACGAGATCTTCGATGTGTTTCAGGCCGCACTGGCACAAGAGGTAAAAGATGTCGAACCGTATCGCCTTCTCTTCTGGAACCATTCGCTGACTCCTGACGAGATTCGCCTTTTCGGCGAGAAGCTCTCCACACAGTTCCCCGACCTCGCGTACGATGTCTACCTCTGGCTCGCAAGCGTCTTCGAGGTGACATACTCCGCCCGTGACAACTTCGAGCTGGCCGTCCACTACTATCAAAAGGCCGCCCTCGTCCGTCCGTCCGAGCCCGATCCCTACCTGGATGCCTGCGACTGCTACGATCCCGACCTGAACATCCCTCCTCTCTTCAGCCTGATCGAGTTCGTGGAGAACGGGACCGGGCATGTCACAAATCCGGCGAGCCTCTTCAGACGGCTGTCGCACCTCTACCGTCTTGCCGGGAACGAGGAGATGAGTGACCACTATCGCCGAAAGGCCAATGGCCCGCTGCCGGAACCACCTCCGCCTCAGGCCCCCGGGAGCCCGCCACCAGAGCAATCCGAATGAGCGAGTTCAGAGGGTACATGATGATTGTCGGGGCGGCCCTGTTCTGGGGTGTCTCCGCGACCGCAGCCAAGCATCTCCAGAATCTGGGTGTTGACACTCTCCTCATTGTCCAGACCCGGGTCTCCTTCTCGGCGATCTTTCTTCTTGCCTTCTTTGCGCTGTTTCGCCGGGAGACGCTGCGGGTGAAGCCGGGCGATCTCTGGCGTTTCGCCCTCGTTGGCGTGATAGGAGTCGCGGGGGCGAACTACACGTACTACACCGTCATCGAGAAGAGCACAGTTGCAACGGGGATCCTCATCCAGTACACAGCTCCCCTCTTCGTGATGGCCTATGCCATCGCCGTGAAGGAGGAGGGGTTCGGCCTCGTCAAACTCGGTGCGGCTGTCATATCCCTGGGAGGGTGTTTTCTGGCGGTGGGGGGGTACGATCAGAATGTCGTGAAGATTACCCCTTCTGTGCTGATCAACGGAGCGGGTTCGGTCTTCTGTTTTGCCTTTCTTACGGTCTACACCCGTCACCTGTTGAGGCGGTACAGTCTCTGGACAACATCCTTCTATGCCATCTTTTTTGCCGCCTGTTTCTGGCTCGTACTGAACCCTCCCTGGAAGATCGCAGCAGGAAGCCTGTCACCCGCGCTCTGGGTGTCGCTTGCGGTTCTTGCCGTCTTTTCTGTTCTTATTCCGCATTCACTCTTCTTCGGCGGACTTCGTGTCGTTGTGCCGTCGAGGGCGATCATCACGAGCACGCTGGAACCGGTGGCGGCCATAGTCTCTGCCGCTCTTCTCCTTGCCGAGCATCTGAAGCCCCTTCAGGTCACAGGCGCAGGCATGGTCATTCTCGCGATCGTCCTCCTGAACTTCCGGCCGGAGCGCGACAGAGCCGTGCAGCCGGCCTTTTCCATCCCGGAACGAGATGATGCCTCGTAGCCAGCGTAGAATTGAGAAGATCAAGCGGGTTCTGGCTCTCCGTCAGACGGACCTGACGGTCGTTATGGAGAACATCCACGACCCCCACAATGTCAGCGCGGTCTTCAGAACCTGCGACTCCGTAGGGGTTCTGGGGGTGGAGCTTCTCTACACCATCGAGAAGTTTCCCAGGATCGGAAAGAAAAGCTCGTCGAGCGCGAACAAGTGGTTGTCCAGGCGAAAGCACAAATCGGTTGATGCCTGCTACACCAATTTGCGGGAAGATGGGTTCTCCATTCTTGCGACGCGGCTGGATGAGGATTCTGTCCCGGTCTTCGACCTTGACCTGACGAAGCCGACGGCGTTTGTCCTGGGAAACGAGTCCCGGGGTGTGTCAGATGAGGCGGCGGAGAAGGCGGACTTCCGCATTCGGGTCCCGATGGTGGGGATGATCGAGAGCCTGAACGTCTCGGTTGCGGCCGCGGTCTGTCTGTACGAAGCATACCGCCAGCGGGTTGCCCGGTCGGGGTTTGCCAGCCCGGTGTTGTCCGAAGAGGATCGTCTGGCGATCCTGGAGGAGTGGCTCAAGCGGTAAACAGGAGGGTAGTGTTTTGAAGAGTGTGAAGCGCAACTTTCCGGGAGATTTTTGCGTATTCTATCAGGATACACTCCCATCATCATGCTCGGTGTCCAACCATGGGCGGTACGGAGTCGGAGGGCTTCAGCTTCCTGGGACTCAATCTGCTTATCATCGCAGGTGTAGGGCTCCTCATTTTCGTTTATCTCCTGCTCCTGATAAGGAAAAGGTGGAAGCAAGGCTTTCTCCACACCTCCGAGCTGGAAAAAGAGAAAAAAACCTGAGTTCAATCCATCGGCGCTCCCAGGCGGGTGGTCCACGGGCCACCTTTTTTCATGCCCGGGCCACGGGCACCAAATCCCGAAACACCATGTTTGTAAGGTATATGAAGCCTCTTTATGGATTCCTCGTACTGTCCTTGATCGGGAGCCTGATCCCGATCTCCACACTCAGGGGCCAGGAAGACCAGCACACGCTGGCCAGGCTTGTGGCCGACGTGGAGAGTGTTGAACCGGGGGCCGATTTTACGCTTGGCGTTCGTCTGAACATGGATCCCGGGTGGCACACATACTGGAAGAACCCCGGCGAGGCAGGGCTGGCGACACGGATCGATTGGGAGCTGCCGGAGGGTTTCCGGGCTGGAGAGATCATGTGGCCGCTGCCCGAGAAGCTCATCGAGAGCGGTGACGTCCTCACATATGGCTACGGGAACGAGACGATGCTTCTGGTTCCGTTTTCCGCGCCATCGTCGTCGCAGGCCGGAACCGAAGTTACTTTCAGGGCAGAGGTCAGCTGGCTGGAGTGCGAGGCGATCTGTGTTCCCGGGGCGGCCAACCTGGAGCTCACGCTCCCCGTACGGGACGGACCCGCGGTGCAGGACAATGAAGCGCTTTTCGAGAAGTACCGGGTGCAGCTGCCCCTTGCGCTCTCAGATGCCGGTGACATCACACTTCAGGTGGAGACGCGGGGAGGTACGATCCAGCTCCGCGTTGAGCTCTCTTCGCCCACTGATGGAGAGATAGACTTTTACCCCGATCCCCACAACGAGATACTCGTCGGGCGCACCCGGGTGACCCCGCATCCATCGGGGGCGACGGTGACGGTTCCGCTCTCGGCGTATCAGCGCATGGAGGGTCCAACCACGCTCGGGGGCGTGCTGGTCTATCATGGGGAAGGGGGTGACCGGCGGGGAGCGGATATGGTAGTAGCTCTTTCGGAAGAGTTCTGTCGGAGCATCCCGGTCGAGGGAGAAGAGCGGAGCGAACCCGGTCTACTGGACCGCGAATTCGTCACCCCGACGTCGGAGGCCGGTGGGCGGCCGCTCTATCTCTATATTGTCTTTGCGATCGTCGGAGGGATGATCCTGAATATCATGCCGTGCGTCCTCCCCGTCATCGCGCTGAAGATCTTTGGGCTTGTGAAGATGGCGGGGGATGAGCCCCGGAAGGTGAAACGGATGGGGTGGTTCTTCTCATTCGGTATTCTGGCTTCCTTTCTCGTGCTGGCGCTCCTGGTCATTGTTCTCCAGGTTGCGGGTCAGCAGGTGGGCTGGGGTTTTCAGTTTCAGGAACCCCTCTTCGTCATTGCGATGTGTGCCGTCGTCTTTGCGTTCGGACTCAGTCTCTTTGGTGTCTACGAGATACAGCTTCCGGGTTCCGCTGTGGCGAGCGTCGGCGGCCTGGTTGCAAAGCAGGAGGGGTCGGGATACGCGGCCTCCTTTTCTGAGGGAGTGTTTGCGACCATCCTGGCAACCCCCTGCACAGCGCCGTTTCTCGGTTCCGCGCTGGGCTTCGCTTTCTCTCAGCCCTGGTGGGTAATCCTGCTCATCTTCGCAAGCGTTGCGTTTGGGATGGCTCTTCCCTACCTGGTGCTCACCCTCAGGCCCGCCTGGTTACGGTTCGTCCCGAAGCCGGGGGAATGGATGGTGACGGCCAAGCAGTTCATGGGATTCCTCATGATGGGGACACTGCTCTGGCTTCTCTACGTGCTGGGCAAGCAGCTCGGTGTGGAGGCGGTCATCTGGACGGGTGCATTTCTCCTGACGGTCGGAATATCCTGCTGGCTCGTAGGCCGGTTTGCCACGCTCAGCGCCGGTCGGGTCAAATCCCTTGCCACCTGGGCGGCCGCGGTAGCCGTTGGTGTCCTGGGCTACCTCTTCTTCCTGGAGTCGATCCTGGACGTCCGCTCGGTGATTGCCGGCGAATCCTCCGTGGTTGCCGGCCAGGCGACCGGAGACCCCGACGAGATCCTCTGGGAGCCGTTCTCCCTTGCAAAGCTGGAGGAGTATCTTGATGCGGAGAACGCGGTCTTTCTGGATTTCACGGCGGAGTGGTGCCTGACCTGCAAGGTGAACGAGAGAACCGTTCTGGCGGACGATACCGTTGTGGAGAAGTTCCGTTCGACAAAGATCATCACCGTCAAAGCCGACTGGACAAACCGGAACCCCGACATCACCCGCCTTCTGGCGAAATTCGGTAGATCCGGTGTTCCCCTCTATGTCGTTTTCCCGGAAGGGAAGCCCCTGGAGCCGATCGTCCTACCGGAAGTGATCACACCGGGAATTGTCGTCGACGCTCTGGATCGGGCGTTTGAGAAATCGACGGGAGGGATGTTGTAGCTGTTGCGAACCGGGCGCCGTGTTCCCGACTTTAGAGCTTCGCGAAGAGGTTCATCTGCTCTCCCTGCGGGGCACCGATCTTCACAATGTCATTCGGCTTTCCCCTGAACGTCGGGAGCACCCGTATCCCGCTGTAACCGTTCTCCACCAGCGCAGAGGTCGTCCGCTCTATCGCGCGATCGATGGTGTTGCACTCCTGGCTCACGTGGGCCAGAATGATTGCTTCGGGAAGGCCATCCGAGGCGTTCAGGACCTCCACCAGAAAACGTGCGCATTCCTCGTTTGAGAGATGTCCCCGCTCCCGGATCCTTCTCTTCAGCCAGTCGGGTCTCCCGGAGTTCTCCAGCATTTCGGGGTCGTGGTTTGACTCGATGATCATAAGATCGGCATCGGCAAAAGCTTCAACCATCGGCCTGCTCGTGAATCCCACGTCCGTTGCCATGACCGCCTTCATGCTCCTCCCGGGGGTTTCCCTTCTGATAACGTAGCCGTAGCAGCCTCCCGGCGCATCGTGGAACACCTCAAAAGCCCCCACGGAGAACGGACCGATTTCGGTGTGCGGTTCCTCGAGGGTCTGGAGAAGGCCGTGTGCGTCTGCCAGTCTGATCGTGGTAAACGTCTTCTTGGCGGTCACCCTCAGTTTCGGGGGGAGGAAAATGGGGATGCGGTTCTGGACCAGCTCCTGGATGGTCTCTTCGTGCAGATGGTCGTTGTGGAGGTGGGTGAGCAGCGCTCCGGAGATCGTCGAGAGAGAGAGTCTGAGCTTCTCGAGGTGCCGGCGTATGTAGGATGGCCGGAAGCCGCAATCGATGAGAATCGCTGCCCCTTCGTCCCACACGACCGTGGAGTTTCCTGCGCTGGAGCTTCCGAGTACTCTGACGTTCATCGAGCGAGATTCCTGGGTGCTGCCTGATCGGCCCCCCCGGCCATCCAAAAAGCGTTGATAGTCAGCATTATACGGTGGTTTGAGGAGAAGTTCAATTCGGTATATGTCGAAAGAGATGCTGGCCCCCCGGGGGTCAGCTCCAGAAATTGGAGAGGTTCCGGGGTACTTCCCGCTCCTTGAGAAGAGTAAAGGTCTTACCCTCTTCCTCGTACCCGAGTACCCTCGGGATTTCCCGGCTGTTGTATCGGGACCACATGCTGAGTGTGTATGCGCCCGCGTCGTGGACAACGAGATAGTCACCCGGCTCCGTTGCGGGGAGTGGAATGTCGCGCGCGATGATGTCTCCGGAAAAGCAGAGCGGGCCGGCGACGGTGTAGAGGAGGGTGTCGCCTCGCTTCGTCCTCCCTTTTCCGTCCAGCACCGAGATATGGTGGTGCCAGTCTTCCGGTCTGTAGCACCGCCTGAGAAACATATCGGCGCCGAGGTGGACCATGATGGTGTTCCCGGCCGCGGCGCGCTTTACGTATTCCACCCTGCTTGCCGCCCACCCGGCGCGCGCATGAACGTACCTGCCGAACTCGGTGATCAGGCTGAACTCCCGGGTGAAGAGATCCGGACAGCGGGAGGCCAGTTCTCTGCTGTACTCCGCCACATCGGGCGTCGTCTCTCCCACCCGATAGGGGACACGGAGACCTCCCCCGATATCCACCACCCGTATTCTGTTTGGTGCGTCCATCGATTGCAGTTGTCTGTTTGTCTCGAGGGCGAATGCCGTGACGGATTCCACGCCTCTCACCAGGAGGTCCATCGGGCAGCTTTGCGAACCAATGTGGAGATGGACACCCTCTAGCCACGGATGGTTCTGGAATGCCTCTTTGAGCCGATCCCGGGACTCTGAGAGAGGGACGCCGAACTTGGAGTAGTCATCCGCCGTGCTCGTCATGCCGATTGTCCCGGCCCCCACCTGGGGATTGATGCGTATGCCGATCCGGCTCGGGGTACGCCGCTCACGCAGAAGAGCCGCGATTCGCTCGATCTCCTCGAGGGAATCGGCGTTGAGGGACACCCCCCTCTCCAGAGCAAAGGAGATCTCGCGGAATGTCTTGACGGGGGAATCGAAGACGATACGATCCGGCGGGACGCCGGCACCGAGAGCGAGATGCAGCTCAGGGAACGAGGCAGCTTCCAGCCCCACACCCAGATCATTGAGTCTCCTGAGAAGTGCGGGGAGCGGGTTTGCCTTTACGGAGATGGCGTGGAGCGCTGTCGGAGGGAAAGCGGACTGTATCTGGCGGACGCGTTGCTCCACCAGGGAGAGATCGTGGAAGAGCAGGGCGGTGTCTTCCTCGCGCACCAGCCCGCGGTGGAGGGCGCGATTGAGAACTTCCCCGCAGCGGATCGAACGGTCTTCGTGGGACGTTTCAGTCATGGTGGTTCCGAAGAATCGATGAGAGGGTTCTGGCAAACGTCCACACTTCGGTGAATGTATTATAGAAGGGTGCGGGTGCCACCCGAATCACGTCCGGTTCGCGCCAGTCGCACAACACCCCCCCCGCCAACAGCTTCTCGAAGAGACGGTGACCGTCCCGGTGCGTGCGCAGTGAAAGCTGTGCCCCCCGTTCTGCGGGGTTCCCCGGAGTGATGATGCTGAATGCGTTGCTGTCCAGGTTCTGGAGGAGGAACTCGAGGTACCCGGTCAGGGCGATGCTCTTTGTACGGAGCTGGTCCATGCCTGTCTGCGCAAAGAGGTTGACCGCGGCCCGGTACACGGCCAGCATCGGGATCGGTGGACTGCTGACCTGCCACCCCCCGGCTCCCGGCGCGGGAATGAACTCGGAGGTCATCGCGAAGCGCTTCTGCGTCTCCTGTCCCCACCAGCCGGCCAGTCGCGGTATCTCGGTCCGTCCGTGATGCTTCTCGTGGACAAAGCAACCCGCAGGCCCGCCGGGTCCCGCGTTCATATACTTGTACGAACACCAGACCGCGAAATCGGACTCCCAGTTGTGAAGACTGAGCGGGATGTTTCCGGCCGCGTGGGCCAGGTCAAACCCGATGATACAGCCCTGCGTGTGGCCGGCCTCTGTCAGGCGCTTCATGTCGAATGCCTGGCCGGTATAGTAGTTCACGCCTCCGAAGAGCATGAGGGCGATGGAAGGGCCGTGTTGCTGGATTTCCGATTCGATATCCTCCGTGCGAAGGGTCTGCTCTCCGGGGCGTGGCTTGCATCGTATGATCGTCCGGGCGGGATCGTGGCCGTGGAGTGACGCGTGAGACGAGAGCGCGTAGAAGTCTGACGGGAAGGGTCTCTCCTCCACGAGGATCTTGAATCGATCCGGCGTGGGTCTGTAGAAGGACGTGAGCATGAGATGGAGGTTCACGGTGAGAGCGTTCATGACGACAATCTCGTCCGGGAGCGCCCCCAGGATCTCCGCGGTCGGTTTGATGAAGTGATCGGGATAGGAGAGCCAGGGTTCTTTCCCCTCGAAGTATGCTTCGACAGAACGTGCGGCCCAGTCGTCCAGAACCTTCGATACATACTCCCGTGCCGAACGGGGCTGTGGCCCGAGGGAATTCCCCAGAAAGTAGAGCGCGCTCTGGCCGTCGCCTCGCTCTGGGAGATGAAACTGTGCGCGGTAGCTTCGAAGGGGATCGCGGAGGTCCATCTCCTCCGCAAACGAAGGGCTGGAGTCATACTTGATTGTCTTCATAGAAAGAAAGTAGGGACCATCCCGGAGATGCGCAAGGGTGGCGATTGACAGGAGTATCTCGTTTATTTGTGGAACAGATTGCGCACCCCGGAGAACACAAAGGGAAGGGAACCATGTCTGTCTTGAAAGAATCTTCTGCATGGAGAGCACTGGAGGACCACGCTGCGAAGATGGAGTCGGTACAGATGCGGGACCTGTTCGAAGAGGACCCCGGTCGGTTCGAGAGGTTTTCGCTCCTGTTCAACGACATGTTTCTGGACTACTCGAAGAACAGAATCACCAAAGAGACGTTTTCGCTCCTGATGGATCTGGCCCGGCAGGCGGAGATCGAGCGGTGGAGGGAGAAGATGTTCCGGGGCGAGAAGATCAACTTCACGGAGGGCCGTGCGGTTCTCCATGTGGCGCTCCGGAACCGTTCCAGTGAGCCGGTCATAGTGGACGGGAAGGACGTCATGCCCGATGTGAACCGTGTGCTGAACCACATGAAGGAGTTCTCGGAGGCTGTCAGGGAGGGGAGGTGGAAGGGGTTCAGCGGCAAGACGGTGACTGATGTCGTCAACATCGGGATCGGGGGTTCAGACCTGGGCCCGGTGATGGTCACCGAGGCTCTCGCACCATACCGGAAAGAGGGTCTGCGTGTCCACTTCGTTTCGAACGTGGACGGAACCCATCTTGCCGAGGTGCTCAAGCATCTGAATCCCGAGACGTCCCTCTTTGTCGTCGCGTCCAAGACCTTTACGACACAGGAGACGCTGACGAATGCCCGGTCCGCCAGGAGCTGGCTCCTCAACTTTGCACCGGACGAAACGTCGGTCGCAAAGCACTTTGTTGCCCTCTCCACGAACGCCGCCGAGGTCTCGAAGTTCGGGATCGATACGGAGAACATGTTCGAGTTCTGGGACTGGGTTGGCGGCCGCTACTCTCTCTGGTCGGCGATCGGGCTCTCCATTGCGATCGCGATCGGCATGAAGAACTTCGAGGAGCTTCTGACGGGTGCGCACGAGATGGACAATCACTTCCGCAGCGCGCCCCTGGAGAAGAATCTTCCGGTCATACTGGGACTACTGGGTGTGTGGTACAACAACTTCTTTGGAGCGGAGACGCACGCGATTCTCCCGTACGATCAGTATATGCACCGGTTCCCCGCCTACTTCCAGCAGGGAGATATGGAGAGCAACGGGAAGAGTGTCAGCCGTTCGGGAAGCCGTGTCGATTACTCGACCGGTCCGGTCATCTGGGGCGAACCGGGAACGAACGGCCAGCACGCCTTC
>JBATTW010000490.1:0-12961 GCA_049670805.1 Bacteroidota bacterium
CCAGAAACAGTCCGCCGGCTTGCAGAGGATCTGAGGGTCCCCCGGGGAAGACTCCCGGAGGTACTCGGTGATGACGTGCGCCAGGCGTGGGTGGGTAACAATCATGCCATGGAGGGGATCACCCACGAGCGGGAAGGGGAGTCACACATTGACTGCTGGGGCATCGAGTGGGTGAGGGTGGGACCCTTCAATCAGATCCGCAGATCACCTCTGGAGGAAGCGGACGAAGAGACCGCCCGGGGGTACAAGCACCCCTACGAGTATGTCGGCGAACTGCTCACGGCCATGGAGCCGCTCGCTAAGCTCTCGCGTGACTACTTCATCGGTTGTGACGTTTCTCCCTGTCTCTTTGAAATGGTGTGTCGCGTTCGCGGTATGGAACAGGCAATCCTGGATCTTGGGGCCCGGCGCGAACTCGCGGCGAAAATGCTATCTGACGCGGCCGCGTTTCAGTGCCACCTCGCGGAGGAGGCGTGCAAGGGGTTCGCGCTGGACTGGTTGTGGACCGGTGATGATGTGGCGGGGCAGCAAGCCATGCTGATAAACCCCAGAATCTGGCGTGAGCTTGTTCGTCCTCATCTGGAGGCGATCGTCCAGATAGGGAAGCGGCACGGTCTCTGGGTTGCGCACCATTGTTGTGGTTCACTTCTTCCGATTATCCCGGATCTCATAGACATCGGTGTGGATGTTCTCAATCCGATTCAGACGAATTGCCCGGGTATGGACGCAGCACGGCTCAAAAAGGAATTCGGCAAACACCTTTCCTTCATGGGAGGCGTTGACACCCAGCATCTCCTGCCACATGGGTCGGCCTCCGAAGTGTTCCGGGAGACTCGTCGACTTATCGATCTCATGACGTCCGATGGTGGGGGCTACATCCTCGCGGCTTCGCACACTGTGCCGCCCGAGACACCGCGGGAAAACATTTTTGCTCTCTACGCGGCCGCTGGTTTGTCGGAGGAAGAGATTCTCGACCGTGCCACCGATGTTAGGGAGCACTAACAGAGGATCGGTGGTGCTGCCGAGACTTTCAGGAGAACATGTTCTATTGTCGTTTTCCCCTCAATTGCGAGGGGAGCTTCAGGTGGAGCTTCTTGCACCACTGGTGTACTTCTCCATCGACCGCGGAATCGTGGGGGATGGATGCATCGCCACATTCGATCATATCGGCAATCTGGAGGATGCGGGTAAGTGTTGAGTTTCCCAAAGACCCGTGATGATTGGCGACTGCGGTGACAATGTCCACCGGGAGATTCCAGAAGCGGAGAAGAGCAGCACTCACATCGGCATGGGGGTGGGGAAAGATCTTCCCCTCGGCCTTGTGAAGCGGTAGCTGTTCGGACAGGTGGATCCGCTGCATCCTTGCATAATCGGCGGCGTTGTAGGACATCCGAACCACTTGGCCGATGTCCTGCAGCAACGAAGCGGTGAAGGCCACGGTTGAATCTCTAAATCCGAGCCGTTTCCCTGCGATCATCCTAGCGATCGTGGCACGCCGGAGACCCTGGTTCCATACCTGTTCAACGAGACGATAGGAACCGTGGTGCAGAGATTGGCTCGCGCTCTGGAACGCTTCGATGGCGAGTGCAAGTCCCGGGATGTACTCCGGTCCGACGAGTATGACCGCGTCGCGGACGTTGGTGATTGTTGTCCTGACACCATAGTAGGTGGCGTTTGCAGCGTGGAGCAAACGTGTGGCGAAGTCACGGTCCTTTTCGATCTCACTGGTGATTGTCTGAGCGGATCGTGATTCGTGCCTGGCAAAAGGCTCCAACCGCAAGTAGAGACGGGGTGGGAGCGGGAGTCTTCCGCGCGTCCCGATGATGTCGCGCAGGTACTGTGCTCGAAGATCGAGCTGTCGCTCTGTCAGGCGATGAAGAAGGGACTTGATACCGGTGTCGTTCCACGGTTTCAAGATGTAGCTGTGGACAAGCCCGTCTGCGAGGTCGCGTGCGGCTGCGGGTTTGTCTTCGGGGTTGCTGACGAGAATCCGGATGGCGTCGCCGCGGATAGAAGAGATCTGATTCAGCAGATCACGGCCTGGCATCTTTTCCGTACCGGTTCCTGAAACGACGAAATCAACGGGATGCTGCCGGAGAAAAGCGATCGCTTCCGATGCGTTGGAGAAGGCATGGACGGAGAAGCCGTCCTGTCTCAACTTGCGAACCAGAGTTGGTGTGAGCGACCGTTGCGCATCAACGACAACAACGGAGGCAGATGGTGTCCGTGCTGCGACGGGACCGCCGACCGTCAGTTTTCTCATAGCTTCTCTCTCTGCCCTCGGGCTGCTCGCTACTGATTTGAGACCGGCTCTGCAAGCCGGATCAGACTCGTAAATGATTTCAGATACACTTGAGGGCTCAATATCGGTGCCACTCGCAAAGCTTCGCTTTGGATTGCTTTTCGCCGGTTTGGCTCTGAGACCGGTGGCTACTATTGACCAATTGTTGAAATCACAATCACATCTCTCACCAGGGAGGTTCACGTCATGATCAACAATCCAGTTTCCAGAGTTCTTCTATTCCTTCTCGTCGCCCTCGCCCTCTGGTCAGGAGTGGCGACACCGCAGGGCGATGCCGCGTTCAAAGGCTCGTGGGAGCTGGTCCCGGCAAAGAGTTCAGAGATCAGTCTGTATCGTGGTCTCCGGGTTGATTTTGGAGGTACAGGTTCAGAGATCACACTGATCCAGACCTGGGGGACCCGACGAAGCTTTAGCGACACCCTCAACCTCAATGTGGGAGAAGGTGTGAACAGACTCCGGATCACCAATCGTGTCTTTCCCACAAATGTCTTTATGGGTCTTTCCATGCCTGTTGGCAGTGAGCGGAAGGTCAGCGCGGCCTGGGTGGATGGTGGCAGCGTCCTGACGCTGGACGAGGAGTTTGAGGTACTTGGATCTCAGGGGCCGGCTCCCGTCCACCAAGTTCATCGCTATGAACTCTCTCCTGACAAAGAGCAGCTCACATACAGCGTCAGGCGATCGACCAGAACGTCGGGACCGGAGGTGAAGTATGTATTGAAGCGAGCTGGGACAAAGCAGGCATATTTCATGAAGCTCGAACACAACTGGGAGATCTCCGGTCTTCTCCCCACGCAAGCGATGCTGATCAGTTTGCAGGGCGTCGCGAACCTCGGCGGCCCCAAACTCTACTTTGTCTATCCTCCGGAATGGCCATTCACATACACCGAGTCCGTGTTCGAGTTCTATAGAGACAGGCGGAACTATTCGTTTCGTGAACTCCAAACACCCGCGCAGGCGCTGCGGGAGCTGAGCGAACATGTAAAGGGTTACGTTGTCTGGGACAAGAATGTGCGGACTTCTCTGATCGTCGCGTTTACCGTTGCGGGACTCGAGCGTGCTGTCGTGGTCACAGAAGACCTGATCCCCATGGTCGAAGATGTGGGACTGAAAGCCGTGGAAGATTTCCGCGGCAAGTTCACCGGACAGACCGATGCCGAGATCTACTCCTGGGCGTACGAACGGTACTGGGAGAGGTGCAACAAGGAATTCATTGTCTGGCTCGGTGGACCGCATGGAGATGTTATGAGACCCGGAGTTGCCGATTGGGGAGTGTACAAGCAGGTTTTTTTCAACGACCTATCCAGTCGGCCGTCCGACACACTGGAGTACGCTCTGGCAAAAAAGGTCTTGAGTGAGATGAAACCCATGTCCATGGTCATGGGATGGCACTCCTATGCAAAGGATCTGGAGCGCGAACATCTGAAACTCACGTCAAGCTACGGTCACCGTGTGGAGGGTCTCCACACGTTACCAAACCTGAGTTTTAGCAGTCAGGTGCCGTCGTCGCCCGGCTTTGTATTCAAGAACAATCACACTGTGGACCCGGAAAAGGAGTACCCTGCGGAGAAGAAGGTCTATATCTCGTGCGTGCAGACGGATGGAATCGGCATCGGTGCGTGGCTCGAGCCCGGCCGGGGAGAGATACCCTATGCATGGGAAGTGCTGATGAACTACACCTGGATGGCTCCCGCAATGGCGGAGTACTTCTACACAATGGCAACCCCAAACGATTACTTTATCGGATGCCTCTCGGGCCCCGGGTATCTCTACCCGAAGGCGGTCCCTCCGGAACTTCTTTCGGAGCTCGTTGCGAAGTCAAGAGAGCAGATGGAGATCCTGGACCTCAACGTCTTTGAGATCATGGACTACTCTGAGGGGGCCACGGTCGAGGGCAACACCGAGTTGACAAAAGAGGTTGTTGACGTTTACTACGAGGGGATGCCCGATGCGATCGGTTTCCTGAACGGCTATGCTCCCGCCTATACCTTTACCGAGCGCACCGGGAGACCGCTTATCTCGTATGACTACTATCTCTCCCCGACACGTCTCGAGGCGGATGCAGTTGCGGATCTTCAGGAACTGGCGGTAGTCAACGCGAAACGACCGTACTTCCTGCTGGTCCACGTCCGGGAGTCGAGCGACGTGAAACGAGTAAAAGGAATTCTGGACAAACTGGGCTCCGACTTTGAACTCGTACCGCTGGATCTATTCCTGACCATGGCGGGGGAGGAGCCGACTTTCAAGGAACGCTTCCTGCAGAGGTGATACAAGAGAAGAGAATGCTGGAACATTTGGTCAACTCCTGTGTTTGCATGAGTAGAGAGGGAACGTGTGTGCCGTATCGAACACAGGATGAACGGAGGCTGCGATGATCCGGGCAGTCGTGTTCTGCGTGGGTGTTCTTTGGATGCTGTCTCCGGCGGTTCATGCTCAGCCGGACGAGGACTCCTCGACGTTGCAGCTCTTTGCGTATCTGGTGAACAAGGATGTTGCGATTCGGGACAGAGCAGCTGAAATTCTGGGCAGATCGGGGGATCGTTCGGTGGCTCCGGCTTTTATCGAGGCGCTGCGATTTGTCCCTCCCGGGCGGGAGTGGCACAGCGCAATGAAAAAGCTGACAGATGAGCGTCTTGGCAATGACTGGGGGGAGTGGATGGAATGGCTTGGTCAGCAGGATATCACTCCTCATAACGACTATCTCGCGTTCAAGCTGGCGGTTCTCCAGGTGATTGACCCCGCCTTTTTGCAGTTCTTTCCTTCGGGGGTGACGATGACGATCCGTCCGGATCTCATTGTTTGGGGAGGAGTCAAAGTTGACGCCATTCCAGCACTGGTCCGCCCCCGGTTGACGGTTGCAGATGAGAGCTCGTACCTGCAGGACGACGAGCCGGTGTTCGGGGTTGAATTGAACGGCCGGGCCAGGGCTTATCCACTCCGGATCGTCGACTGGCACGAGATGGTCAATGACACGGTGGGGGGAATCCCGGTTTCCCTCGCATACTGTACGCTGTGCGGATCCGCAATGCTTTTCGAGACAAGCGTGGGGGAAACCACATACACGTTCGGTTCGTCAGGATTCCTCTATGAAAGCAACAAGCTCATGTATGACCATCAGACAAAAAGCCTGTGGGCCTCGCTTCACGGGAGACCCGTCGTCGGAGCCCTCGCACAGAAGGGTATTCAGCTCCAGCGTCTGCCCGTTGTTCGCACAACGTGGTCGGATTGGAGAGCAGATCACCCGGGCACATCGGTTCTGAGCCTGGAGACCGGATATGAACGGGACTACGCCCCGGGCGCAGCGTACGAGGAGTATTTCGAGAGCGATGAAACGATGTTCCCTGTTGCCCATCGAAGTGACATCCGTGATACCAAGGAGTGGGTCTTTGGCGTTTTGCATGGAGGGGTTGCCAGAGCGTATCCGCTGGAAGAGCTGGCCGGCCGGCCGGTCCTTAACGACGCTGTCGGAAACGAACCGGTCGTGGTCCTCTCCGATGTCGAACGGTTGAGCGTTCGAGTGTACCTTCGTGCCGATCACCAGTTTGTCCGCAGGGAAGAGTCGGACATCGTGGACATGGAGGGGAGGGTATGGTCCGTCCGGGAGGAGCATCTGGAAGAGAGGATGACCGGGTTGCGGCTTCCCCGCCTCGGAGGGCATCTTGCGTTCTGGTTCGGATGGTATGCGTTCTTTCCTGAAACCACTGTATATGAGGACTAGCGTGTTGACACATCTCTCCGGGAGGACTCACCGATTGCGCGGTTCCCGTTTGCTGCTTCTTGCGGGGCTCGCAATGTCGTCGATGGCACTCGGTCAAACCGCCGATGTCGTGTACCTGAATGGAAACCTGTGGACGGTTGATAGCGTGCTCCCGCGTGCGCAGGGCCTGGCTGTCGCTGGTGACAGGATCCTCCTGGTAGGATCGGACGAGCAGATCCGGGGTACCATCGGACCGAACACACAAAAGGTGGATCTCGAGGGAAGGTTCGTACTTCCGGGCTTTATCGACAACCACTCGCATTTCTTGTCAGGAGGGTTCCAGCTCCAGAGTGTGGATCTTCGTCATGCACGAGACGAGTCAGAGTTCACGCGCCTCATCAAGGAGCGAGTGGAACGTCTTCCGGGCCGGTGGATCACGGGGGGCAACTGGGATCATGACAGCTGGCCGGACGGAGAACTTCCGACACGTGAGCTCATTGACCGTTTCACCCCGTCGACACCGGTCTTCGTCAGCCGGTACGACGGACACATGGCTCTTGCGAACAGCGCTGTCCTCGAGATGGCTGGCATCACCAGAGACACACCCGACCCCCCCGGCGGGCATATCGTGAAGGATCCTGAAACCGGAGAGCCGACAGGAATTCTGAAGGACGCGGCAATGGCACCGGTCTGGACTCTCATACCGTCCCCCACGGAGGATGAATTGATTGATGCTGCAAGGCTCGCCCTGGAGGAGGCCCGCCGCGTCGGTCTCACGAGTATCCAGGATATCTCCGGGGCGGAGCATGTCACGGTATATCAGAAGTTGAAGGAACAGGGAGCACTTACCGCGAGGATGTACTGCCGGCTCCCGCTCTGGCGGTGGAAGGAGCTTGCCGACCGAACCGTAAGAGCCGCAACGGGCGATGAGTGGATCCGTGTCGGATCACTGAAGGCGTTTGCGGATGGGTCCCTCGGGTCCAGCACTGCGCTCTTCTTTGAACCGTACCTTTCGGACCCCTCCACACGCGGGCTGCCCAGCGATATTGTCGCCAGCGGAGATCTGGAGCGGTGGGCACTGGCGGCCGACAGCGCCGGGCTCCAGCTCTCGATTCACGCCATCGGTGACAGTGCCAACAGTCTTCTTCTTGATTTGTTTGAGAGAATCGTCCGGAGGAACCGGGGGTGGGATCGCCGGTTGCGCATTGAGCATGCCCAGCACATTGACCCCAAAGATTTTGAGCGATTCGCGCGTCTGGGAGTGATCGCGTCGGTACAGCCGTACCATGCGATCGACGACGGCCGTTGGGCTGAAACACGGATTGGACTTGAGCGATGCAAGACGACGTATCCGTTCAAGACGTTTTTGAATCAGGGCGTGCGAATGTGCTTTGGCAGTGACTGGACCGTTGCTCCGCTGGACCCCCTCTTGGGTGTTTTCGCGGCGGTGACCCGGCGAACGACCGATGGGAGAAACCCGGATGGGTGGATCCCCGACCAGAAAATCTCGGTTGAGGAGGCAATTCGGGCCTACACCATAGAGGGCGCCTATGCTGCGTACGAAGAGAAAGAGAAGGGCTCACTCTCACCGGGGAAGCTTGCAGATTTTGTTGTTCTCTCCCACGACCTTCTGGAGATTGACCCCGCGAAGATTCGCGATGTGCAAGTGGAAATGACGGTGGTAGGCGGTCGTATGGTGTACCACCAGCCATAGTGTGCGGGGCCCGCGTATATTCGACTAATCATTACATTTGCCGGAGGAGCAAGAGATGAAACATCAGGTGTTCTCGGCTGTGATCGCTTGCGTTGTTCTTTCTCACTCAGCGTTGTCCGGGGTCGAGGCAGTCCGCACAGATTCAAACGTGATCCAGTCCATTGCCCTGCTCGAGAAGTGGATTGCGGCGCAGATGGAGTACCGGGACATACCCGGTCTCGCCATAGGCGTGGTGTATGACCAGGATGTTGTCTGGGCGAAGGGGTTCGGGTACGCGGACCTGGAGAAAGAACGTCCGGTGACAACGAAAACGATCTTTAGAATTGCGTCAATCACCAAAACCTTTACGAGCACGACGATCATGCAGCTGCGCGACCGAGGGAAACTCCAACTTGACGACCCGGTTGTTGATCATCTTCCCTGGTTCATATACGACAATCGTCATTCCGCGGGCCCGGTAATTACCATCCGGCACTTGCTCACGCATACCTCGGGACTCCCGCGCGAGGCGGCGTTTCCATACTGGACAACACATAATTTCCCCACCCGGGAGGAGATGATCCAAGCACTTGGGGAGCAGGAGAGCATCTATGAGACGGGGACGAAATACAAGTATTCCAATCTGGGAATAGCCATCCTCGGGGAGATCGTGGCCGCGGTGTCCGGTCGGCCCTACGAAATTTTTGTGCAGGAGAACATCCTGGATCCCCTCGGGTTGGCCAGCACGAGTGTGTTTCTACCGCCCGATCATCGGGAGCGCCTGGCGACCGGGTATGGCCGCAGACTGGGGGATAGGACGCGCGAGAAGAGCCCGCCGACTGAATCGAAAGGGCTGGCCCCAGCGGCAAACATCTCCTCAACAATTGAAGATATGTGCAGATACGCCTCGTTTCACCTGAGTGAGGATACGACAACAGCGGGACAGATCCTGGCGGCCAGCACACTTCGGGAGATGCACCGTGTCCACTGGCTACAGCCCAGCTGGACCAGTGGTCGCGGACTGGGTTTCACGGTGAGCAAGTGGGCTGACCGGGTGACATTTGGTCACAGCGGATGGGTCGGAGGCCACCGTTCGCAGCTCACCGTGAGTCCGGGGGAAAAGGTGGCAATCATTGTTCTGGCGAATGCGGATGACGGTGTTCCGACCTACTTTGCCAACAGGGCGATGAGCATGCTGGCTCCCTTGATTGCACAGAGGGTCTCTCCGCCGCTTCTCTCTGCGAAGCCGGACTCCGGGTGGTCCCTCTACATCGGGAGGTATTCAGACCCCTGGGGTTGGGATTCTGAGGTATTGCTCTTCAAGGGAAAACTGATGATTTACGACTATAGCTATCCACCCGAATCAGATCCGACAGGCTCGCTCGTCGAGCTCGTTCCCGAAGGGAGTCATGTCTTCCGTATGAGCGGAGAAGGCGGGAATGGAGAGCTGGTTCGTTTTGAGCTGGGGGCAGATGGAAGAGTGGAGCGCATAAAGGTAGGCGAAAACTATACATTTCCCGTCCGGTGAGGTTATGAGATATCTCGTTCATCTTTGCTGTCTGTGGTCTTCCTTTCTTCTGATATCATGCTCTGAGTTGCCCGAGTACGACATCATCATTCGCGGCGGACGCGTGTATGATGGCAGCGGTCGGCCGCCGAGGGTCGCGGATGTAGCTGTGATCGGAGACAGTATCGCTGCGGTAGGAGAGCATCTCTCCGGGAGGGTCACGCTGGAGATCGACGCGACAGGGCTTGCCGTCGCACCGGGGTTCATCAACATGCTCAGCTGGGCCAATGAGTCGTTGCTCCAGGACGGACGATCGCAGAGCGATATTCGCCAGGGGGTCACGCTGGAGGTTCTGGGTGAGGGCGAGTCGATGGGTCCGCTCAACGAGAGGATGAAGCAAGAAAGAATGGACCGGCAGGGTGACATCAAATATGCCGTGGAATGGACTACGCTGGGAGAATACCTGGAGCATCTGGAAAGGAGAGGGATATCGACAAATGTTGCGTCTTTCGTCGGGGCTACCACGGTCCGGATTCACGTTCTGGGCTATGAGGATCGCGCGCCAACGTCTGACGAACTTGCCCGGATGCAGGAACTCGTGAAGGGGGCCATGGAAGAAGGTGCGATGGGTGTCAGCTCTTCTTTGATATACACCCCGGCGTTCTTTGCCGAGACATCCGAACTTACTGCGCTCTGCAGGGCGGCTGCGAGGTACGGCGGCATGTATATCTCTCATCTCCGCAGCGAGGGGAACACTTTACTGGAGGCACTGGATGAGCTGCTGGCCATCGCACGGGATGCCGACATTCCGGCCGAGATCTATCATCTGAAGGCCGCCGGGGCGGACAACTGGTGGAAACTCGATACGCTCATTACGCGGGTTGGCCTGGCCAGGGAGGAAGGTCTCCGCATCACGGCCGATATGTACACCTACACGGCAGGTGCCACGGGTCTTGACGCCATGATGCCCCCATGGGTACAGGAAGGTGGTCTGGACAGTTGGACCGCTCGTCTCAGGAAGCCATCGGTCCGGAGGCGCCTCCTCGAGGAGATTTCCCGGTCTTCAGACGAATGGGAGAACTTCTATTTGGCCACAAGATCACCGAACAACATCATCCCGGTCGGTTTCAAAACTGATTCGCTGAAGAAGTACACCGGAAAGACGCTTGCACAGATCGGCAGACTGCGGGGAACCTCACCCATCGAAACCGCAATGGATCTGGTCGTTCAGGACAACAGCCGCGTGGAAACAATTTTCTTTCTGATGTCTGAAAACAACGTGGAGAAGAAGGTTGTTTTGCCATGGATGAGCTTTGGATCCGATGCGGAATCCCTCACGCCGGAGGGAGTATTCCTGGAATCCAACGTCCATCCTCGTGCCTATGGCAATTTCGCACGGCTGATCTCCCGGTATACCATGGAAGCGGGGCTGGTTGACCTGGAAGAGATCATCAGACGTTTGACCTCGTTCCCGGCGGAGAACCTGAGCTTGGAAAGGCGGGGTGCGCTCCTCCCCGGCCACTTTGCAGACATCGTCGTGTTTGACCCGTACGCCGTCAAGGACTATGCGACATTCCAGAAGCCGCACAGGTACTCGGTCGGTGTGAAGCACGTGTTTGTGAACGGGGTTCAGGTGTTGAGAGAAGGTGAGCACACCGGCGCGACACCAGGCCGCGTGGTGAGAGGGCCGGGGTGGAAGGGGGGAGCTCCTCGCTCCCGGTGAACATCCGTGTGGAGAAAATCTCAGGCTTCCATGCCCGCGGACTCTCTCTCTTTCTGTGTCAGCTCAAAGACCTTCCTGATGACATTCTCCTCCACAGCTGAGAGGCTGACCTTTCGTCGAGCCATGACTCGTTTGGCTACCTCGAGACTCTTGTCGATCCGGTAGGTCGTCATGCCTTCGGCCCCGCCCCAGGCAAAGGAGGGAACCGCCTTGGGTGGAAAGCCGGAGCCGAACACGTTGCTGGAAACACCGACGATCGTCCCGGTATTGAACATCGTATTGATGCCGCTTTTTGAATGGTCTCCCATCGTCAACCCGACGAAGGGCGACCCGGTGTCGATCGATTCGCCGTTGATCACAACCCGTACGTTTCCGTAGTTGTTCTTCAGGTCACTGTTGTTCGTGTCTGCGCCGAGGTTTACCCACTTGCCAAGGTAGGAGTGTCCGAGGAATCCATCGTGTTGCTTGTTGGAGTGGGAGTGGATGATGGATTCCTCGACCTCTCCCCCGACTTTGCTTTTTTCACCGATGCTGGTGTTCTCGTAGATCTTCGCCCCGATCTTGATCATACAGCCATCCCCCACATATGCCGGTCCCTCGATAGTCGCGTTGGGAAATACCGTCACGTTCTTTCCTATGTAGATGGGTCCACTCTCAGCGTCGAGAACCGTGCCGGGTTTGATCTGGGTCCCGTCTCCCAGAAAGAGGTTGTTCTTGTTGACGAGGTGTGCACCCTCGTAGACGAGCCCCCGCATCTTATCCTTCTCTCCGGCTGTCAGGCGCGCGAAATCAGCGACAATCTCGTCACCGTTCCGGTTGACGAGGTCCCAGGGATAGCGTATGAGGTGAACCTGGACCTCGGTCCGTGGCGTTTTTTCGAAGTGTTCAGGCCCTATTGTTTCCGGAAGGTTGCGTCGAACGCTGTCCAGAGTGTTGCCGCTGACCCTGGCCGCAACGACGGTCTCGCCACTGACGTATGTCACGTCCGGGCCCTCCAGCGGTATGGTCTCCGGGAGAGATTTGTCCGCGACCACCCTTCCATTCACAAAGAGGCAGCTCTTGCCCTGAACGTTGTTTACGGGAACGCCGAAATTCTGCTCCCGAACGAGATCGGCCAGGTACTCCCTGCAGTGGAGGGAGAGGGGGACGCCGGGGTAGCTCTGCTCGATCTTCTCGCGCAGCGTCATGATACCGCACCGCAGATCGGACGTGACCCGCAGGTAGACAAGGGGAAGCAAATTGCGGTACGCTGTGTCCTCAAAAACGCAGATGTTGTCAACCATTCGGGCGGTTTCCTCAAGTGAAGATTTTATGTTCCCACGTGTCATTATACGTTCCGGTGAGCCCCGAGGCCGCCTCGTTGTCGAGGAGCACAAATGCATTGCGATGCATCTGGATGATCGATGCTGGACACATGGCTGTTACAGGTCCTTCCACCGCCAACCTGACCGCCCCGGCTTTACTGGATTTGTTTGCCAGTAGCAGCAGCTCCCTTGCGTCCATGATGATTCCGACGCCCATCGTGATTCCGTACTTTGGGACCTCATCCATGTCTTTGAAGAAGCGTGCGTTGTCCTGGCGTGTCGGCCCAGTCAGAGTCTTGATGCGAGTGCGCGATCCCAGAGAGGAGCCGGGTTCGTTGAAAGCGAGATGGCCATTGGCACCGATCCCCAGAACCTGAATGTCAACCCCCCCGCAGCAAACTATTCGCTGCTCGTACCAGTCGCAGAACGCGTCGATGTCTTTTGCCATTCCCTGCGGGATGTGGATGAAGCGGGGATCGATGTTGATGTGCTTGAAAAGATTCTCCTTCATGAAATAGTGATAACTCTGGTCATGCTCGGGCGGAAGGCTCACGTACTCGTCGAGGTTGAACGTGGTGACTTTGGAAAAGTCCAGGCCTTCTTCTTTGTGCAATCGAATGAGCTCTCTGTAGAGGCCGAGTGGTGTGCTCCCGGTGGCCAGTCCGAGCACGAGATCAGGTTTTTTGCGGAGTCTGTCGGCGACGATGCGGGCCGCCTCGAAACTCATCGCATCATAGG
>JBATTW010000491.1:0-2502 GCA_049670805.1 Bacteroidota bacterium
CCTGACAGGCAACCCCGAGTTCGATCCTGATCTCTCGGTCAGGCTCATCATGGCAATCGGAGGGATACTGATGACCGGATGGACGATACTTCTCCTGTGGGCCGTGCGCCGGCCCATCGAGAGGCGATTCGTGATTCTCCTGACAGCATATCCGGTTGTCCTTGGCATGTTCATCATCTCCTTGCTGGGGTATCTGGATGGAAGAACCTCTAACCTCTGGATACTGGCTAAGACAGTAATACTGATGGTTTCCATGACAACAAGCTACGTTCTCTCCGGAAAGATCCGATCACAGGCTGAGCCCTCCAACCATCCCCGTCTGCGCAGATTCACCGTTTCCAAGGCTTCTCTTTGCCCCCTTGACTTTGCGATCGAAACCAGACATATTGTTACCACTTATTGATAAGTGGCAACATTTTGTTCGGATAGAATAATGAAGCAACACCCTGAAGAGATCTTTCGGAAGAACGGCGGCCAACTCCGAATGAGCAAGGCTCTAGAATACGGCATCACACGCTACATGCTCTATTCCCTCAGGGACAAGGGCGTGATCGAGCAAGTGAGCAGAGGTGTCTATCGACTGGTGGAACTCCCTCCAATCAGCAATCCCGACCTCGTTACGGTGAGCCTCCGGTTTCCAAAGGCCGTCATATGCCTCATCTCCGCACTGGCCTACCATGACATCACTACCCAGATTCCTCATGCTGTTTCGGTAGCTGTGCCGAGGGACTCGCGGATGCCTTCACTTGGCTATCCTCCGATCAAGGCTCACAGATTCTCGACTGAAGCGTACAGGTCTGGCATTGAGAAACACTACATCGACGGAGTGCCAGTCAGAATCTACAGCCCAGAAAAGACGCTGGCCGACTGCTTCAAGTTTCGAAAAAAGATAGGAGTGGATGTAGTACTGGAAGGACTGAAGCTCTACAGGACCCGAGGAACGTTTGACCCCACCAAGCTGCTGAGATACGCCAGGACTTGCCGGGTCGAAAACGTGATGCGGCCATACCTGGAAGCAATGGTGTGAAATCTCCCATCGATATCCCAGCGTCTGTCCGGCAGCGCCTCCTGAACCGATCAAGGAATGATAGACGCCCTTTCAACGAGCTGCTTCAATACTACACCATGGAGCGATTCCTTTACCGCCTCTCCCGATCCTCACACGCCGATCGATTTGTTCTCAAAGGCGCATTGATGTTAAGAGTCTGGGGTTCACCCGAAACTCGTCCGACCATGGATATCGACATGCTGGGAACGCTGAACAACGATGAAGCCGACATCCTCGCACGGCTCCGGGACATCCTGAACGTGGATGTGCAGGCTGACGGGCTTGTGTTCGATTCTGATTCCCTCCAGGCCGAGCGGATTACTGAAGACGCCGACTACTCGGGTATCAGGATTCGGTTTCCCGGCGCATTGGGATCCGCGAAAACCACCATGCAACTTGACATCGGGTTCGGCGATGCCGTGTATCCGGAGCCCGAAGAGTCGGAGCTTCCGACTATCCTGGACTACCCGGCGCCCAGACTCCTCTGCTACAGCCGTGAGAGTTCCATAGCAGAGAAGCTTCAGACCATGGTCAAGCTAGGCATGCTGAACAGTCGGATGAAGGATTTCTACGACATATGGTTGTTGTCTCGGCAGTTCGGTTTTGACGGAGTCAAGCTGACCAAGGCCATTCGCCTGACCTTTGAACGACGCGGCACAGACTTGCCCGCAGCAATCGAGGCTTTCGGCAAACCCTTCATCGAGGCCAAACAGACCCAGTGGACGGCGTTTCGGCGTAGACTGGAGCAGGAACAGGTCCCCGAATCGTTTGGGGAAATCGTGATCGCCATAGACCAATTCCTCTCTCCCATTCTGGAGTCCATACCCTCCGGAGGTCCACCCCACCTCTCTTGGACCGCTCCTGGTCCATGGACCTGAGATGTTCCTCGTTTTGGACCCATTCTCAAAGGATTCACATTGAGATTTCAGATGATTCTCAGTATGGTGTGCTACCCAATGCTTGGAAAGAGGTCCTTACATGATGCTCTACAACCGGTGCGGAAGAAGCGGCATCAAGCTCCCGGCTATTTCACTCGGGCTCTGGCACAACTTCGGAGACTTCGATGACCCCGAGACCGCACGCGCGATGATCCACCGTGCGTTCGACCTGGGGATCACCCACTTTGATCTGGCCAACAACTACGGGCCTCCGCCCGGAGCCGCGGAGGAGACATTCGGCAAGATTCTGAAGAACGGCCTGGGCGCTCATCGAGACGAGATGATCATCTCCTCGAAGGCCGGGTATCTCATGTGGGACGGTCCGTACGGGGATGGTGGCTCTCGCAAGTACCTGGTGGCAAGTCTGGATCAGAGTCTACGACGGATGGGTTTGGACTACGTGGACATCTTCTACCATCACCGCCCCGATCCAGAGACCCCGCTTGAGGAGACGATGGGTGCGCTGGATTTCATCGTCCGGAGTGGCAGAGCGCTCTATGCCGGTGTTTCCAACTA
>JBATTW010000492.1:0-4345 GCA_049670805.1 Bacteroidota bacterium
CCTTCTTCAGGTAGCCATCGATGAGGGCCGGGGAGATGGACGCGGGCAACGAGGCGGTGTCCAGGGCCGGCACCGCGAGGTGGGCCATCATGATGGACTTCACGTCGTTCTGGATCGCAGAGCGGAAGGGGAGAAGTTCGACCCGTTCCAGCCGCTCCCGGGTGAATTCCAGCAGGGGCAGCTCCAGGTGTGAATCGGTCCCCGTCCCGCCATGTCCCGGGAAGTGCTTTGCGGTGGAGAGGACCCTGGCGTCATTGGTACCTCTGACATAGGCACCAACCATGGAGGAGACGAGCTGAACATCGTCCCCGAATGCCCGTGTATTGATGACGGGGTTGCGGGGATTGGTGTTCACGTCGGCCACAGGCGCATAGTTTTGATGGACACCGATGGAGCGCGCTTCCACTCCGGTCGCGTATGCGGCACGATAGGCAAAATCGGTGTTGCGCGTGGCGGCGATGGCCATCGCGTCGGGGAAATAGGTCGTCCGACGAATCCGCATCGCGGGGCCCCGTTCGAAATCCGCGCTGACGAGAAGCGGAACGTCGGCGATCCGCTGAAGATCATTCAGAAGAACCGCCGCTTCATAGACGTCGCTCTGCCAGAGGATGAGCCCCCCCACCTTCCGATCACGGACCATCTTCTCCAGACGGGCGTAGTGGGCACCATCGGTGCTCAGGTAGTGCCCCTGCACACCGACCATGACCATCTGGCCCACCTTCTCTTCCAGCGTCATCCCCTCCAGAACACTCTCCACCCAGGAGGGGGAAACCTGACCCGCTGCAGGGGGCGGAGGCGGCGGAGCGTGCAGACGGGCCCCCGAGGGGGTGCTCCCGCACGAGAAGAGGAACGTAGCGGATGCAAGACTGGTGGCCGAGAAGGCGAGTCTGAGTATACGCACTAACTACCTCTTGGTCGTGAGAAGCTGCCGGGCCATGAGAATTGCTCCTTCGACAGGCGAGCCGGCCGGGGGTTGAACATCTATTCCCGGGGCGGTTTTCCGGAGTGTCTCCCGCAGTATCCCGGCATAGACGGTTTCGTGGTCGATCAGGCCACCCACAAAGACCACCTTCGCGGTTTCACCCTCCTGGATCCGCTTCGCGGCAGCCAGGACCTGCTCGGCGACAAGCGCCGAGGAATCCTGGAGAATCCGGATGGAGACGGGGTCGTTTTTCTCCGCCGCCTGAAGCACGAGGGGAGCCAGGGACGGAATGGAGAATTTTTCCTGGTAGACCGCCACTATGATCTTCTCGCGTGAAGAGAGACCGAACCGGGCGGAGAAGAGCTCCTTGAGGGCTCCCGCGTCTGACCGGCCGTCGAAATCTTTTGTGACCTCCTTGAGTGCTTCCAGACCGATGTAGTAACCACCCCCCTCATCCCCCAGGATCCACCCCCAGCCGCCGACCCTGAAGATCTCCCCGTCAGACCTCTTGCCCAGCACAACCGATCCCGTTCCCGCGATCAGGATCAGACCGGCTCCACCTCCAAAAGCCCCTTCCAGGGCGATCCGGGCATCGATTTCGATCGCCATCGGGGGGAGAACGGGAAGATGCTTTGAAAGCCTTCTCCGAATGTCGTCGGAGAGTTTCTCGCGAATGGCGGGGGTCGCGGTGCCTGCCACACCCAGCACCACCGCCCCAATCTCCGAAGGGGCGCGACCGGCCTTCTCGCAGCACCGGAGGATCAGTGAAGAGAGATTCTGCGCCGAACGATCGAACCCGACAACGTTCGGGTTGCTGCCACCGACCTGAGCCTCGGCAAGGGGGGTACCATTCAGATCGGTCAGAAGACCCATGGTTTTCGTTCCGCCACCATCAGCCCCAAAGAGAACGGCTTGCTTCTGCATATCTTTCACCTGTTGGATTCGGCGGGGAGGCAGAGCTCTGTGTCCTATCAATGTATGCATGGAAAGAAATACAATCAAGGAACCACGCGGAATTGAAAATGAACGAAGCGCTGAGTAGCTTGAGAGGGACCGTACCACAGAACAGGGCACACCTGATGAGGAAAGAAACACTCTGCACGATATTCCTGATCGCCTTCTCGGGCGCGATCGCTCAGCAACCGGCCGTCAAACCCGGGATTGATGTTCTCCGGGATGCGGGATACGACATCCTGAAGGGAAAGAGGGTGGGGCTGATCACCAACCAGTCCGGCGTTGACGCGCAGTTGCGGTCCACGATTGACATTCTCCATACGGCTCCGGAGGTGGAACTCGTTGCCCTTTTCGGCCCCGAACACGGTGTCCGGGGGGACCACCCCGGCGGAGAGAAGATCAGCTCCTACACCGACACGGAGACAGGGCTGCCTGTCTACTCCCTCTACGGCACGACCCGAAAACCGACGGAGGAGATGCTGGAGGGGATTGACGCTCTGGTCTACGACATACAGGATATCGGATGCAGGTCGTACACCAATATCGGAACAATGGGGAGGGCGATGACCACGGCCGCCGAGCATGACATAGAGTTTGTCGTGCTGGACCGGCCAAACCCGCTGGGCGGCAGTCGGGTAGAGGGATCTCTGGTCAACAGCGGGTACGTCTCTCTTGTTAGCCAGTACCCCATCCCCTACGTCTACGGGCTCACCTGCGGAGAGCTTGCCCGTCTCGTCAACGAGGAGGAGATGCTGGCCGGCGGGGTCCGCTGCAGACTCACCGTCGTGCCGATGGCGGGATGGGATCGTTCCATGATCTTCGAGGAGACGGGTCTTCCGTGGGTACCGACCTCACCGCACATCCCCGAAGCACGATCGCCGCTCTACTACGTGAGCAGCGGGATCATGGACGAGCTCCACACGGTCGATCACGGGATCGGTTACACCATTCCCTTTCAGACATTCGCCGCTGAGTGGATCGATCCTGGGAAATTGTGCGACAGCGCCAACGCGTTGGGGCTGGAGGGGGTTCTCTTCCGTCCTGTCACATACAGGCCCTTCTACGGAATAGACGAGGGAAAAATCTTGTATGGCGTCCAGATACACATCGTGGATCCCGGGACGGTGCAACTGATGAGCCTGCAGTTCTATCTCATGCAGGTTCACCACGAGCTCTATCCGAAGAAAAACCCGTTCGACATGGCAGACACGTCGAGGATACGGATGTTTGACAAGGTATGCGGGAACAGTCGTGTGAGGGAGCTCTTTACGGAGCGGATGGTCTACGAAGACGTAAGAGAATACCTGGAGAAAGACATCCAGGAGTTCCTGAGGATCAAGGAAGCGTACCACCTCTACTGATTCCTCAGAGCCTCTTTGAGCCGAGCGAACTTCTCCTCTGGCAGACACACCTCGTCGTACATCTGGACGATCCTTTGGCGTGTGATCTTCCGGAAGTCCTCCTCCAGCGGGGTGATACAGACCCCCCCCAGGTCAACGGCGGCGGGACTCAGAAGGATTCTCCTGTCCCCCTCTTCATAGTAGAAGGAGGGGCGGTGTTTTGCCCGGGGAAACAGGATGACCCTCCAGAAACCTTCGTAGAGAGAGAGGATGTTCACCATCGGTTCCTCGCCGGGGGCATCGGACCCACCGAGGTGTTCCATGAGGAGCTCGAACGCCCGGACAAGCGTCTCGGTCCGGTCCGATTCCAGAATGATGCAGCGGCGCAGGTAACCTTCCACGGCAACCGCCGTGAGCCCCGGTTGCCGCAACATCACCTCAGATTGTTGACCCTTCAGGAGGGGATACTCCCTCTCAATCGGCAAGAAACCACGGGAGCCGGCCTGGAAATGAAGGTGGTCGGGAGCCGAGGCTCCGCACTTCGGGCCGTTGTAAAAGACGACATACCGTGAACCCAGCTCCTTGCTAAGGTGGAGGAAGGTGGGGAACGCCCCGGCTATCCGCTGGGGAGTATGTTCGCGGTGGGTGATGGTGAAGTGCTCGGGAAAGATGGGATAGGGATTTGCCAGGAGCAGGTACTCCTCTCCAAAGGCCACTCCTCGCTGCCCCGGAGGGAGATTGGCCGAACAGAGAAAGCACTCCCGCGCCCGAACGGACGCCTCATCCACACTGGCCGATGAGGAGGTCAACCGGCCGGGATTGAACTGCACGTCGATTTCAAACCTGTCGAACGTAAACCTGCGGAACTCCACCGAACCCAGACTCGCATAGCCCTCCCGCGCCAGGTTCCAATCCGTTTTCTGCTGGAGGAAGAGAGCGTGCGCTCTCTCGGCCAGATTCTTGCCCGGGTGGTAACGCTGGAGTTCCTCCTCACCTATGAAAAGAGCATCAGTCATCGGATTCCGGTATCACCTCCTCCTCTTTTTCGAACGGGCCCCGGCATTCTTCCCCTTTCTCGCGAGGATCTCGAACGTTCGAAGTCTGTCCTTGTAGAGGTTGAAGGAGTTGA
>JBATTW010000493.1:0-3603 GCA_049670805.1 Bacteroidota bacterium
CTATCAGGTTGACGGCATCCCACTGCAGAATCCCTTTGACCGATCCCAGGCGGGAGAGGTGGAGGTGGAGCGCGTGCAGGAGCTCCAGACGCTGCTCGGCACGTTTGACGCCGAATATGGAAACGCATCTGATGGGGTCGTCACGGTCTACACCAAGGACGGGGGGGAGAAGTATGCGGGGAGAGTATTCTACCAATCCCCGCGTCTGAATTCCTCACCGTATCAGGTACCCGACTGGAACCTTGATCGACCGGAGGTCCAAGCTCTCCCCCCGGACCAGCAGCAGGAGTATCTCGACGAGGTGCGAAAGCCGGACGGATCCTCGGCCTACGAGTATGCCAACGTCCTGGACGACCCGTACGCACAGGACTACCTGCTGATAAATGCGCTGGGGACATGGACGGCGAACCTGTCCGGTCCGGTGCCGTTTCTCTCACCCCTTACGTTTTTCATCACTGGTCGCCTGGTTCAGGAAAACGGCTACCTTCCCTTTGGATACAACATTCTGCAGTCCGCCACGGCGAAACTCACCTATCCCCTCAGCTCGGTCCTGACGCTGCGCGGTTCGGGAGATTGGGCTGCGGGATACCGCCAGTTCTACAATCACCAGTACAAATACTGGCGGTGGTGGGATTCAGGCCTGGATACGCTGGGGAGGGAAGGCGGCTTTCCGATCAATGAGAACCACAACAACCGACAGCTCCTCTCCATCCGGCACGTGCTGTCCCAGAGCACCTTCTACGATCTGTCGCTGGCGCGCGTCTACGAGAACTCGAGCCAGGTGGTACCGGACCGGACCGTGGTGTCCGATCCTGCAACAGGGGAGCTCATCGCATCGGATTACGAACAGCGGCAGTGGGTGGGAGGAAACGATTCGGGCTTCCGCTACGGAGACGTGCGCTACTGGGTCAACACGAAGACCACACAGTACATAGTCAAGGGAAACATCGAGAGTCAGGTCCACCCGAGCCACCAGCTGCGCGCCGGCGTAGAAGTGAATTTCAACGAGATCTTCCGTCACCGAATCGGGATGCCCACGCGGCCGAATCTGGAGTACTTTACCTACAACCCGATCGGGGGAGCGGTCTATCTCCAGGACAAGATCGAGTACAGCTTCATGATCCTAAAGGTGGGTGTCCGCCTCGACATGTTTGATCCCCGAGCCTCTGCGTACCCGGATCCGTCCAACATCCTCTACACCTACACCACGCCGTCGGGATCAGCCGAATACGAGACGCAGGAGAGGATCCCCGTTGAGCGGGAGTTCCAGGTCAGCCCCCGCGTGGGGATTGCCCACCCGATCTCAGACCGGACATCGATACATTTCGCGTACGGACACTTCTTCCAGACGCCACGCTTCTACGACCTCTATCGGAACGATGGTCTGAGCGACATTCTGGCAAACGATGCGCTCGTGGGGAATCCCGGCCTCAAGCCCGAGAAGACGGTCTCGTTCGAGCTCGGCCTCCAGCAGGAGCTGTCGCTGGACTGGGCACTGAACGTGACGGCCTACTCGAAGGATATCACGAACCTCACCTCCAGCTTCTACTACTTCGTGGGGAGAGACTACACGATCTTTATCAACGCGGATTACGCGCGCATCCAGGGCATCGACGTGACGCTCGACAAGCGCTTTAGCAACCTCTTCGGACTGCGACTGATCTATTCTCTCATGAACGCACAGGGGAACCACTCGGACCCGACGGAGGGGTTCTCCTACAGGGAGGAGGATGCCAACCTCCGACCCAACAGGAACTATCCGCTGGACTTTGACCAGAGACACAAAGTCTCTCTTACCTTCATCTCCCGGACCCCGAAGGATTTTGGTCCGAAGCTCCTGGGCTTCTATCCGTTTGAGTTCTTCTCCCTCTCCGGTATTTTCCTTGCGGGGAGCGGGCTCCCCTATACACCGACCTCGCGTGCCGCTGAGGAGACAGGTGTTGTACCCGAGCCCAACAGCGCCCGGAGACCCTGGACGTTCAATCTGGATCTGAAGCTTTCGCGCGAGATCCCGATGGGACCGGTGCGCCTGACGGCGTTCCTGGACGTGGATAACCTGTTTGACAACATCAACACGGTGTTCGTCTGGACACGGACCGGTGAAGCGTGGAATGAGGGACCGACATCGGTTCGGACCAAGGACCGCCAGGGCAATCCGGAGAATGTGGGGCTCAGACGGTCCATCCGGGTCGGGGCCTTTTTGGAATTCTGATCGAAAGCGGAACTCTTCATGACGAAACGCGCTGCCGTCTCTGCCTTTGCCGTTCCACTGATGCTGCTTGCGCTGCTGGCCAGTGCATTCCCGGGTGGGAGTCATGATCCAGAACCTGATCCCCCGCCGTCGGGGCGGCTTCGCAAGCCGGCAGGCTTTGCCGATGAAGCGGTGGGGGTCCAGACCAAAGGGCAGTTGCAGAACCTGACAATGAACTACGGCATGATCACCGACACGCGCTACGAGGATGTCGGGAACGCCCCCACCGAGCTCTTTTTTGATTTCCGGTACCCGCGCGAGAATTTCACGGGACTCTGCGATGACTTCTCACTCTTCTTTGCAGTTGAAGAGAACTCCAGGAACGGGAACCAGGGGAACGTCATCGACGGCTGGACGGACAATGACAACGAGGACTGGGTGGCAAAAGACGGATCGTATGGACAAACCCACTACAACCCGGCCCTCGACCCCACACCGCACACGGAATTGAAGTACAACGGGCAGACCCCCCACCTGGCCCACAGTGATCTTCCGGATACATGGCCAGTGGATGCCGAGGGGGAACCCTTCTGGCCCGGACTGTTCCGACGCGATTCCAGAACCGGTCTGGAGGTAGAGGGAGAGTTCGCCTCGGACCGGGACATTTACATGGAGTTCGATGACCAGAACAACCAGCTGGGTGATGTTCTGGGCATCGAAGTGCACGAGATGGCCTACACATACGGGCGGGTCTACGCCGAGGATGCCCTCTTCTACGAGTTCTTTGTCATCAACAAGAGTGGCCGCGCGCTCCAGGGGTGCTACCTGGGCCTGTATCAGGATCCTGATTGCAGCGATCATACCGAAGAGACACTTCTGTGGAAAGACTCCACGTTCCAGGACGGATCGCGACTCTGGTCGATTGCCGATCGCGACTTCGACGGCGATATCGGGGGAGCGACCCGGCCGAACGCACGCGGGATCACCGAAGATTACACCTTTGGCACCGTGATCCTGGAGACGCCCAGGGACATCGGGGTTACCGACTTCCACTACTACGTTGATCCGGGGCCGACCGATGACAAGTTTCTCTGGCCCATCATCTCGAGCGATCCGACCAACAGGAACATCGCCGGCACCGCCTCGAGCTACTTTCACGGCTCCGACGTCCACATCGACGATGTGAGCCTTATTTCTGCACCAGAAGACCTCGTCTGGATTGTGGCGACGGGGCCCTTTGACATGGCAGCCGGCGATACGGTAAAGCTGACCATTGCCGTGGTGGCGGGCGATGATGATGCCGATTACTACTCCAATATCTGGGAGGCAAAGAAGCTCTTTGATGCACAGTTCAACGGGCCCACCGCCCCGCCTGCGCCCTCCCTCTCCGCAGTGGCCGAAGAAGGGAGTGT
>JBATTW010000494.1:0-1810 GCA_049670805.1 Bacteroidota bacterium
GGGCACGGGCCAGGAAGTCATTGCGCCGGAGCGATTGCGTGAGGTGCGTCCCGACGTCCTCATCGTGATGAATCCCATCTATGAAAAGGAGATTCGAAAAAACCTCTCGGATCTCGGAGTCAGTCCACGCTTTCTTGTTGCGTGATGTCCCCCACGTGACTGCCGTTCAGTTCCTTCCCTACTGCCTCGCTGTAAATGGCCTCCATGTGGCGGGCCCGATCACCCGGATCGTGCTCCATGCGAATCCTCTCGAGTGAGCGTCTCGCTTTTTCCCGTATGACGTTGGGGTTGGCGCAGATATCACGCAGTATGGTGGTGAGCCGCTCCTCTATCACCCGTGAGAGGGACTCTCGTTCTTTCTCGGTGTGCCGGTGCGCAATCCCGTGTCGATCCCTTGGAACGGGGATGACCCAGCCGACGGATTCGTTGTTGACCTCGGGGAGCGCGCAGACATCCGTTGTAACAACGGGCGTACCGGCCGCCTGGGATTCCAGAACGGAAAATCCGTAGGTGTCGTCGTACGATGGGAGCAACGAGACGTGGGAACGTCTCATCAGTTGCAGGACCTCCTCATTTTCCAGCTCTTCATGGTAGGAAAGAGCCTCGTGGTCGCTCCGCAGAAGTTTCAATGTTGCGTCCCTGTCTTCACGCGTTGATCGGGAAGCGTAGTCTCCGTGCTCGAGAGACGAAACCACCGTAAGATGCAACGGCAGGCCCTCCTCATGGAGACGGACGAACGTCCGAAGAATCTCCTTGCCACCCTTTCTAAAGAAATCCCTTCCCACAAACACGCACCGGACGATACTATCGTCGAGCGGCTTTGCGTCGTACGAGTCGATGAGGAGTTTCTGCGCTGGATGGAGCACGGTGAGTTTGGGAAGGATCCTCTCCCGGTAACGGGGATAATGGTCCAGCAGGTGCAACTGATAGTTGTGGGCGAACTCGCTGATGGCAATGATCCGTTTGCAGGATTGCTTCGCCATCAGGCGGACGCCAAACCGTGATCGTGTACTCCATCGAGGGAGGTAGTGCTCATAGGTGACAACCCAGGGCTTTCGTGAAATGGTGAGTGTGTTGAAGAGGTGGAAGAGATCCATTCCGGTAAAGCCTGAGTCAATGTGGAGGCAGTTGGTCAGGTCGGTTGCGAGAACGGGGTCCTCCGACGCGAGACGTCGTCGTATGGAATTGATGATGGCGAAGGGATCATAGACACGAACCATCGTGGCCTGGGAGAACGGGAGGCCGACGAACCGGTCGGTGAGACTGGAACACCTCTCGATTCCGACGAGCAGTTTCACTGGGGGACTTGACTAAGACCGATTTGGTTCGTAAACTAAGACTGTTTGCCGCCCAATGATACGGCAAATGAGTATCAGTTACAACCGGGTACCTCATGACCAGGCATGGTATACAGATTTGACGACCTTCGGCCTGGTGTTGTAGAAAACGAAAATCCTCTTGGTGCAGACTTTCCAGAAGTGGGAATGTGAAGGGATGACCGCTTGCGAGTTCCCGCTTTTTGGATGAATTCTATGGGGGGATGGCTTTACCTGTTCTGGCACAAAATGTGACGCACAGCACTGGTACGAGACCAAGCTCTCCAAGAGAAACCTTCCATGCGATTTAGTCTTTACTTATTGAGCGCACTCCTTCTCGCAAACTTCCAATACATTTTCGCGCAATCTGGTGTCACCGATGTCTGGGCCGTAGACGACGGTGAGAAGGTGGAGCAGACCGATCTGAACCACTGGGCATCGACCGACCATGGGCTGAACCGGGTGTGGGACGGTACGACGATCAGAGTTTTTGG
>JBATTW010000495.1:0-3822 GCA_049670805.1 Bacteroidota bacterium
GGACATCCTGGCAGCTCTTGATTCCCCTGCAAACCTCGCCCGCAGGTCCGTCCTTGCGTGTACCGCAGGCCGTGACGGGCGAGACGATTTTTACAACAGGCGATATTCTCAATCACAGGTAAGCAGAATGAACAGCCGATGGAAAATCGCGGCGCTCGTTTCGCTGCTCTTCCTCCCCCTCCTTGCGGCATCCGCCGAGGGAGAGAAGGGAGTCAAAGACAGCACGCAGACCGGCATAACTGAGCTGCGGGCAGCTCTGGAGAAGATGGAGCAAACCCACCAGAAGAAGATGGCTGAGCTGCAAGCAAGGATCGAGAAGCTCGAAAAGGAGAAGAAGAAGGCGGCACAACAATCGGAGCTGGAGAAGCTCCTGGAGGAAGCGGAGGAGGTGGCCGCCGAAGAAAGAAAGAAGGCGGACGATACCGAAACAAAGGTTTTCACCGGCGGGCAACGGCAACAGCAATCACTCAATCCCAACATCAGCGCGACCGGTGACTTCATTGGAGCACTCGATGCGTCCCGCGGGAAGCAGCAACTCCTTATCCGCGAGGTGGAGTTTCACATCATATCCAATCTGGATCCCTATACCCGCGCGAAGTTCTTCTTAGGTATCCCGGGTCTCGCCTCACTCCAGATCGGAGAGGCGTACATGGAGTGGCTCAACTTCCCCCGCGTGGGGATCAAGCTTGGCAAGTACAGGACACAGTTCGGCATCATGAATCGCTACCACGAGCATGGTCTTCCCCAGATCGATCGTCCGCGTGTGCTCACGACGTTTCTGGGGGAGGGGCTTGCCGGTGTTGGCGCGGGGGGGAACATCTTCCTGCCCCGCCTCTGGTCTGATGTGAACGAACTGGACCTGGAGATCATCTACGGTGGTGACGGGATCTCCTTCACGAACGAAGGATCAAAGCAGTGGGTCGGGGTGATGCATCTGAAGAACTACTACGACCTCACTTCCGACTCCTTCCTGGAGATCGGTCTTTCGGGAGCGTACGGTCATCACGACGCGGAGGCCAACCACCGGACGATCCTGGGTGGTTTGGATCTGACATACAAATGGGTTCCCGCGGGTGCGTCCAAGTACAGGACAGTGGAGTTCCGCAACGAACTCTTCTACAGCAACAGGAAGCAGAACGGAGGCACCGTCAACAGCTTGGGGCTCTATTCCTATCTGGCCTACAGGCTTGACATACGCTGGTGGACCGGGCTCCGGTTCGACTACACGCAGGAGCCTGAGACCGGTGAACGGCATCTCTGGGGGCTGACCCCGTACTTCACGTTCTGGCAGAGCGAATTTGTCTTCATCCGTCTTCAGTACAGCTACTATCGTAATTTTGACGGCGCCAGTGAAAACCTCTTTTTCCTGCAGGTCGACTGGTCCGTGGGACCACACAAACACGAAGCTTACTAACAGCCCTGGGGAAGAACAATGCAACTCAGATCTGTCCAACATCTCGCGAGGATTCTCCTCTCCCTCACGCTCGTACTCTTCGTTGCAGACCTAGCGCAGAGCCAGCATCACGAGCGGCAACGGAGGCGTGCCCGCCACAGGGAGAGGGATTGCGGCAGATGCCTGTCGGTCGTCACAAGCCTCCCGGGGCTGGCTTCCATCGCGTCGTACGTGGGAGGGGATTCGGTCCTCGTCTACCATATCGCCGGAGGCAATCAGGACCCCCACTTCGTTCAGCCCAAGCCCAGCTACGCGCAGCTTCTCTCGACAGCTGACCTCTTTGTCACGACGGGTCTGGACCTGGAACTCTGGGTCCCGACGCTGCTTGACAAGGCACGGAACGCCAGCATCTACGAAGGGGGCGTCGGGTATGTCAGCGCGGCAACTGACATACCGCTTCTCGAGAAGCCGACGCTCAACCCTGATCGGTCGATGGGCGATGTCCACGTCTACGGCAACCCGCACATCCACACGAGTCCACTGAACGCGAAGCGCATCGCACAGAACATACGCATAGGCCTCAAAAAAGTGGCACCGGGACAGGCGGATGTGATCTATCAGCGTTACCGGGAGTTTGTCAGCGCCATTGATTCTGCGCTCTTCGGGAAGGAGCTGGTGGAACTCTTCGGAGGCGAGCTGCTCTCGAGGATGCTCGAATCCGGCCAGCTCGTTGAGTTCCTGGAGACAAGAGAGTACGAGGGGAGGAAGCTCATCGACATTCTCGGGGGCTGGCTTCGAGAGGGACTCCCCTTCCGCGGGAAGCGGGTGATCTGCTATCACAAAAACTGGGTCTACTTCGCCCGGGATTTTGGCCTGGTCATCGTTGACTACGTCGAACCCAAGCCCGGCATCCCGCCCACGGCAAAGCACGTCAAAGACATCATCGAGACCATAACCAGCGAGAAGATCCAGGTCATGATAGTGGCAAACTACTTCGAGAAGCACTCACCGGAGATGGTAGCGGAGCGGACCGGTATCACGCCGGTGTTCCTCCCCATTGATGTCGGCGGGACGAGCGAGGTTCCCATCTACTTTGATCTCGTCGATTACTGGATACGGGAGCTGAACGTCGCATTCGAGAAGGCCGCGAAACCTTAAACAGATACGGGAGCTGACGATGGGTGAACTGGTCTCTTTCATGCTGCCTTCGTTTGTCGCATGCGTGGCGATCGTCGCGATACATGCCTACCTCGGGCTTCATGTTCTGGAGCGTGAGATCATCTTCGTCGACCTCGCGCTGGCGCAGATTGCCGCGCTTGGCACGACCGTCGGTTTCCTGCTGGGGATACACGCGGAGGAGACAGCATCAATGCTCTTCTCTGCTCTCTTCGTCCTTGTCGGTTCAGGGATTTTCGCCATGACGAGAATGAGGGAACAGCGGATACCGCAGGAGGCGATCATCGGGATCGTCTATGCCGTGGCAACCGGCGCGGCAATTCTCGTGGCGGACCGCGCCCCGGGAGGAGCGGAACACATCAAGGAGATTTTGACCGGAAGCATTTTGTGGATAACCTGGCCCGCGATCTGGAAGATCATCGCAGTCTATGCCGTCGTGGCCGTGTTCCACTGGTTCCTGCGAAGGAGGTTTTTCCTGATCTCCCGGGAGCACCCACGCGCAGCCAGAGAGATGGGTCCCTGGGTGAAATTCTGGGATTTTCTTTTCTATATCTCATTCGGGATCGTCATTGTCCTCTCGGTGCGGGTAGCGGGGATTATGCTGGTCTTCTCTTTCCTCGTCGTCCCCGCGGCGATCAGCCTGCTTTTTACCGACAACTGGGGCCGGCGGCTTGTCGTAGGCTGGAGTGTCGGTGTCATCGCGAGCATGGCCGGGCTCTACCTCTCCTACACGTTTGATTTCCCGAGCGGCCCGACAATCGTCTGCGTGCTGGGAATTCTGCTTCTCTTTGCGGGCCTGGTCAAGCGACTCTTCCGGAGTGCCCCTGAGGAGGTTTCGGATGCCGGGTCCTGAAAGAGGATACATATTCGGCCCCGTTTCATCCCGTCGCCTGGGGCGCTCCCTGGGGATCGATCTGGTCCCGCTGAAGGTCTGCACGCTGGACTGCATCTACTGTGAGGTCGGGCGGACCACGAAGCTCACGACAAAGCGAAAAGAGTATGTCCCGGCAGATCGTGTTCTGAGCGAGATCCAGTCCCTGTTGCCACAGATCGGGGAGGCGGATTACATTACGTTCGCGGGTTCCGGGGAACCGACTCTCCACTCCAGACTCGGGGAGATCATCCTTCGGGTCAAGGAGCTGACCGGAAAGCCTGTGGCTGTCCTGACCAACGGCACACTCCTGACCGACTGGCAGGTGCGCGGGGAACTTCTGCCGGCCGACGTCGTACTTCCCTCGCTTGATGCAGCCACC
>JBATTW010000496.1:0-3041 GCA_049670805.1 Bacteroidota bacterium
GAACTCTACTACTCGGTGGGCCTTGAACTCCAGTTTGACCTGATCCGCAAGGAGACAGACCGGGTCTTCATCGCAGCCGCGGGGGGATACTATCACTCGGGCAAATCGGGAGAGAACTCGATTGAGGGACCGGGACGTCTGGGACTCGGTGTGGGCGGGGAACTCTACCTGGGTGCCGGGTTCCACGGCACGGGCGAGATACTCTTTAGCTATTTCTCCGACGGAAACGTGCTGCCGCTGCCCCAGATAGGATTTTACTACTACTTTTATTGATTCTGTTGGGATTTTCTCGTATTATTCGTGCGCTTCTCTGAGGCCCTCTCCAATCCTGTAACGTACCGGTGACTGCAGAACCTCTGATTTTCTTCTTCCTCGCGGCGTTCGCCATTACCTCAGCGGTGCTCGTGGTGGTTCAGCGCAATCCTGTCGTGAGTGCCATCTACCTGATAGCTAATTTCTTCAGCCTGGCCGCCCTCTATCTCGTCCTCCGCGCACAGCTCCTCGCCGTTCTCCAGATCGTCGTGTACGCCGGGGCCATCATGGTGCTGGTGATCTTTGTCATAATGCTCCTCAACCTCGGCGACGAACGATCACTGGTGGAGAGGATCAACTTTCGCATGGTGGTCGGCGTTACCGTGGCGCTGGCGTTTCTTTTGGAGATGCTCTACATCTTCCTCGGTATCGCCAGCGACGGGACCACCCCGGGTTTGCATCCGGACGCGGCAAGCGTCGGGACGGTCGAAAGCATGGGTGAGGCACTGTTCGGCCAGTATGTATTCCCCTTTGAAATTACTTCACTATTGTTGCTGGCAGCGATTATTGGCGCTGTCGTTCTTGCCAAGAAACGAGATCCAAGAGCGTGACGACGATGGGTATCCCGCTTGCATACTACCTGAGTTTGAGTGCAGTTCTCTTCGTCATCGGCGTTGCGGGGGTCCTCACGCGGCGAAACGCCATTGTGGTCTTCATGTGCATCGAGCTCATGCTCAATTCCGTGAACCTGTCCCTGGTTGCGTTTTCGGCATTCCACGGATCGATCACAGGACAGGCAATGGTGCTCTTTGTGATGGCAGTGGCCGCAGCGGAAGCAGCCATCGGCCTGGGGATCGTCATAGCACTGTTTCGAAACAAGCAGACGGTAAACATCGACGAGATCAACATCCTGAAGTGGTGACCCTCCACTCATGACGTCGGACCTGGTGATCATTGCTATAGTCCTCCCCCTTGCGGGTTTTCTCCTCAACGGCCTCTTCGGACGGAAGATCAGGCGGGAAGGTCTCATCGGTGCCCTCGGGAGCGGGACTGTCGGAATCGGTTTCCTCGTGGCCGTCTTTCTCTTCGCCCATCTGCTGGGTCGACCGGTCGAGGACCGCACCATCACGGTGACGGTGTATCAGTGGATTTCTGCCGGCGCATTTACCAGCTCGATTGCCTACGTCATTGATCCGCTCTCGGTGACGATGATGCTGATTGTCACAGGAGTCGGTTTCCTCATCCATGTCTATTCCATCGGGTACATGCATGGTGACCCGGGCTTCGCGAGGTTCTTCTCCTACTTGAACCTCTTTATCTTCGCCATGCTCAACCTGATCCTTGCGGACAACTTTCTCCTTCTCTTCCTTGGGTGGGAAGGTGTCGGTCTCTGTTCCTACTTGCTGATCGGTTTCTGGTTTGAGAAGAAGTTCGACAGGGGGACCACGGGAGACGCGGCGAAGAAGGCGTTTATCGTCAACCGCATTGGTGATGTCGGGTTCCTGATCGGCATCTTCCTCATTTTCGTGACCTTCGGGAGCATCGAGTTTCAGTCTGTCTTCGCGCAGGCAGCTTCGTTTGAGGTCGGGTCGACGGTTCTCCTTCTCATTACGCTTGCTCTCTTTGTCGGAGCGACGGGGAAGTCGGCGCAGATTCCCCTCCACGTCTGGTTGCCCGATGCGATGGCCGGACCCACGCCCGTGAGCGCTCTCATCCACGCGGCAACGATGGTCACGGCTGGTGTCTACATGGTTGCCCGCTGCTCGATCCTCTACGCCCTTGCACCGGTCACCATGGAGATCGTCGCGGTCATCGGAGCAGTGACAGCGATATTTGCGGCCACCATCGGTCTCGTTCAGAATGATATCAAGAAGGTGCTTGCCTATTCCACCATCAGCCAGCTTGGCTACATGTTTCTGGCGCTTGGTGTCGGTGCTTTTGCGGCAGGAATCTTCCATGTCCTCACGCACGCGTTTTTCAAGGCCCTGTTGTTTCTCGGGTCCGGCGCGGTCATACATGCAATGCACGAAGAGCAGGACATCCAGAAGATGGGCGGGCTCAAGTCGCACCTGCCCGTAACGTACTGGACGTTTTTTATCGGGGCCGTTGCCATCGCAGGCATCCCCCCGCTTTCGGGTTTCTTTAGCAAAGACGAGATCCTCTGGAAGGCATTTGATTCAGGGCAGTGGGTTCTCTGGCTGATCGGTCTCCTTGGGGCGGCGCTCACGGCGTTCTATATGTTCCGCCTGGTATCCCTGACGTTTGAAGGCGAAGCCCGCTGGGGCCCGGAAGTCCATCCTCACGAAGCCCCGCGAACCATGACAGTTCCTCTTATCCTGCTTGCATTACTCTCCGTTGTGGGTGGTTTTGTGGGGATTCCGGCGAGCCTGGGGGGGGGAAACCACATCGAGCACTGGCTCGATCCCGTCTTTGCGCCCGCGCAGGAAAAGCTCGCGCACGCAGCCCACACGGTGGATCCGACTGAGTATCTCTTGATGGTTCTCTCCGTCTCGGTTGCCCTGGGGGGGGTATTCCTTGCGCGGCACTTCTACCTGAAGCGAAAGGATCTACCGGAACGGCTGAGCCAGAAAGCCACCCGTGTGTACAGCACCCTCCTCAACAAGTACTATGTTGACGAAATCTATGACGCAACCGTAGTGACCCCCGTGGTCAAAGGATCAGAGAGGCTGCTCTGGAGAGGCATTGACATCGGGATCATAGACTGGCTGGTGAATGCGACTGGCCGTTTTATCAGCTCGGCAAGCAAGGCGCTGCGTGTCGTCCAGACA
>JBATTW010000497.1:0-1770 GCA_049670805.1 Bacteroidota bacterium
GGTATCGGACGAAAGAGGAAGAAGCGCGCTCGAAAGATCGGGAGGTGATCGCGACATTTCCCCGAGCGCTCCTGGACGGCCGCGTGCTGTCGGAGGACCAGATCGAACGTGTGCAGGAGCTTGCCCGCGCCCGCGTGGAACAGGCGGTAGATACTTGCACGGTCAAGGGCACACCGCATACGGTGCGGAAGGAGCTCTGGCCCAGGGTGGCGACGGTGGAGGAGGGACTTCGGAGCGACGGCTCAGAATGGGCGGGTGTCAGGTTCGCCGAGCGACATAATTTCGCCTCGTTCTCACCGTTGAAGTACTCCAACGCCATCGCTGAGGTCACCGGCCGATGGCTTGAGCGGAACCCGGAGACCATTGTCATCGGGGAAGATGTGGCGAACTTCGGCGGCGGGGCCTATGGGGCAACCAAGGGCCTGGCGGCGAGGTTCCCCGACAGGGTCCTGAACACGCCGATCGCCGAGGCTGGATTCACGGGCTTGGGCCTGGGAGCGGCGATGTCGGGTATGCGTCCGGTCGTCGAGATCATGTTCCCCGATTTCTCCCTGGTGGCTGCCGATCAGCTGTTCAATCAGATCGGCAAAGCGCGTCACATGTATGGCAATACCACCGATCTGCCGCTGGTGGTGCGCACGCGGGTCGCGATCGGCTGCGGTTACGGGGGTCAGCACTCCATGGATCCGGTCGGACTCTATGCCCTGTTTCCCGGCTGGCGCATCGTCGCACCCTCGGACAGCTTCGAGTACATCGGTCTCTTCAACGCGGCGATGCGTTCGCTTGACCCGGTACTGATCATTGAGCATCATTCGCTCTACGCACAGGAGTTTCCGGCTCCCTCCGGCGATCTCGACTATGGTATCCCGTTCGGCAAAGCACGAATTGTCGCGGAAGGGAGCGACGTCACCCTGCTCGTGTACAGCTCACTGGTGGGACGGTGTGAACAGCTCTTGCCGCGGTTTGCCGCCGAGGGGGTTTCGGTCGAACTCATCGATCTGCGGACGCTCGATCATCCCGGGATCGATTATACGACCATCGGAGCATCGCTCAAGAAGACGGGGGCCGTGGTCATCGCGGAGGAGGCCGGGACAAGCCAGTCCATCGGCGCAGCCATTTCCGCTTCGATCGTGGAGCAATTCTTTGAGTTGCTCGACGCTCCCATCACACGGGTGAATTCCCTTGATATCCCGCTCCCGGTTTCACGGGTGCTCGAGCGGGAGACCATGGTCAGCGACGAGAAGATTCTGCGGATTACAACTGCTGTTGGCAAGAGAATCCGGCCGTAAGCCCCGACCGGTGCATTACGTGGCGACCCTGTGCATTTCCCGCGGCTTGAGGTTGACACCCTCCATGACCTTGCCCCCGAAAGATGACCCAAGAATGAGTTAGGAAGTTTTGTACCTTGGGTCAAAAGGAGGCATCAATGGGCAGACAGAGGCATTCACCGGAACAGATCATCGGCAAGTTGCGAGAAGCAGAGGTCTTGCAGGGTAAGGGTATACCGATGGAAGAGATCTCGCGGCAGCTAGGGATCAGAGATGCGACGTATGACAAGTGGCGGAAGGAGTATGGAGGTCTTCGGGTGGATCAGGCCCCACAGTTCTCTAGCATACCGACCACCCGTGCCTGAGGCACGTTTTCCACGACCGGTCGCCAATGCCCGGGTGGGGAAATGCTAACTCATCGTGGCACCACTGCAGTGGGTCGGTCACTGACTGGGGATCAGATGCACGGATAGAATAGATCTGAAACAGTAAGGATATGAAG
>JBATTW010000498.1:0-2268 GCA_049670805.1 Bacteroidota bacterium
CGGCACGGCCGCCGACCATGTATCTTGCCACGGCCAGGGACAAGGACGGCAATCTTTTCCAGGCTGGAAAGACCTATGAGTTGAACGTTCCCGAGGACGTGCCGATCAACAAGTTCTGGTCGCTCACGGTCTACGACATGGAGACCTGGGCATTCATCTACACCAAAGAGGAGCGGCCCGGACTCTCGTCGCGCGACATTCCAAAGATGAAGAAGAATGCGGATGGTAGCGTCACCCTCTATGTCGGCCCGAAAGCGCCGGAAGGGTATGAGAATAACTGGATCCCGACCGCGGGCAGGATACCGTATCTGATGTTCCGCTTCTATGGTCCCGAGGAACCCTTCTATAACAAGACGTTTGAACTGGCGGATGTGGAGCTTGCCGAGTAAGGTGAGACAGAAGGACTCCGCAGGTGCGGGTGGTGAGTATGAAGAACGACTGGGAGACCATAGACAAGAACCCTATTCGTACTGAACCTGGTGGCCACGGCGAGAAAACCGCCTGGCGCCCGGCGAGAAAGGAAGGTTGAAAATGCCTCACATCTCTAGAAAACACTCTGTTGCGAATCCGGTCTCGTTCATAGCCGGTCTGGTCTTCGTGCTCGTCTCTGCCAGTCTCACACCTGCTTCTGCTCAGGTTATCTCACCAGTGCAGAGCGGACACTATGCTCCTGCGGTGATCAATATCCGCGATATGGGTTACCCTCCCTCCGGGCTTTTTGTGATCACGTACAACCTCTTCATCTCCAGCGATACGTATATCGACAGGGAGGGGAACGAGCTGAAAACTCTTTCGCTGGGCCAGCTCGACCCGACGCTTCCGAGCGTTGATCTCCAGATCGACCTGAATGCATTTTCCACCGTTCCGGCTCTCTTCTGGGGTTCCAGTTTTACTCTCCTCGGTGGTGCCCGCTATCTCGTGGGTGTCTCACCCAGCTATGTCACGGCCAGCGGTACGGTTGTCAGTGAGGCGAGGGGGGGTGCGACTGACACGACGATCAGGAGTGTCGACGAGGCCACGGTCGCCGGATGGGGCGACCTTTTTGTCGCGCCGCTGGGACTCTCCTGGGGATTTGATCAGTTCGATGCCACCTTCTTCTATGGTTTCTACGCTCCCACAGGCAGGTACGCGACGGGCGACGATGATAATATGGGGCTCGGGTTCTGGACGCACCAGGTTCAGGGGTACGGCTACTACTATCCGATTCCGGACCACTCCACGGCAATCATGCTGGGTCTGACCTACGAGTTGAACGGCACGGTCAAAGATGCCGATGTCACTCCGGGGAATCGTTTTTCCCTTGAGTGGGGTATCAGCCAGTATTTGAGCGAACAGCTTGAAGTTGGCGTGCAAGGAGGCCACAACTGGCAGGTGAGCGATGATACGGGCGATGATGTGTACTGGGATCCAAGCTTTTATGACCGGAAGAGCACCATCGCTTTCAGTCTGGGTTACTGGCCCTGGAAGAACCGGTTGTACATAGCGGGCAGATACTCCTTTGATCTTGGCATCCGGGCCCGTTTCAAGAGCAACTACTGGAGCGTCAATCTCCTCTTTCTCACGAACGCCCTGACGGGAGAGGGATGAGGAGGCTACTGGTTTGAAGACAATGTTGATCATGGCGGGTCTCTTGATGTGTCTGGCCAGTTCGGTCTTCTCACAGGTGCGGGACACGTCAGAGGTTGCGATGTCCAGCGGCGGGCTGTCAGAGCGGTTCGAGGCCGATACCACTGTGGTGCATGAACTGAGTCCGCTGGATATCACCCAGGACAGAGGGTTGTTCTTCGTTACGCCCGACGGGAAAATGCAGTTGCGAATTCTTGGATCTGTCAGATTCTCAGTGCTGTACGACCTTATTGAGTTCCCCGTGAGCAAGACATTCAACACGTTTTACATTCCCACGGGATCCGCCAATGTGAAGAATGTCAATTACAGCAATACCCTGGATATGTCACGCATTGGGTTTGAGGTTACCCGCAAACTGGCGACGATGGATGTGTTTGTCAGGCTGGAATCCGATTTCAATGGAACGAACGGCCAGTTCAGAATCCGTCACGCGTACGGTCAGACAGCGCACTTTCTTGTTGGACAGACCTGGTCGCTCTTCAGCAATGTCTCGTCTCTACCGCAGATGGTGGATCCCAACGGACCGACCGGAAGTGTAACGCTCAGGACACCCCAGATCCGGTATGGCCATCACAACAAGAGGGGGACCACCTGGGCTGTTGCCTTTGAATACTCCCAACCCGACTTGACCCTTCAGGAGTT
>JBATTW010000499.1:0-2571 GCA_049670805.1 Bacteroidota bacterium
CCCATGAAGAACCTGGAATCCTTCTTCTCCGCCGTGGAGCAAACAGGGGCATAGCAGACTGAACGTTCCCTTCCTCCAGCCGTTTCTCCACTGAAACGAGAGCAGGGGGAGGCCATCTCCCGGCGCACCTCCTGCCGTGTTTGACTCATCGATGTTTTTTCGTATGTTGGAAGCACATTCCTTCACCTGGATCACCAAGCACTCCCGAGATCGATGGCAACAAACAACGACAACCTGGCTGGCGTCCAGAAGTACGTCACGGAGCTCTTCACCGGAAAACTTCCCGCGTGGGCAGTCTATCACAACCTGGAACACACGGAGGAAACTGCGAACGCCGCGCGGGAAATAGGGAAAGCCTCCGGTCTCTCCAAGGCGGAGCTGGAGATCGTGGTACTGGCAGCCTGGCTGCACGACGTTGGATACATTGACGGCCCGGAGGGGCATGAAGAGCGGAGCGCGACGATCGCCTCCGGCGTCCTGAAGGAGAGCGGCTATCCGGAGGAGAAGATCGACCTGGTGCGGGCATGTATCAGGGCCACCGCCGTGCCGCAGAGACCGATGAACCTGCTGGAGAAGGTACTCTGCGACGCAGACATCATTCACGTGGGAAAGAAGCGGTTCTTCAGCCGGAGCGATCTTCTTCGATCGGAGATGGAGATGCGGAAGGAGGCGCCGTTTACCGATCTGGAATGGCTCAACTACAACATCGATTTTGTCGCAAAACACAACTTCCACACAAGGTACGCTCAGGAGGAGTTTGCGGCCCGACGCGCAAAGAACCTCGTGGCTCTGCAGGAACGTTTCCGTGAGGTCACGCAACAGGCGAAGACCACATCAAAGAAGCAGGCCATGAAGCTGGAGAAGGCCAACATACCGGAACGCGGAATAGAAACCATGTTCCGCGTCGTACCCAGAAACCACCTCGATCTTTCCGCCCTGGCGGACCACAAGGCAAACATTATGATCAGCACAAACGCGCTGATCCTGTCGCTCGCCGTAGGGTTTCTGATGAGCAAACTGGACACGAATCCGCACCTGATCATCCCGACGTTCATCCTCCTCGGAGTCTGCTGCAGCGCGCTCGTCCTCGCAATTCTGGCCACACGGCCTCAGGTGACCTCGGGAACGTTTACCAGAGAGGACATCCGGCAGAAGAAGACCAACCTTCTCTTCTTCGGGAACTTCCATAGATCAACGCTGGAAGACTTCGACTGGGGGATGAAGGAGATGATGAGCGACCGGGAGTATCTCTACGGCAGCATGATCAAAGACCTCTATTTCCTCGGAAAGGTCCTGGGCATCAAATACCGGTACCTCCGGATATGCTATACCGTTTTCATGTACGGTTTGATCGTGGCCATCATCGCCTTCATCATAACCTTCGCAACTCTGCCGCCGACCACCGGTTAACCCGGAACCGCCTCATCCGGCCGGCCTCGAGACGGCTCGCCCTCGAGTCCGGAGCAGGAGATTCGGCCTCACTTCGCTTCCTGCTGGAAAAATGTGTAGTAGGGTTTCTTTTCGGCCATCCTCAGCAGGAGCAGACCCAGCTCGCGAGCGTGATAGTCACCCCACATCGTAGACTCGCCTGAGGGAATGGTCCGGCCTTCGGGGACGTAGTCCCAGCCGTTTGGCCTGTGATAGACGGAATGGAGTACGAGCCCCTGATGCTCCGGATCCAGGCTGAGGTAAGGTTTGGAGAACACCGTCCTCGCGACCCGCAGGCCCGCACCCAGATATGTATCCCCTTTCTCCGGCTCCCCCTGTTGATGGAGGTAATTTCCCAGCCGGACCAGCCCCTGACCCGCGATCGCCGCCGCGGAGCTGTCCACCGGCTCGAACTGATTGAACGGATCGGCGGGCCGATCAGCGTGACCTTCCATTTGCGAGAGCCCCGGAGCACCGGTATCCCAGTAGGGCATACCATCGGTGGGTGAGCTCTGGATGTAGTAGTCGGCGGCAGCTTCCGCGGTCCGGAGAAACAGGGCTATGATCGCATCCCTCTCACCAACCCCATCAAAGGAGACGGGTGGAAGAGTGGAGAGGAATTCGAGCTGCTCCGCATACCCGCAGAGGATCCAGGCAAGCCCCCTCGTCCAGGTAGAAAAGGGGGAATATCCCTGCTGCGTGCTCGGGCACCGGTAGGAGCCGTCATTTGTGTTGAAGATCGATTCGTGCGCGACCCGGCCGCGAACATCGTACGCATCCCTCCCCTCACCAAAGTAGACGTTGTAGCGGGCGGTGGATTTCGCATGCTGCACGAGTCGGGCGAGGAGAGAGACCTTTTGGTCTCGTTCGCCCATGAGAGCGTGTCCCAGCTGGTGAGCGATGGCCAGAGATCGGAGCGACCTCACCGTGTCTGCGAAGAGGGAGTGGGGCCCGTTGAAGGAACAGATGTACCCTCCGTTCTCTCCCAGATCCGTCCACCGTGACGCCTGAACCGCTCCGCTCACCTTGAGCGCGAGGGCATAGAACCGTTCTTCCCAGTCGTTCTGCGGTATCTTCCCCTCCTGCATCAGCCGGAGGAGATTTCCATATGTGCTCACATTGTTGAAGCCGTGGTCGTGGACG
>JBATTW010000500.1:0-5223 GCA_049670805.1 Bacteroidota bacterium
CCGTCTCCACCCCTCCCCGGGCAACGGGACCGCTCATGGCGGACGCAGGCGAGGTTCTTTCGATATTTTCCAGAGTCGCATGGATGATGGGGCGAAACACCCGGATGAAATCCCGTTCACCGGTCCCCAGGTGAGAGAACATCCTCTCCAGGACCCACAGAAGTGTCGTGAGGTGGTTCGAAGCAACAACGCACGCGGCGTGATAGAACGATCGCAACTCCGGAGGTACTTCCAGAACGCTTCCTCCCTGTATCCTCGCAAGCCGTCTTGCATACCGGACGCCTTCCGGGGATCCGTCAACTCCGTAGGTAATGCCGCGGGCTGATATCTTGGCGGGAGGGAAGTCCCGGGGAAAGGTCTGCAGCGGGTGAAACGAAAACACTGTGGTTCCTCGGTTCTCCAGGGGAAGGAGTGCGACGGCAGTCAACATCCCTGAAGCGTGACACGCCGCCAGCCGCGGAAACCTGAGGGCCGGTTGGGCGGCCAGGGCACGGGCCACACTTTCAACGGCACTGTGAGGAGTCGTGATGAAGAGCAGATCGGTATCCGCGGGAATGGCATCCAGCGACGTGCCGGTGTTCGTGCAGTTCAGAAACCGGCCTGCACGTCTCGCCGAAGCCGGGGTACGAGACACAACCGCGCTGATCGCGCAACCCTCTTCAAGGAGAATTCGTCCCAGAACGGACCCGACTTTCCCCCCACCCACAATCGCAATCCGGAGCCGTCGCTGAGGCCTCTTCCTGGTTCGGTCAGGCATATGCCACTGCAGCAAGATACCCGACAACACTGCCTCGATCTCCCGTTACATCCCCGGAATTGCAGTGATGAACTACCTTCACCCGCGTCGCCTTTAGTGTGTGGAGAGCAATGAGAACCGCAACAGTGGGCCCTCCACCACAGGCTTCGGTCTTGTTGTCTTCCAGATCATCCATCAACTGGCCGTAGTCAGCGTTCTTCACGTCTTCGATGAACACACTGTCCAGACGGTCTGCGTCTTTCGCCGGATGGTAGTGCGAGAGATCGGTGCTGGCCACCAGCAGGGCGTTTTCGTCCTTCAGGGTCTTTCCCAGAGCCTCCCCCAGGGAGTAGCAATACTCCCGTTTCTGATGTCCCATGACAATCGGGAGGATGGTGAACTCCTTGAGCACTTCCTGGAGGAACGGAAGTTGCACTTCGATCGCGTGCTCCTCACCGTGCCCTTCTTCCGAGGAGCGTGCATGCGGGCATGACGCGAGAAGCTTTTCCCGCAGGTCTGCGTTGACGCGCACCCTGCCCAGCGGCGTCGCGTAGGCATCACCCGAATAGAGCGAGATGCCGTCGAAAAACTCCCGGTGGCTGGGTGAGACGACGACAACGGTGCCGTATCGCGTACCCCGCAAACGTCTGTACACCGCACCCGCGGTCTGCCCCGAATACTCGTACCCCGCATGGGGCGAGAGCAAGCCCCGGACCGAGCCGACTTCGCTCTCTTCCGGTCCGGTCCCGAGAAACGAAATGACCTGACGTTTCAGCACCGCAGGATCCGAAGGATAGAACGAGCCACACACAGCACACTCCCGAACCTGCTCAGAGCTATTCATGGTATCCCTCCCGGACAACGTGTGCACTGAAGAGATAGATCTTTGCCCTGGGGTCCTCCCAGGCATTCGGCGGGAGGCCGGACTTCCTAGCCGTGTGTTCCAGAAAGGCCCGGCGGTCCCATCCGTATTCGGCTGCAACCTGCGGAAGCAGAAGTCCACGGTTTTTTCCCAGCTCCAGCACCAAACCGTGGACGCCCACCTGGATCTCCTCGATGTCGGCAACGGGATTCAGAGGCGAGAGGACAGAGACCTCCACCTCCATCGTCTCCGCCTCGGCGAAGGTCAGAGGCGGAAATCGGGGATCTTCCAAAGCGGCCTTTTCAGCCACCTCTGCGACAACCGCTCCGACCGGGAGAGACGATTCGATATACCCGATACAACCGCGGAGGAGCCCACCAAGCTTGATCGTCACAAAGGCCCCACCGGGCTTTGCCAGATTCCCTGTGAGCTCCCGGGACCCAGTCTCTGCCGGCTGACCGGGACTTCCGCCGGAACCTGCGGGACCCGCCTTGAGAGCCCGCAGTATAGACGCACGGGCTATGCTGAGCAGTGCTCGCTTTTCTTCCTCGGTCAGCATCTGCCGAAACGTAACCATTTCGACCCAGACTATCAAGACTGGCCCGCTTCTTGCATATCACTTTGGCCTTCGCTACATTTTCGCGAAGTTTCCGAAAGGAAGAAGAGGTCCGGCAGCTATGTCATTGATGGTCAGCATCTCCGGGATACGGGGAATCGTGGGAGAGTCCCTCACCCCGGAAGTGGTCACTCGCTACGCGGCAGGTTTTGGTTCCTACTGCAAGCAGCGAAGCCCCGACGCACCCCCAACCGTGATCATCGGGAGGGACGGCAGAATCTCCGGCCGGATCTTCGCAGACACCGTTTCGGCATCACTCCAGGCGACAGGGGTTCATGTCCGCAACCTCGGGATCTGCCCGACGCCCACTATCCAGCTCGCCGTGGAGCGGGAAGGGGCCGCCGGTGGTATCTCCATCACCGCGAGTCACAACCCCATTCAATGGAACGGCCTGAAATTCATCGGGGCCAGCGGGATGTTCCTGGATGCCGAAGAGAATCGCGAGCTCCTGGTCCTGGCCGACACGTCACCGGAGTACGCCCCCTGGAACAAGCTCGGGCGATACACCGACGACACGAGCTGGCTGCGCAAACACATAGATGCACTTCTCGACCTCCCGTACCTGGACATCGAGTCGATCCGGTCACGGAGATTCAACGTCGTCCTCGACTGCATCAATGCGGCCGGCGGTCTCATCATCCCGACGCTCCTCGAGGAACTCGGCTGTTGGGTGACGGATGTCAACTGCGATGTCAGCGGCATATTCTCCCATTCGCCCGAGCCTGTTCCCGAGAACCTCACCGAGCTCGCCACGCTGGTGAAGTCCCGCGGTGCGGATCTGGGCATTGCGGTTGATCCGGACGTGGATCGACTCGTCCTGATCACCGAACGGGGGGAACCATACGGTGAGGAATACACGATAGCGTCGGCGGTCCGTTTTGTCCTCGGAAGGGAGGCAACTCGAGGTCCCCACTCAGAAGAGAGTCCGCCGACGGTGGTCGTCAACCTCTCCACGACCCGTGCCGTCGACGATATCGCCGCTGGATTCGGCGCCCGTGTGGTCCGGACGCCTGTGGGAGAAATCAACGTGGCAAAACGGATGAAGGAACTGGGGTCGGTCATCGGCGGAGAGGGAAGCGGGGGTGTCATCCTGCCTGCTGTTCACCTCGGTCGGGACGCCGTTGTCGGCATCGGTCTCCTCCTCCAGCTCCTGGCCGACGCGAAGATGCCGCTCTCCCAGCTCAAAGCAACGCTCCCCCAGTACGCGATCGCAAAAGGGAAGATCGAAATCCACACACGCCCGACGGATTCCGTCCTGGAAACCCTCCAACACAGCCTGGAGAGCAGTGGGAAGGTCAACACGGACGACGGGCTCAAGGTGGACTTCCCGGAGCACTGGCTCCACCTGCGACGATCCAACACCGAGCCGATCATCCGGATCATCGCCGAGGCGAAGACCGAAGCCCAGGCCCGGTCACTCGTGACGGAATTCTCCGACAGAATCGCCGCCTCACTCTCCCCTCCATAACGCAAAATTCCACCTCGGAAAACCCGCCGTCCGATGTTAGTACTCTATGGTGGGAGGGTTCGCACCCCGCCGCCACAGGGAGATCCATCGGAGAGACCCCTTCTATGCCCGTCGACGTCAGGAGCCTCCTCCTCCTCTCCAGGGTTCCAGGCGTCGGACCCCGGAGAATCACACAGCTCGTGTCCCATTTTGGCGACCCCGAGCTCATCCTCCGTTCCAGAGCAAGAACCCTGCTCGATGCCTCAGGTATCAACAGGAAGACCGCTACCGCCATCACCCGCTTTCCCTCGAGCCCGGAGGGCCGGAGCGCCCGGCTCCTCATCGATAACCAGCTCTCCCGGCTGAAGAAGACCGGCGGAAGCATCCTCACGCTGTGGGACACCGGTTACCCTGAGAATCTCCGAACGATCTATGACCCGCCACCATACCTCTTCGTACGGGGCACGCTTCTACCCGCCGATGCGTACTCGATCGCCATCGTCGGGACACGACGCCCGTCCGCCTATGGCGCAAAGATCACCGAACGGTTCGCCAGGGAGCTTGCGGGAAGGGGGATCACCGTGGTAAGCGGGCTCGCAAGGGGCATTGACACGCACGCCCACTGCGCGACGGTGGGGTTGCGCGGGCGCACGGTCGCGGTTATCGGATCGGGTGTCGATGTCGTCTACCCTCCCGAGAACCTCAGGCTGGTCGGACGCATTCTCCAGGGGGGTGCAATCCTCTCCGAATTTGACATGGGTGCAAGACCGGACGCCAAGAATTTTCCCCGCCGGAACAGGATCATCAGCGGAATGACACTGGGAACGCTGGTCGTGGAAACCGGAGTGGACGGTGGCGCCATGATCACAGCCGGGATGGCCCTTGACCAGAACCGGGAGGTATTCGCCGTCCCCTGTCCGGTGACAGGCACGAGCCGAAGCGGCACGAACTTCCTCATCAAGAACGGGAGAGCAATGCTCGTCGAGAGCGTTGACGACCTCCTCCAGGAACTGGGTCCGCGTCTGGACGGGTTCCTGCGACAACTCCCTCGTCCCGGGCCGATACCGGAACCGGCCCTCACGCCGTCCGAACGACGGGTTCTGGATGCAATTGATGAACACCCCACTCATATCGATGAACTCGCGTACAGGTGCAACGGATCGTCTTCCGACCTGCTTGTCCAGCTCCTCTCGCTGGAGCTGAAAGGTCTCGTGCATCAATCCCCGGGGAAGCTCTTTGCCCGCACCTGACCCCTCCTGAAAAAGACCTTTTGTTTTCGATCAAAAAAGTCGTATTTTTCAGCTGATGGAAACGTGGATGGCCCGGTGTTTGTAGTCGGAAACACCGTCATAGAAAGGGCGCTGCGGGAAGCCAGCTTCTCGTGTGACCTCCAGGTCTGCAGAGGCGCGTGTTGTTGCCTTGCCGGATGGCGAGGCGCCCCCCTGGCCGATGACGAGGTCCGGGAGATCGAACTGGCGTACCCCGTGATTCGAAAGTACCTGCCTCCACGGAATATTGCAGCAATCGAGTCAAAAGGGCTCGTGGAAGGAAAACCGGGAGAT
>JBATTW010000501.1:0-9842 GCA_049670805.1 Bacteroidota bacterium
ACCCGAGTGAGATCACACCATGCTATCTGAAGCCCATTTGAAGCGGATCGAAGAGCTGAAACAGCGCTACCAGAAGCCGCAGGCCCTCGTTCTCGAGGTCCTCTGGATGCTCCAGGAGGAGCACGGCTGGATCTCGGAGGAGGGGATGACGTATGTGGCTGGCATTCTGGGGATACCCGAGCACCACGTTTTCGGGGTTGTGACGTTTTACACGATGTTCAACAAGCAGCCGGTCGGGCGTCACAAGATCGAGGTGTGCACGAACGTTTCGTGTATGCTGAGAAACAGCGACCGGATTCTGGAGCACATTGAAAGCAGATTGCATATCAAACCGGGCGAAACCACCCCGGATAAGAGATTCACGCTCGTCGAGGCTGAATGCCTCGGCTCCTGCGGCACCGCCCCTGCCATGCAGGTCGGGGACGAATACTATGAGAACCTGGACGTGGACAAGATTGACAAGATTCTCGCGGAGTTGAAGTAATATGGAACCTCTCCTCCTTCCACCCGTTCCCGATCTCCACAGGATCGATGTGTACGAGGCCCACGGCGGATACGCGATGCTCCGGAAGGCTCTCGAGATGCAACCAGACGATATCATCGAGGAGGTGAAGAAATCCAATCTCCGCGGACGGGGCGGGGCATGCTTCCCCGCGGGGTTGAAATGGTCTTTTATGCCAAAGAAGACCGACAAGCCCAAGTATCTCTGCGTGAACGGGGACGAGAGTGAACCGGGAACGTTCAAGGACAGGCAGATCTTCGAATTTAATCCTCACCTCATGATAGAGGGGGCCGTCATTGCCGCCCGTGCCATGGGTGCAGGAATGGCATACCTCTACGTTCGGGGAGAGTACATCAAGTGGATCCGGATGGTGCAGAAGGCCGTTGATGAAGCGTACGCGAAGGGGTACCTGGGAAAGAACATTCTGGACTCGAACGTCGATATCGAGTTCACCATCCACAGAGGCGCGGGTGCGTATATCTGCGGGGAAGAGTCCTCACTGATGAACTCGATCGAAGGAGAGAGAGGGTATCCCCGGGTCAAGCCCCCGTTCCCCGCGCAGAATGGTCTGTGGGGATGCCCGACGACGATCAACAACGTGGAGACCATCGCCAACATACCCGTCATCCTCCGGCTGGGCGGGGAAGCATATGCGAAGATCGGAAATCCAAAGCATCCCGGTCCGCTCCTCGTCGGGGTGAGCGGTCACGTGAACAAACCCGGTGTGTACGAAATGCCCACTGGCGTGCTGCTGACGGAGATCATTCAGAAGTACGCAGGAGGCGTTCCCGGGGACAAGAAGATCAAGGCCGTTATCCCGGGAGGTTCATCCACCAAGATCATTCGCGGGGATGCGCTGGAAGGGGTCACCATGGATGCCGATGGTCTCGTTGCCGCCGGGTCTTCGGTCGGAACAGCGGGTCTGATCGTGATGGACGAGAACACCGATCTGATACGAGTGATCGCCCGTATTACACACTTCTACCATCATGAGTCGTGCGGTCAGTGCACGCCGTGTCGAGAAGGGACAGGCTGGATGTTCAAGATTCTGAAGCGCTTCGTGGACCACGAGGCGACGGCAGCGGACATCGATCTTCTTCTGGATATCGCAAACAATATTGAAGGAAACACCGTCTGCGCCCTCGGCGATGCCGCGGCGTGGCCGGTGCAGAGCATGATTGAGCGTTTTAGAGATGAGTTCGAAAAACGGGTGAAGGAGCCTGCCTCCGGCGTGCCGGAGCCGACTGTCGCAGCGTAGCGCGGTCATCTCGCCTTTGATTCTCGATCCGTGTTGGGGTATATTGCACCATGTCATCAGAGCTGAGCATCCGCATTACCAGGATCGACAAGTCACGCTCGGACCTCCCGCTTCCCACCTATGCAACGAAGCACTCGGCAGGCATGGACCTCTGCGCTTCTGTCGACCGGGAGCAGGTTGTCCGGGCCGGCGAGACGGTTCTCATACCGACCGGCTTTGCCATAGCCCTCCCTCCCGGATTTGAGGCCCAGGTACGCCCCCGCAGCGGGCTTGCGCTCAAACATCAGGTGGGGATTCTGAACAGCCCGGGTACGATCGACGCAGACTATCGCGGCGAAGTGAAAGTCATACTTACCAACTTCGGGAAGCAGGATTTCGTTGTGAAACGCGGGGACCGCATTGCACAGCTCGTTGTCTCGCGCACCTCCCGCGCATCCTGGGAAGTCGTGGAAGAGCTCGATACCACCGGTCGCGGGGCGGGTGGTTTCGGGCACACCGGAACCTGAGCATGGGAACAGGGAAGAAACGGAAGACCCAGGAGCAGAATCCTCCGGGCAGTCCCGGGGTCTCTTCCGGGGTCCATCATCCGGTCATTCCCCGCACGGTGACCGAGACAATCATTCTGATAACGGCCGTCTTCCTGCTTGCCGGTCTCAGTTATACGGTCCACAGTGTTCTCTCGCCATTCGTCATCATTGCGGGTCTGATCTATCTCCTTTACCCGCTGAGGGAGGCGCCGCTTCCCCGGCGGCTCATGTGGCTGTCGGTCGTGTTGTTTGCGATCTGGTTCTTCTATTCGATCCGTGGGATTCTCACACCGTTTATCCTCGCTTTCATTTTCGCCTACATCATCAACCCGTTTGTCACCTATCTGGAGGGTCGGAGAGTTCACAGGAGCCTCTCGTCTTTGATTGCCGTCCTTCTGTTCGTGGGGGTTGTGGTGACGGTGACGCTGTTCGTCATGCCCGTGGCAATCGACCAGTTTCAGGAGATCCTCGTTGGTGTTCGAACCATTGCGAGCGAAGCCGTAACACTTCTCAATTCGGGCGAGGTTTTTGAGGTTCTGGCCGATTTTGGGATGCCGGTCGATGCCATACAGGGGTTGATCAGGCAGCAGCTGACCCCCGGCCTGGCACAGGTCCTGAAATCTCTCTTTGAAGGTGTTTTGGGTGTGGTCAGCAGCATCTCATCCCTGGCGATGCATGTCATCAACGTGGTCATCATCCCCGTCCTCGTGTTCTATATTCTGAAGGATTTCCGGGTGATCCTGGATCGCTTCTGGACGCTCTTTCCGGATCCTCAACGCGAGCGGATTATCCATCTCGGGCTCGTGGTTGACGGATTGATGGGGCGTTATTTTCGCGGAATGGTGGTTGTGGCCGTCATACAGGGGATCATTGCCACTGTCGGTCTCTGGGCCATGGGTGTGCGGTATCCGCTGGTTCTGGGTATCATGACGGGTCTCCTGACGCTGATCCCGTACGTCGGCCTTATCGTGAGTCTTATCGTCTCCGCTCTTGTCGCGCTGTTCAGCGGTGAACCGGCAGTCGCGAGGGTAATCGGTGTCACCGTGCTGTATCTCTCTCAGAAGATCGTTCAGGCTTCTGTCCTCGAGCCCAGGATCATCGGCGGACAGGTCGGACTCCACCCGGTCCTGCTGATATTCTCTCTCCTCGTCTTCGGGTACTTCCTTGGATTCATCGGGATGCTCATCGCGGTCCCGGCAACGGCGCTCATGATTGCCGGGTACGAAGAGTGGCGCTCCTGGGCTGCTACCCGCCAGATACCAGAGCGCGTGTGAGTGCACTCTATGGCCGGCACGCTCTATCTCGTCGCTACCCCGATTGGGAACTATGAGGATATGACGTTCAGGGCTGTGAACGTCCTCTCGTCTGTGGACCTGGTCGTGTATGAGGAGCGCAGGGAAGGAGAGCGGCTGCTACGCCGATTCAATATCCAGAAGCCTGTCAGTTCGCTCACCGAGCACAACGAACAGGCTGCCACCCATACCCTTCTGCAGCACCTTCGCAACGGGAAGAGTATCGCTCTGGTATCCGACGCGGGGACGCCTGTCTTCTCGGATCCCGGGAGACTCCTGGTTCACGAGGCGATCAAGAACGGGATCAGACTTGTCCCCGTTCCCGGAGCTTCCTCCCTCATGCCGGCCCTGATCGTCTCCGGTTTCCCCCTCGATCAGTTCCTCTTCTACGGGTGGCTCTCGCCGAAGAAGGAGCGGCGCCGGGCGGAGCTCCGGCGTCTGCAGCAGGAGAAGAAGACCATCGTCCTGATGGATACACCGTACCGCCTCATCCCCTTGCTGCGTGACCTTGCCGAGATATTTGGTGACACGCGGAGGATCTGTCTCGCATTTGAACTGACGATGCCCGATGAGAGGATCTTCTACGGAACGGCATCGGAACTTTACCGTCAGCTCTCTCCCAAGAAGCTCAAGGGAGAGTTTGTCGTCATCATTGAAGGGCGGGGGAGGGACCCGCGGGGGTAATGTCATGCAGCCATGTTGATTCGCTCGTATAACGCGGGGTCTTCTGTGCTACCTGTTGCCATCTTTCTTCTTTTCTGTGGTGCGATAGTGCTCTTGCTCTACGCGTTTCAGCACTCACTGATATATCGCGCCCGGAGCTACGCTGCCACCGATCTCCCTGCGGGAGTGGAGGAGATCCGCTACCACACAACCGACGGTGAGCAGGTGGCATTCCTCGTCCCTCCCCGGGATCCGGCCCCAGGCCCCCCGGAGCGCCTCTGGGTAGCCTTCGGCGGGAACGCGTCTCTGGCTCTGGATTGGATGGACTTCGTGTCCCGCTATCCGGACCAACGGGCGGCCTTTCTTCTGGTTGACTACCCGGGATTCGGTAAGTGTGAGGGGAAGGCCTCGCCACGGAGCATTCGCGAGTCCTCTGAGAAGCTGCTGGAACAGTATCATGCTCGTCTCACCTCTCGCGGCGCCGAGGGGCTCCCCCCGTTGCATCTGCTCGGTCATTCGCTTGGAGCTGCTGCCGCGCTTCAGATTGCTGCCCGGCGGGACGTTTCCCGGCTTGTCCTTCTGGCTCCTTTTACGACCCTGCGTGCCATGGCGCGGAAGGCCGTGGGCGACCCTCTCTCGCGTCTGCTCAGACATGATTACGACAATGTCGCCCGGTTGAAGGAGATTGTGGCATCACCGTCACCGCCCCTGGTCGTCATAATCCACGGCAGGAGGGATGAGGTGATTCCCGTGGAGATGGGCCGCCGGCTTGCGACAGAATTTCCGTCTCTCATCCGATATGTCGAACTGGCCGGAGCTGATCACAATTCTCTTCTGCTCCTCAACGAGGCGGAGGTCACCCGGGCGATGACAGAATGAGGAGGAGCTCCCCGCTTCAGAAACGTGACGCCAGACACCCCGCCGAAGTGCGAAATACAGCATCATGATAGGATAGGATTGCATCCCCCTGGATTGCTATTCAGACACCGTTTGGATATATTTTTCTTATGAATCTAAAGGAATATCCGCCGCGAGCCCTCGAGGCAATAGAGGTCTGCGGTGATCATTGGCTCAATAGCGACCCTCTGCCCGAGGCGGCGACAGGGGGAGAGGTGGCGCTGCTTCTTTTCTGGGACTTCGCCTGCAGTGCTTCCCTGTATGCGCTCCAGTATGTGCGTGAGTGGCACAGCCGGTACCGCCCGTGCGGTCTGGTCGTTGTGGGAATCCATACGCCCAAATTCGCCTTCGGGAGCGAGCGTGACGCTGTTTGGCAGGCGGTTCGTCGGCTGGATGTGGAGTTCCCTGTTGTCATGGACAACGGTTATCGGCTCTGGTCCCACTATGGCAACACCGTGTGGCCGACGCTTGTTCTCGTCGACAGGGAGGGGTTTGTCCGTTGCCAGCTGGATGGCGGAGGTGGGTACATCCGTTTCGAGCGGGAGATCAGGGCATTGCTTAGCGGTGCAAGCGTGCCCGAGGAGCTTCCCGAGTCAATGACACCTCTTCGGCAGGCAGACATGCCGGGTGTGGCCTGCTACAAGGCCAGTCCCGAGCTCTTTGCCGGTTACCAGCGAGGGAGCGTTGGCAATGTAGAGGGACAGATTCCGGAATCCACTTCCCGGTACGAGGACCCCGGTATCTACGTTAATGGAAGATTCTACCTGGAAGGGGCATGGTTGTGCACGCGCGATACGGTCCTGAATAGAGCCGAGGCGGGCATCCCGTGTCGACTGATCCTTCCCTATGCCGCCCTGGAAGTGAATGCGGTTCTCCAGTCCGAGGACCGGCCACCGGTCGAATTGATCGTTCAGCAGGACGATCGGTTCCTGACCGAAGAGAACAGGGGCGGGGAGGTCCGGATCAAGCCGGACGGGACGAGCGTCGTAGTTGTCAGTGAGGCGAGACTCTACAATATCGTAAGGAACAGAGAATTTGGCGCGCATGTCCTGCGACTCGGAGCACGCGACAACGGTCTTGCTGTCTACTCGTTTACGTTTGTTTCGGACATCATAAGCCAATCCATTTCGAAAAACTGAAGAATGAAAGATGAACGGCGGTCCGGCTGGCCGGATCCGCTCGAAACCCGTGTGACCCGGCTTTTTCGCATTCGATATCCCATCATACAGGCCGGGATGGTATGGACGGCGGGCAGCAAGCTCGCCGTTGCCGTTTCTGAGGCGGGTGGTCTCGGGTTGATCGGGGCGGGTTCGATGGGGGCCGATCTGCTTCGGGAACAGATTCGGAAGGCGAGGGCAAACACCGAGCGTTCGTTTGGGGTGAATATCCCGCTTTCGCGAAGAGACGCGGTGGAGCTTGTCCGTGTGACGATCGAGGAGGGTGTCAGGATCGTGTTCACGTCGTCGGGTCATCCGGTGAAGTTCACTGAAGAGCTCAAGAACGCTGGGTGCACAGTCATACACGTCATTGCGGCGGTGAGGCATGTTGAGAAAGCGCGGAGCGCCGGGTGCGATGGTGTCGTGGCTGAGGGCTTCGAAGCGGGTGGTCACAACGGGCTGGACGAGACAACCACTCTGGCTCTGGTCCCGCAGGTCGCGGATGTGGCCGGAATCCCCGTTATTGCCGCGGGAGGGATTGCCGAAGGCCGGACCATGGCCGCAGCGATGGCTCTGGGCGCGGATGGGGTGCAAGTGGGCACGCGATTTGCGGCATCAGTGGAGTCCTCGGCCCATGAGAACTACAAGAGGGCTGTCGTCGAGGCCCGGGACGGGGATACCGTCCTGACGCTCAAAAAGCTGGTACCGACCAGGCTTATCAAGACGCCGTTCGCGCTGCGGGCCATGGAGGCTGAGCGGGAGGGGGCCGGCAGGGAAGAGCTGGAAGAGCTCCTTGGGGAGAAGCGGGAACGGGTCGGGATATTCGAAGGAGATACCGATGAGGGTGCAATCGAGGCAGGGCAGAGCTCCGGGCTCATCCGGGAGGTTTTGCCTGCAGCCCGGATCGTGCGTGACATGATGGAACAGTACTACGAGGCGAAGAGGAACATGCCGTGAACAGCAAGTTTCTGGATCTTTTGAAAGAGAAGATCATTGTCTTCGACGGGGCGACGGGAACCCATTTCCAGAGTCAGAACCTGAGTGCTGATGACTTCGGCGGAGAGGACCTCAACGGGTGCAACGAGTACCTCTCCGTCTCCAGGCCTTCAGCCGTGGAGAAGGTTCACGGGGACTATCTCGACGCCGGTTGCGATGTCATCGAGACGAATACGTTTGGATCGTCGTCGTTTGTCCTTGCGGAGTATGATCTTGCTGACCGTTCGTACGAGATCACTCTTGCCGCTGCCCGGATCGCGAAGCGAATGGCGCGCGAGTACTCGTCTCCCGCGAGGCCACGTTTTGTGGCGGGATCTATGGGACCGACGACAAAGCTTCCCTCGCTGGGGCACACCACCTTCGGGGCCATGGCCGCCTCCTACCGTGACCAGGCGAGAGGGCTTCTGGACGGGGATGTCGATCTCCTCTGCCTCGAGACGTGCCAGGATATCCTTCAGGCAAAGGCCGCTCTCGTCGGGATCTTTGAATGTTTTGAGGATATGCGCAGACGTGTACCGATCGTCGTTTCTGTGACGATCGAAACGACGGGGACGATGTTGCTCGGGACGGAGGTTTCCGCTGCGCTTGTGACGCTGGAGCCTTTTGACATCGACGTGATCGGGGTGAACTGCGCGACAGGTCCCAAGGAGATGTCAGATCACATTCGTGGACTCTCCGCCAGCAGTCCAAAACCGATATTCGTCATGCCAAACGCCGGTCTACCGGAAAATGTCGGAGGACAGGCCAGGTACACGCTCTCACCCGAAGAACTGACCTCATTTCTCGCCCACTTCGTCAAAGATCTCGGGGTAAACATCGTCGGCGGGTGTTGCGGGACCACGGAAGGCCACATTGCGCTACTTGCCGAAACGGTAGGCGGGCTCTCCCCGCGGGGGAGGGAGGCTGATTTCATCCCGAGCGTGTCAAGCCTGTATCAAGCGGTTCCCCTGCACGTGGATCCTCCCCCCGTCCTGATCGGAGAGCGAACCAATGCGAATGGAAGCAAGCTCTTTCGTGAACTGCTTGCGCAAGAAGACTGGGAGGCGATCGTTGCCATGGGTCGCGATGCGGTGAAGGAAGGGGCGCATCTCATTGATGTCTGTGCTGCCTTTGTCGGACGGGATGAGGCGCGTGACATGCGGGAGATCATCACACGCTTTAACACACAGGTTCCGCTCCCCATAGTCATCGACTCCACCGAGGCGCCCGTCATCGAGGAAGCGCTCCAGTTGATCGGGGGAAAGGCAATCGTGAACTCGATCAACCTGGAGGACGGAGAGGGCCGGGTCAGTGAGGTGGTTGCTCTCTGCAAGAAGTACGGGGCGGCGGTCATTGCCCTGACCATCGATGAGCGTGGAATGGCAAAGACGGCGGGGGACAAGCTGGACATAGCAAAACGGTTGTACGACCTGGTTGTCGGGAAGTACCGGATGAGGCCCCACGATCTGATTCTGGACGCCCTGACTTTCACGCTGGGTTCCGGTGACGAGGAGTTTCGACGCGCCGGTGTTGAAACTCTGGAGGCACTACGTCTCTTCAAAAAGGAGTTGCCGGGCGTAAAGACGATTCTCGGGGTGAGCAACATCTCCTTCGGACTCGCGCCGGCGGCGCGACATGTTCTCAACAGTGTGTTCCTTCACCACGCCCTCGAGGCGGGCCTTGACATGGCAATAGTACACGCCGCGAAGATCATGCCTCTCTACAAGATCGATGATCGTGGCAGAGAAATTTGCCGCCAACTTATATTTGACGAAAGACGTTTTGAGGAGATCTCCTCATGAGCGCGGACGGCACCCAGCGAAAGCTCGTCTATGATCCGCTGCTGGAGTTGATGGCATATTATGCCGGCAAGAAAACAGAGCCGAAGGCGCCGGCGCCCGAGACCGCGAGCGTCGAGGAGAAGTTGAAACACCGTGTCATAGACGGAGACAGGGTAGGGCTGCAAGCAGACCTCGACGACGCGCTCCAGGATTACACGGCTATCGATATCATCAACACCATTCTCCTGGAGGGGATGAAAGTCGTGGGGGATCTGTTCGGGAGCGGCCAGATGCAACTCCCGTTCGTGTTACAGTCAGCGGAGGTGATGAAGGCCGCAGTGGCGTACCTCGAGCAGTTTATGGACAAGGCGAAGACAAGGTCGAAAGGCGTGATGGTGCTTGCGACGGTCAAAGGTGATGTTCATGACATCGGGAAGAACCTGGTCGATATCATACTGACAAACAACGGCTATCGTGTGGTGAACCTCGGCATCAAGTGCCCGATTGACACCATGCTGCAAACCGCGGAGAAGGAGGCCGCGGACGCGATCGGCATGAGCGGCCTCCTCGTGAAATCCACCCTTATCATGAAAGAGAACCTGGAAGTCATGAACGAGCGGGGAATGAAACTCCCGGTGGTCCTTGGGGGAGCCGCCCTCACGCGCCGGTACGCTGAAGAGGATCTCCGGGGGAAATATGCCGGGTCGGTGTTCTACGCAAAGGATGCCTTCTCGGGCCTTCATTTCATGGAGAGAATCGCCGCCGGGGACACCGGGGATGGAGGAGTAAC